>CAMYIJ010000134.1 GCA_947258375.1 uncultured Acidimicrobiaceae bacterium
CGGGGCGGGCTACTCAGCGTTCGTTGTGCTTAATCCGGTGCGATAGCACCGGATTAAGCACAACGAACGCAGGGGAGAAGCCCGCTATGAGGCGAGCTGTCCCTCAGTCTCGACCTCGGCCGCGACTTCAATGGGGAGCCTGATCGTGAAGACGGTGCCTGTGCCCACCTCACTCTCGAAAGTCAGCGTGCCGTCGTGTTTGCCGACCATCGTTTGGGCGATTGCCAGGCCCTGGCCGGAACCTTTGCCGACCGTCTTGGTGGTGAAGAAGGGCTCGAAGATCCGGTCCCCGACCTCGGGCGGAATACCTGCACCATTGTCGGCGATCGCGATCTCGGCGAAGCCGTCGTTCTCGGCAGTCGAGATCGTTATCAGGCCCTTGCCACCAGACTCGGCGAAGGCGTCTTCGATGGCGTGCACCGCGTTGATGATCATGTTGAGGAACACCTGCTTGAGCGGGCCTGCAAGGACCGGGACAAGCGGCAGCTCGGACGAGAGGCCGCTGAGATCCACTTCGGCCGCGGTCTTCCACTCGCCCCGGGCCACGGCGACGGTGTCTGTGATCATCTCGTTGAGATCGCTGGCCGACTTCTGATCCGTGCCCGGGTGGGCGAACGACTTGAGGGCTCGCACTATCGCGGCCACCTGTTCGATCCCGTCGAGGCTCTCCTTGATGGCGTTGGGCACTTCGGTGGCGAGGTAGTCGACCTCGGCGTCCCGGGCGGCGCTCTCGTAGGCCTCGACGAGGCCGGACACTTCGTTAGCTTCGCTCGCCGCCGCAGCCAGCCGGGCCGAAGCCGAAACGACATTGAGCAGATTGTTCAACGACTCTTCGACGAACTTGGTGTTGTCCCCAACGTACTGAATCGGTGTGTTGATCTCGTGGGCAATTCCGGCGGCCAGACCGCCGATCGCCTCGAGCTTCTGGGAGTTCAGCAGCTCAGCCTGCGCCGCGGACAGGTCGTCGAGGGCCCGCTGCAGGTCGGCGGTGCGCTCGGTGACGGTCAGCTCAATCGAACGGCGGATGCGCACCAGCCGGGAATGGAACACGCCGATACCCAGGCCGGTCAAACCGAGCACCAGCGGCGCCAGATCGACGATGTAGAGGACGGGTTGGGCGTCGTGGGCAGCCTGGACCCCGCTGATCCCATCCGCACTCATGGCCATCAACCACCCGAATAGCGGGAACATCGCGCCGAATAGAATGCCGGCTCCGAGCCAGCGCAACTGGATAGCCCGCTCACCGACCGAGTGAGGACGCTGCAATGCCATCAACGGACCTACCGTTCTCAGAGGTGCTACCCAAATATTGTCGGCTGATCGGACGTGACCTCAAGCACTGCGACCGGATAACCGGACGGCTCCCCCCGGCGGGGGGACGAGGGTGGTTTGGGTGAGGCCCATGTGTCGCGAAGGCTGCGGCCCTGCCGAAAGCCAAACGTCCCGAGCCGGGCACCGCCCGCAGGGTGGCATTAGGGGGGCGCAACGTCGCCTTGTCAGGTCCGGGCCGTGAACGGCACGATGCGATAGCCGTCGTCCCAGGCGATCAGCATCACTTGCTCGTGGGGTTGCTCCTCGAGCTCCGCCAGCACCGCGGCTACATCGGGCGAACCCACCGGGCCGTCGAGGCGATCCCACACCCGCACCCGGGCGTCGAGGTACGCGCGGATCTCGCCCGCCAGTTCATCGCCGGCGACACCGACCAGGACAACTTCCTTGAGCGCAGAGCGCAAGCCGGCCGGCTCGTCCTCACGGTCCTCCTTGAAGATCGTCCAGTGGTAGCCCGCAATGGCGCCGGTGGTGATGACAAGCGCCAGCGCCGGGGCCATGTCGGCGATCGTGTCGCCGCCAAAGTTGCCGTCGAGCACGTCCTCGATGATTCGAAAGACGGCGGTCAGCAGGCTGATGAGAGCGGTCACTCCCCCAACGCCGAAGAGCAGCATCAGGTACGCCCGGCGGCTCGGCGAGCGCAGCTCGATGTCGGGTTCGGCGATGCGCAGCCGCTGGATGCGAGACCACACGGTCCACCAGATCGGAGCGCCGACGGCCAGGAACGTGATCGCCCCGATCAACAGGTTCACTTCCGAATCACCGGCAATGACGTCCCCGGAGGGGGCCAGCTGCTGAATGAGGGCGACGAAGAGCACCGTGATCCCGCCGGCCGCAGCGAGCAGCCCAACCGCGGAGATCACGTACTCGTAGATCCGCCGAATCTCGGTGCGGGCCGCCGCCTCCGTCTCGGCGAGGACGGCCCGGTGATAGAAAAACAGTCCGAGCCCGACCAGCGCGGCCGCGGAGAGGCCCGGCAGGATGTCGAACTGCCCCGAGGCGGTGGCGGCTTGGGGGTCGCCGAAGAACCACTCGAGCACGGTGTAGACCAGCGTCCCCCCGGCACTGATGGCGGTGAACAGCCCGCCGAGCACCCCCAGCAGCAGCACATAGGCGTGCCACAGCGGCGTACGTTCGAGGCGCAGCCCGTTACGCAGCCAGTAGACCCACCAGATGGCCGCAGTGACGATGAGCCCGGCCACGGATCGCCCGAAGTTCTCGCCGAAACTGCCGGCGAAGCTGGTCTCGAAGAGGTTCGCGTACATCTCGTTGAGGACGACGGTGAGCGTGAATGCCACACTGGTTCCCAAACCGACCAGCCCGAGGGCGGACCCGACAATCAGGTGGCCTTCGCCCCGGGGTGCCTCCTGGTAGTTGGCGGCGATGATCCAGTGGCTCAGCCACACCAGCCCCCACACGATGCCCCGGGCCAGGCTGCCGTTGTCGTATGACTCGGCACCAAAGACCCAACTGAGCAGCTCGAACGCGGCCCAGGCAGTCGTGATGAGGGCGGTCAGCAGCGTTGCCGTCAGGTAGAAGCTGAATCCGAAAGAAGCTCGCTCCCGACGGTCCTCGAGCTGACGGCGCACCCAGGCGCCGATCCCGAAGTACACCGGGATGCCGACAAGGAGGAACGCAATCGAGCGGGCAATCTCGCTGCTGTCGCGGCGGATCACCGAGCCCTCGTCGGGCAGTAACTGTTCGAGCAACCCTGTGAAGCCGATGGCAACAACGATCAGCACTCCGTAGAGCACGGCGTACTGGAAGAAGCGGCGGATGGTCACAGTCCCGGACTCGCCGGGGCTGCCTCCTGCTCCGCGGTTGGAGACGGCGCGCACGATGAGAACGATGATCCCGCCGAGAATGATGAGTGGTAGCAGGCCGCCGATAATCATGGGGACACCTCCGGGCATCGGTAGTACGGCCACGGGGCCGACGAGATCCGCCAGGCACCGTCGCCGCGGGTCAGTTTGAAACTCTCTTCATAGGACCAGTCGGAGTATTCGAAGGGTCCGTCGTTGTACGTGGCAGTGAACTTGACCTCGATCGTGGCGCGGTCACCGTCGATGCGGGACTCGACGAGAGTGATCCGGTTGTCCTCGCGCCGGTAGTAACGATCCTCGAGCTCCTCGATGTCACAGCGCGCTTGCAGATCGGGGGCCAGCAGGGCATGGGCCGTCTCGGCATCCTCATCGAGCACGGCAATCAGGTAGTCCTGGACGACGCGTTCCGGCGTGCCTGGATCGAACGTCACCGGCTCCCGGATGGCGATGAAGACGGCGGCCACTGCGATGAGTGCAACGAGGCCGATCGCCATTGCGGCGAGCAGCCGATTCGATTTGCTCATCTGCTTGGTTTCCATGGCCCCATTGTCTCGCCGGGGCGCACCAATAGCCATAGGGGACAGACCCCCAAATGTGTATGGGGGTTACGGACGCGAAAAGACCCGAGCCCACCGCCCAGGTCTCCTCGCCTATAACCGTGCAAACTGGTCAGGTCGGCTGTACCTGCCGGGCTACGGTGAAATCTGTTGCTTCATTTATCGGCATTTTGGGCGGCGTTTCTTTAGCCGGTGTCTACGCCGTGCGCCCCCGGTAGATCCGGATCTCGGCCTTCTCCACGGTCACCAGGCCTTCGGTGATCATGTCGTCGAGGATCGGCAGCACCTTCTCAATGCTCTCCGCCCGGTCGACGCACTCGATGAGGATCGGGAGGTCCTCGGACAGTCGCAGCGCCTTGGCGGTGTGGATCCGGCTCGAGGCGCCGAACCCCTCAATGCCCCGGAACACCGTGGCCCCGGCAAGGCCTTCGCGGCGCAGCATCAGCACGATCGCTTCATAGAGCGGCTTGCCGTCGTAGGCGTCGTTCTCTCCAACGAAGACACGCAGCAGTTTGCCGTCGGCGATGTTCTCCATGGTTCTCTCCTTTCACACCCATTGTCCCAAAAGGAAGCCGATTGTGGCGGCAGTTATCCCGACTATCAGGGGTGCGACCGTGTTGACGGCCCCCGCTCGTATTCCGGCAGGCCCGCCCTCCTCGGCGAGCAGGATCGACTCCACCATCCAAGTCGAGAAGGTGGTGTACCCGCCGAGGAACCCGAGGGCGACAACGCGCATCGTTGGCTCTGAGAGGCTCCCCAGGCCCACCAGGAAGCCGAGAATGGCGGCTCCGGTGAGATTCACCGTTGCGGTGCCCCACGGCAGCGTGGTGTTCATGCGGCGTTGTATCCACCCGGTGGCGATATAGCGGGCGAGCGCCCCTACTCCCCCGGCGGCGATGGCCAGGACCCAGCTCATGCGGTCCGCTCCCCCAGCCGCCGGCCGATGAGGGCGAGAGCGAGGCCCGCTGTGAGAGAGACGGCGGCGTAGAGGATGGCGGTGTCGGGTTGGCCGTTGTCGACGAGTTCCACGATCTCGACGGCGAACCCGGAGAACGTCGTGAAGGCACCGAGCCCGCCGATGGCGAGGAGCGGGATGGTGTATTGCGTCGAACGGGCCCCGGCCTGGAGGCGAGGCAGAAGGAAGCCGAGAAGGGCGGCGCCAACGAGGTTGACGGCGAGGGTGTGCCAGGGGAATGCGGTTGGGTTGGTGGCGATGGCTTCGCCGACCGCGAGGCGGGCTGCCGTGCCGATTGCGCCACCGGCGACGACCGCGGCGGGGCGACGTTGATGCGGCGGGAAGGTACGACGTATCGACAATAGAGCGACCTCCTCGGGGACGTTCCGGGTGGCCGCTCAGCCCTGCCGGCCCGGAACGGCAAGCGCCACTACCCGAGGCAATATGCTAACGGTCTGACGGTGCATCCCCTCAAAACTCGAGGGGACCGAGCGTGTGCTCGGTCCCCTCGATTCAACTCACCTTTCGGCCGGCTGTCTGATCAATGACCAGACAGCCAACCATGTCTTCGATCAGAGAGCCGCGGTGATCGTCGTCACCTCCGTCGTGAGGCCGCCCTCGAGCGTCACCGTGACCGTGTAGGTACCGCCTTTGGTCTTCCCTTGGAAGAAGAAGCCAAGCTTCAGTGCCTCACCCGGATCGATCGTCAGGTCGGAACCCGCCTCGAAGACGGTGATCGTCGCGTCAGGAGCCTCGTCCGCCCCGATCCAGATCGTGTTCTGACCACCGAATCCAACCGACCGCAGCTCGCCGTTGGCGGTCGGCCACGTGATCTCGATCTGCGTGATCGTGAGGATATCCTCACCGGTGTTGTTCAACAGGACGTCCATCTTCTTGCCCTTGATAACCGGATCGTTCCGGATCTCGATCTTGAGCTGGCGGATGATCTGCACTGTGTCTGAACCAGACACCTTCTCGTCCGAATCGAGGGTCGAGTTCGAGTCGGCCCCGTCGGCATACGCCGTGTTAATCACGTCGTCCGGCACGACCACGTCACCACAGCCCTTGAAGAAGCTGCCGTTGTAACGAAGGATCGACCAGGACGCGATCTGCCACTCATCGTCGACACCTGCCACCGGCCCCTGTCCGCCACCCTCTCCGAAGCCGCCGACGAACAAGTCGGAGCAGGAAAGGTGCATTGTGAAGCCGAGCTCTTCTACCCCGTCTCCGTCAGCGTCGAAGAAGACCTCGTTCTTCGTCCCGACGTACGGAAGCAGCTCAACGGTCCCGTCGGGAGCGATCAGTCGCATCACGTGCCCATCCTCGGCTCCGGCGACAACACTGTCGGGATCAGACGAGCCCTCCAGGATGTAGCCGTTGACGAACAGGAATCGGAAATCGTCACCAGACTCCGTACCGAAGCCCACTGTGTCCGGGTCCAAGAACTCGGCTGCCTCGTACTCCACCGTGATGACCACGGAGTCGTCGCCGACAGCGAGCGTCGGGATTGTGCAAGCGATGATCTGGCTCGCGGGGTCGCACGACTCATTGCCGGCGACAGAGCTGGTCGTCACCGACACCGCCGTCACGCCGAGAGCGCCGTTGACGGTGTCCGTCACGCTGACGTTCGTGGCATCGGACGGGCCGTCATTGGTCACGACAAGCTCGAAGAACCCGTTCATGCCTTGCTCCACCGGTCCGTCATAGACCCGCAGGCCAGTGTCCTCGTCGATCGTGTAGAACCTCTTCACGATGTTCAGCTCGATCTCTGTCAACACCTCATTGGTGTCCGAACCGGTGTTATCTGACGGATCCGGGTCCGGCTCATCAGAGGTCACCGACACGGTGTTGGTCTCGGACCCAGCCTGAGTATCAGACGGCACCGTGTAGGCCACGGTGATCGTCGCTGAACCACCAGCCGCGATCGTCCCCAAATTGCAGTCGAACGCTGCACAGGCACCCTGCGACGAAGACACCGTGCCCATGGTGAAGCCAGCCGGGAAGCTGTCCTCAGTCACCGTCACATTGTCGGCATCAGACGGACCATCGTTGTTCACCGTGATCGTGTACTGATAAGTCACACCATCACCAGCCGTCACCTGCGTGACACCGTCATCTTTGGCGATCCGCAGATCAGCCTTGCGAACCACATCAGTCGGCTCGTCATCCTCATTGTTGGTCGGATCCGGATCAGTCTCGTTGCCGTCAGCCGTCGCCTCATTCGTCAACGTCGACCCATTAGCAACACTCGAAGCCACATCCACCGTGATCGTGATCACCACATTGGAGCCA
>CAMYIJ010000135.1 GCA_947258375.1 uncultured Acidimicrobiaceae bacterium
AAGAGCGGCACGTGAAACTGGTCGGGTGCGGGGCTGCCAAGAAGCGACCAGGCATCGACCAATCCTGCTCGAAAGGTCTCGTCGTAATAGGCATCCTCGCCGGAGTCTCTTTCCTCGCTATACCACCAGTACCAGTCGGCGCCCTGGGCACGTAGGATCGCCTCGTAGGCTTCCGCCAGGTCGTCGGCGGCTACGGAGCCTGCCTGCCGGCGGCGCAGCCATTCCTGGCGCGTGTCGGCCAGAAGCGCCCATGCGGCAAGTTCGTCGCTGTCACTCAGGTACGTGTTGGGGAGCGTGGGGAAGGGCGCGGGATCAAACCGAAGCGAACCACTCAACTCGGAGGGCAGCACCGGGGTGAAGGCCCGCGTTGTCTGTAGCTGTTGGAGCAGTCGGCGGAGAAAAGCGATCCCTCCGTCTTCGTATCGGCCCCATGGCTCCGTACCGTCCGCGGCGAACGTCGCGACTGCCCCGGGATCATCTCCGATCTCCATCGACATGGCGCCGATCATGTCGCGAACGGCCGTTGCCGGCTCCATCGCGAAGTAGGTATCGGCGACGCGCCGTCCCGGTTCGGGTGCTGTGACCAGGGCGAGGACGCTCCCGATTTCAGACGTCAGTTGAAACGGACGTGTCGTCTCCGGGGTGGACAGCAGTAGCCATTCGAAGCCGGCTTCGATGGCTGCTGCACCGTTTGCCTGATCGATAAGGCCGCCGGCCGGCGCCATTCCGGACGGGTCGAGCCCAAGCACGGCAGTCGCCCGTTCGGCGCCCCATACGATCTGGTCGGTGGCATCCTGATCCATCCGGTTGCGAATGAGGAACGGCAGGGTCGGGTTGGCCAGCGGCGTGGTGGCAATCTCGACTAGTCCGTCGGCCTCCAGCGACCGCAGTGTGTCGAGGAACTCCGCCGCGGCCGCTTGGTGCGCGGCGAGCAGTACCTCCTTGTCCGCTTCGTTGAAGCGCCGCCCCCGGGCGGCGAGGGCTGCCAGGGTTTCGTCTTCGAGGAGCAGCGGGCTGGTCCACGCCAGATTGAAGAGAATCTGGAGGTCGCGGTAATCGTTGGTCGACAACTGCCGTCCCTGCTCGCGGCGGTTGGCCAGCTCCCGATAGCGGGGGTAGCGATCGATATGGGAGGGGCCGGCGATGAAGAAGACCTCGTCGATGTAGCTCTTGTCCTCATCCGTCAGTTCGTTCGCCGGTTTGGCGGTGATGAGGGCGGCCTGATCCCAGCGTCCCGCAGCGGCGTCTGCGACCTGCTCGAGCAGCACTGGGCTGTAGCCGAGCACCACCTTGGTCCGGGTCTCGGCAACGAGGCGCACCATCGATATGTAGTCCCGGGTGGTGTGGAGGCGTGCCCAGGGCCGGTCGGTGCTGCCGTCGCTGGTGAGCCCGAATGCCGGAAGGTGGTTGGTGAAGACCATTACTGCGTACGAACCGGTCGGATCGAGAGGGGGTCGCCGCGGCGCGACAGTTGTTGTCGTTGAGGACGAGGGCGCAGTCGTTGTGGTCGGAGGGGGGGGCTGGGTTGTGTCGGGTGGCGGCACCCCGGCCGGAGTACAGGCCCCGAGCGTCAGCAGGCCGATGACTCCAATCGTGAGATAGCGGCGTGTAGCCATGGCTTGGCGACCTCAGGGGTGGCGGGACATTGTGCGGGTACCCCCGGTCAGCGAACCATCAGCCGAGCCCGAGCTTGGCGAGGAAAGCATCGCTCGACGGTTCCCGGCCGAGGAAGGCACGCAGATGGTCGATGGCGTCACGTGATCCGCCGGTAGCCAGCACTTCATCGCGGTACCGGGCGCCGACGAGCGGGCTCATCGCGCCTTCAGCTTCGAAGATGCTGTACATGTCATCCCCGTACACCTGGGCCCACAGATAGCCGTAGTACCCGGCGTCGTAACCACCCATGAGGTGGCCGAACACTGCCGGGAAGAACGTGCCCTCGTGGAACGGTAGCTGGGTCAGCTTGTACGAGGCGCGATATGCCTCGTCGAGATCGACGGGCTCGGCGGTGGCATGCATGGCGAGGTCGAGCCTTCCTAGGAACATCTGGCGCAATGTGGTCAGTCCGACATTGAGATCGCGGGCGGCCACGAGTTGCTGCACCAGATCGGCCGGGATCGGCTCTCCGGTCTCATGGTGTCTGGCGAAGCGCTGCAGTACCTCGGGTTCCCACATCCAGTTCTCCATGATCTGCGAAGGCGCCTCAACGAAATCCCACTCCGTGTCGTAACCCGAGAATCGGACCAGATCCACCGTTGTCAGGCAGAAATGCAGGATGTGCCCGAACTCGTGCCACAGCGTGAGCGCTTCGTTGTGCTGCAACAGGCTCGGGCTGTCGGCGGTCGGCTTGGTGAAGTTGGCAACGATGGCTGCCACCGGCTTGACGTAGTCGCCGTTTTCGAGTCGGCCGTACTGGATGCCGAAGGCGGCGGCATGGCCGAACTTGCCGTCGCGCGGGAAGAGATCGGCGTAGAAGTAGGCGAGCGGCTCGGTGGCGCCGCGGTTCTTGATTGCGTATAGAAAGACATCGGGGTGCCAGGCCTTCGTGTCGGTGATCCGTTCGTATTCGAGGCCGAACACATCGCCAGTGACGTCGAACATGCCGTCGATCAGCGGCTCGAGGGAGAAGTAGGCGGCGACCTCGTCGGGATCGACCCCGAAGTCCTGCTTGCGCTGCTGCGTGTGGAGGTAGGTCCAGTCCCACGGCTCGATTGCCTGTCCGGGATACTCCGACTCCATCATGATGGCCATGGCGTCCATTTCGGCGGCGGCCTTCTCCTCGAGGCGCGTCACGAGACTGGCATAGAGCTCCTCGACGTTTGCCGGGTCGGCGGCCATCTTGGTCTCCATGGCGTAGTGCGCCCATGTCGGGTAGCCGAGAAGTGCCGCCATCTCCTGGCGAACTGCAACGGCTTGCTCGAGCAGCGGCTTGTTGGCGTCGACCGCCTGATTCCAGAACTTGAACTGGAGTTGGCGCCGCAGGTCCCGGTTGGACCCCTGTTCGAGGAATGGGACGTAGTCGGGATAGGCCATGGAGATCCGGTAGGTCCCGGGGGCGGTTCCCGGAGCCAGCCGGCCCACATAGTCCGCTGACATACCGGCGAGTTCATCTTCGGCGACATCGATGCCGTCGTCCCACTCATCGAGGTTCTTGGAGAACTCGACCTGGAGCTCGATGAGGCGCTGCTGCTTCTCCTGGAGAGATGCCCGAGCGGTGTCATCGAGTTCGTGTCCGGCGCGGCGAAAATCGCGCATCCAATGGTCAACCAGCCTCCGGCGAATCGGGCTCAGCGAGGTAGTGTCCTCTCCGTCCGCGTACGCCTTCACAGTCTCGTAGAGGTCACGCCGGAACGCGATGTCGGTCGACCACTTCTGGAGGCGCTCTTCGAGTTCCACGGCCCGCATCTGAACTTCCTTGTCGGGGTGTACCCGGGCCAGGAAGGGGCCTTTGCCGTAGGCGTCGGCGACGAGGGCGCCGGCCTCCTCGAGCAGGCCCACTGTTGTGTCCCACGTCAGGGTGGTCGCCCCGGCCGCCCGGTCGACGAGTGCCCCGGCGGCGGCAATGGCGGATTCGGTGACGTCTGTGACGTCTGCGGGCGATATGGAGGTGTAGTCGTTAAGCACGGTTTGAGGGTAGTGGACGTTGGGCCGCGATATGGATACGCGGCAGGTCTGGCCCGACTACGAGGCCGCCAGCGACACTTCGACGGTCAGCGGCATGTGATCGGACCCGAGATCAGGCCCGACCGAACGGGCGATGGTGGTCAACGAATCGCTGTGCATCATGTGATCGAGCGGTATCAGCGCGATCGGCAGCGACGTCGGCCAGGTTGCCGACAGGCCGTAGCCCCGCTGGCTGTTGATCAGGCCGGTGTCACCCTCGAATCTCCGGAACGCCGATGACCATGGTGTGGCGTTGAAGTCGCCGATCACGATGACGGGTGCCGTCTCGGCGGCTACCAGTTCTGACAGCTCGGCGAAGAGGGAGTCGCGTGCTTCCGCCATGTCCTGTGAATCCGGCGGGCGGGGATGCACCGCGTAGACAACGATGGGTTCCTCACCGATCGTTGCCATTACCCGCACGACGGGATCGCGAGTGTCGCCGAGCCTCAGCTGTTCGATGTCGGTGGCACTTCTCCCCAGGACCGAGATTCCGTAGGCGCGATCGTCCGGGATCTCATTGCCTACCGAGTAGCCACTGCCATTAGTCGGCATGGCCGCGATCCACTCCTCAGTCGATTCGAGGAGGAAAACGAGATCGGGAGGGGTCTCTGCCGCCCAGTCGATGATCTCGGTGGGGTCCACTCGCCCGGCGGCCACATTGAAGCTGGTGATCCGAATCGACTCGGGGCTTGCGGCCGGTGCCGGTTTGTCGAGATACAGCGGTGCCACCAGGGCGGCGTTGATGATCCCCATGATCAAGAAGACGAACGCCGTCGCCCGTCCGAACAGCAGGAGGTACAGCACCCCTGCGACGAGGAGGCCGAGCGCCAGCTGGAACCGGAAACTGGCAAGAACGTCGAAGAACCATGACGTGGAACCGAAGAACCCGAGAAGGGTTGCGAGCGTGCCGAGGAACCCGCCGGTCAGCAACGTCAACCCGAGAAAGGTGCGAAAGCCGGATCCCATCGCGCTGGTCTTTTTGACTACCAAGTTGTTACTCCATTGCGGGGCGCGGACTGGCCCAATCTCTTCTTCCCCACTAATCGTCCTGATCGGGTGCGCTCTTGACCTGGATTTCGAGCGGATCGGAGATAAATCGGGACAAATCGGCACGAACACTCCAGATTCTAGGGGAGAGCCGGCCGTCTTTCCGGTGGCACTAACGTGCGGTCCATGGATGCACCAAGCCGGCGAGTGGAGGTCAAGCGGGCCGCCGAACGGGCGAATTACGACCGTGCCGTCATCGACGCAATCCTCGATGAGGCGCTCATCTGCCACGTCGGGATCATCACCGCCGAAGGCCATCCGGTCGTCATTCCGACGATCCACGCTCGAGACGGTGACACCGTCTATATGCACGGTTCACCGGCGAGCCGGCTGCTGCGCACGATGAATCCCGGAGCCGAGATCTGCCTCACCGTCACGTTGCTCGATGGCATCGTCGTGGCGCGGAGCGCATTCCACCATTCGATGAATTACCGATCCGTCGTGGTAATCGGTACCGCCCGCATTGTCGATGATCCCGCCGAGAAGCTGGCGGCGCTCGAATTGGTCACCGATCACGTCGTCCCCGGCCGCTGGGCCCAATGCCGCCCTGTGACCGAGAAGGAGATCAAAGGGACTCTGGTGACGGCTCTATCGCTCGACGAGGCTTCCGCCAAGATCCGCACCGGCGGCCCCATCGACGACGAGGAAGACTACGAACTCCCCATCTGGGCCGGAGTCATCCCGCTGGAGCTGACCCCGGGAGCTCGTGTTCCCGACGACCGCATCCTCGACGGCGTGGACATGCCCCCCAACGTCGCGACCTACTCGCGCGGCTGAGCCGACAGCGTCTGGTCGGAACGGAGTGCGCGAGGGCGCTCGGGACCATGACAAGCCTGCGGCGTTATGGGGGGCTGGAGCACCCCGGTGGTGTTGTCGTGGCATGCTGCACCGTAATGAAGGAATCGAGTCGACAGCTTTGGAAGGAACAGGACCGCCATCCGGGCGACCGCCAGCGGCTCTTTGAGGCCGTAGGTGACTTCATCGGAGACACTTCGGTGCTGTATCCGGGATCGTTCGTCGACGTCGCGGCGTCCTTCGTTTTCGACTCAGTGACATACGTCGACAACGACCGTCGGGCCGCCCGGTTCTTCGCCGACGCGACCGGCGTGGATGAGATCATCAGGCGCCATCGCCTGCGCCCGACCGGCGCGAACTGGCGGTTCATCAGTGCCGACTACCGGAGCGATCTCGACCCGGCCGACCAATCCGTGGGCCTGCTGGTCTCGCTTTATGCCGGATTCGTTTCCGAGAATTGCACCCGGTATCTCGTGCCGGGAGGGTGGCTCTTGGTCAACCCGAGCCATGGTGACGCAGCGATGGCGTCGATCGATCAGCGATATCGCCTCGCTGCTGCAATCAACAGAAGATCGGGCAAGTACAGCGTCACCGAGCGCGACCTGGATAGCTACCTGATCCCGAATCGACCGACCACTGTCACGGCGGACCTGTTACACAAGGCCGGCCGCGGGATCGCCTACACGAGATCGCCCTTTGCCTACGTCTTTCAGCGCCAGACCGATTGATGTCGGGGGAGAAGCCCAAAAGGGCAAACACAGCCGAGCGGCTCGCCGGGGGAGGTTCTGGCGCGCCGGCAACTAGTCCGCCGCGGTGTCTCGGTGCGGTGTCACGGTGCGGTGTCTCGTTGCGGTGGGAGTGCAGCAGACGCGTTTGGACGGCCTGAATCTCGAGTGGTTCAGGTGTTCGCCTGGGTTTCGATTGGTTCGTTTGGGTGGAGTGGTTTCGAGCTGACCGAGGCGTGTGCCTCTATTTGCGAGGTGGGGCTCGGGTGACACCGGGGGCGAGGAAGCGTCTCCGTTTCGGTGGAGAGTGGGGGTCGATGGTGAATCCTTGTTGGTGGACCACGATGTGGTGGTGGAACCAACACAACAATGTCAACCCGTCTGGTTCATGGGTTCCGCCCCGGGAACGGGGTGTGATGTGGTGGGGTTCGAGCCGGTAACGGCTGCTACACCCATCAGCAGTGCAGGCGCCGTCTCTGAAGAAGACATAGTCCCTGAGGCGGTTCGGTATGCGGTCCCCATCAGTCGGAACTGCCTTGAGTCCGTCTATGTCGATGAGGGTGGTTTCGGTTTCCCCGGTACAGAGGATCTCGGCGAGGGTGTTGGGCCCGACCTTGAGTCCCGAGCGGGTGATAGCCCCGGATTCACCACCGGTGCGGTGGCATTGGTCGG
>CAMYIJ010000136.1 GCA_947258375.1 uncultured Acidimicrobiaceae bacterium
CGGGAGCGACGAGAACCCGACCCGCCGCCACCCCAAACAACCGACCAAACCTGACCCGCCGCTCCCTTCGCCAGCAGACTCGAGCCCGGCCAGCGTATGGCGACCGAACCGCGCCGGAGCCGACAGACACCGATCCCCCCCGGGCTTCTTTTCGTTGCAATTCGAACCCGCCCGACAAGCGGCGACCGAATCGTGCCCGAGGGTGCGCCCCTCTACCCGCTGCGGCGACTTCGTCGCCGGCGGGGCCCTTCTCCCCTCCGGGGGAGACGCATCGAGTGAACCCGCTTCGCCAGCAAGCACGAGCCCGCCCGGCAAACGGCGACCTAATCGCACCAACAGCCCACCAACACCAATCCCCCCGCCCTTCGCCAGCAAACTCGAGCCCGCCCGGCAAGCGGCGACCGAATCGTCCCGCGAGCCCACCGACACGAATACCCCTGCCCTTCGCCAGCAAACTCGAGCCCGCCCGGCAAGCGGCGACCGCATCGCGCCGAGAGCCCACCGACACGAATACCCCTGCCCTTCGCCAGCAATCCCGAGCCCGCCCGGCAAACGGCGACCGCATCGCGCCGACAGGCCGCCGTCAGCGAGCCCGCCCGGCAAACGGCGACCGCGTTGCCAGCCGCGGCCCGAGCCGCCTAACCCGCTAGGGCCCCGCGTCGTAGGCCTCGGGCACCGGCTTCACCGGGCGGTTGAGCCACTTGGGGCGGCGCAGGTTGCCGGGCCCCGGGCCGGAGCGGGCTTTGTCGAGCCATTCCTGATAGACCGCCATCGACTTTCCGGTATCGACGGCGATGTCCCCGTAGCGATCGCCCGGCTCGGCCTTGGTGATCCTGACCCGCTGATGCCAACAGTGCATGCCGGACACCGGGTCGGGATGCACCGGGAAGGTCAGATTCTGGTTCACCCCGGCGTCCTGCCACCAGATCCTTTCGCTATCGGGATCGGAGGACTTGAACGGCCGGATGCCCTCCTTCTGGCGGAGCATCCAGCCGGTGTCGGTCTTGCTGAGGTCCACGAGCGCCGAACTCCACCGCTCGTTGCCGACGGCGTCGCCGAGGCGCCACCGGCCGAGATGGTGCGAGGCGGCAACGACGCCGGGGCGGATGCCCTCGGTGCGCCACGCGCGCATCACGAAGTAGCCGATGTCCGTGCTGATGCGCACCAGATCGCCCGTGTCGAACTCGAACGCGTCTGCGTCGCGGGGGTTGATCCAAAGCGGATGGCCGTGTGAGATCTCATAGAGGTACTTGGCGTTTCCGGAGCGGGTGTGGATCAACGTCGGGAGCCGGAACGTCGGGAGCAGGATCCGCTCATTGCCGTCGAGGTCGAGGTCCTTCCAATAGACGTGCGTCTTCATGTATGTGGGGACCGCGGCGTCTTCCCAACCCCAGTCGTTGAGCGTGGGGGAGTAGAACTCGAGTTTCCCGGACGGTGTCGGCCATCCGATTCGCCGCCGGCCGTCGACCAATGTCCCCCCGGAATCACCCGCGGGTCGTTCGTGGACCTCGTAGATTTCCCGCTCGACTTCGACTGCGCCGTACTTGCGCATGTACTGCAGGGGGGTCAGGCCCTCGGCGGCCGCCTTGTCGGGAAGGCCCGGGACCGAGTTGTCGAACATCCATCCGTAGTACTCATCGACGGATACGGGGCGGCTCGGGTCGGTCGGCGACTCGAACCACTTCTTGATGCCGAGCGTGCCGTCCGGGTCGACCCGCCACGACAGGTCGATCCAGAATTCCGTCTCCTCCCAGACCTCTCCCGGATTGGCCTCGTATGTCCGGTCGACCGGTCGCCCGGCGCGTTCCTCCGCCACCCGAAGCACCGGCTGCCGGAACCCGAGCCAGCTCCCGGCATGAGTTGCATAAGAGTGCGTGTCGTGCCGTTCCGAGGCAACGCCCATCGGCAAGATGTAGTCGGCAAACCAGGCGCTTTCCGACCACGTCGGCGTCAGTGCGACGTGGAGGCCGATCTTCGACTCGTCGAGCAGCACGTCCAGCCAGGTGAACCCGTCGGGGTTGGTCCACATCGGGTTGTAGACCCTGGTGAAGTAGACGTCCACCTTGCCGCGACCCTCCTTGAGGAAGTGGGGGAGGAGGATCGACATTTCGTGATGAGCGATGGGGTACTCCGCCGGCCACAGCATCTCGTTCCAGCGGCTGTGCGGTGGCGGCATGTTCCAGTGCTGTGGCTTGAACTTGTCCCAGGTGTTCGGAGAAACCCCGCCTTTCGTGCCGACCGAGCCGGTGAGAACCTGCAGGAACCACAGGCACCGGGCGACCTGCCAGCCGCCCTCGTTGCCCGATCCGGCGGAACGCCAGTTGTGCGAGGCGAACCGATTGCCGGCGTCGGCAATTCCGCGCGCCACCTTCTCCAGCCGATCGAGGGGAACGCCGCACTCCTTGGCGGCGAACTCCAGGGTGTAGCCGTCGTAGGTTTCCCTGAGGTGCTCGATGAAGCCGTCCACGGTGCGCTCCTTGTCGGGAGCCCGGGCCTCGAGGGCCTCTTCCCAATTCACCCACTTGCGGATGAACTCGCGGTCGATGGCGTCCGACTGGAGCAACTGGTTGGCGAAAGCGAGCAGCATTGCGGGTTCTGTGCCCGGCCACGGCGATAGCCAGATGTCGGACATCGACGCTGTGTTCGACAGCCGGGGGTCGACCGTGGCGAGTTGGGCGCCCTTCTGCTTGCCTTCCATGATCCGCTGGGCGTGCGGATTGAAGTAGTGGCCGGTTTCGAGATGGGCCGATAGCAGCAGGATGAACTTGGCGTTGGCGAAGTCTGCCGAGGGCCGGTCGTGGCCCATCCAGGTGGCGTAGCCGACCCGTGCCGAGCTGGAGCAGATGTTGGTGTGGCTGTTGTGCCCGTCGACGCCCCACGCCTTGAGAGTGCGATCCATGAACCCGTCTTCACCGGGCCGGCCGACGTGATACATGATCTCATCGTGTCGATCCTCCTGGATGGCTCGGCGCATTCGGGCGGCGATCTCTTCGAGCGCTTCCTCCCAGCTGACCTGTTCCCACTGCCCGGAGCCACGTTCCCCGACGCGACGCATCGGATGCAGGATGCGCTCCGGGTCGTACATCTGGTTGATGGTGGCGGGGCCCTTGGCGCAGTTGCGTCCGCGGGAGCCCGGGTGAACAGGGTTGCCCTCGAATCGGCGGACCTCGCCCGATTCCTTGTCGACGTACGCGAGCAGGCCGCATGCAGATTCGCAGTTGAAGCACGTCGTCGGCACTAGGCGGTAGCGGTTCTTCTTCTTATTCGGCCAGGCCTTGGCGTCGTACTCCTCCCAGTCGTCCCACAGCTCGGGCGGGGGGAAGTTCGTCAACTCTGTGCCAGGCAACAGCCTGTCGATGTCGGCCGGCTCGGGGGTGCGATCAGTATCAGTCATTGGGAGCTTTCGTCATGAGAGAGGCACGCTTTGTCCGGCCTTCACGTATGCGTCGTCGGCAAACCAGATCCCGATCAGGGCCGCGAGGCCACCGAGGGCGCCGACGATCTCGAGGTCGGGATTGCCTGCGTAGATGGAACCGAGGACGACGGGCACCAGAACGCCGACGAGCTGGCCGCCAACCCACCACTCGGTCTTGTAAGCGCCCCTGGTGAGGTGATGCATCGCTTCGGCGATATTGCGCGTCGGGTGCCGCGAAACGAGTTCGGCGATCGCGATCAGCCCGAGGGCACCGGCCCCGCCGATGAGGCACCACGTAGCAGCGTCGAGCAGCGGCGGATCGTCGATACCAAACACGAATGCGAAAAGGAGCGTGGCGCCACCGCCGGCGGCGAATGCGCCGGCGATCATGTGCCAGAGGAGGATCGGGCTCTGCCACAGGTCGCGCGCCTCGGCCTGGCCGAAGAGAAAAGCCGTGTACCCGGCAACCGCTAAGCCGAGAACCGCCGCGATCCAGGCAACGGCCGGCAGCGCGTCCGATCCGCCGGTGAGGCCGAGCAGGAACCACAGGCCGAGAACGGCGGCGTAGGCGCTCAACACCCAGGCGCCGCGAACCAGCCACGACCCGGGGTTGCCCTTGGTGAGCAGGAAGAGGAACCGATCGGGCCGCTTGAGGTCCCACACCAGGAGAGCGCCGGTGACTGCCAGGAGGAGTCCGGCGATGAGCGGCACGCCCCATCGACCCCAGCGGGTATCGATTTCCGCTCCGGCAGCCATTGCCAGCGCCATCACGATTGCAAGTCCGGCGGCGATGCCCTTCGTCAGGAAGTAGCTCGACACCCGCCAGCCCCATGGCATCGGATGGCGGTTGTTGTAGACGACTCGTGCCGGCGACTCCGGGGCCTCGTAGACGACCTTGGGACCGGGTCGCTCGGGAGCATCCGGTGTGAGGTCCACGGCGAGCCACGACGCAGCCGGGTCCTGCCAGATACCACCGTCGCCGCTGTCCACGGACAGCAGAGGATCGAGGCTGGCCTCATGGGCGCCCTTGTACCAGAGGTTCGGCCTGGTCCCCTGTTCAACCGCCCGCTGCGACAGCTTCTCAGTTGCCACCATCGTGGCGATTCGGGTCGTGGGGTCGTCGAGGTCGCCGGCAACAATGGCCTGCTCGGGGCACACAACGACGCAAGCGGGCTCCAGCCCGACATCGGTGCGATGGGCGCAGTAGTTGCACTTCTGTGCGGTGTGCTCCTCGGGATCTATGTACAGCGCGTCGTAGGGGCAGGCTTGCATGCAGCTCTTGCAGCCGATGCAGCGGTCGGTGTCGAAGTCGATGATGCCGTCGTGGCGCTTGTAGAGAGCCCGGGTGGGGCAGATCGTCACACACGGCGCGTCGGTGCAATGGTTGCAGCGCATCACCGAGAAGAAGCGTTTGGTGTCGGGCCAGGTGCCTTTCTCGATGTACTTCACCCAGGTGCGATTGACTCCAAGGGGAACCTGGTGCTCTGTCTTGCAGGCGACGGTGCATGCGTGACACCCGATGCACGTCGTCTGATCTATGACAAAGCCGTAACGCACGCTGCCTCCGCGGGGGCACGAGGCCCGATTCCGATTTGTCCGGACAATACGCAGCGGTAGGCTGCGTCGTCAATTCATTCACCAGACGGGTTCGACCTGGTGGCCCCCGGCCGTTGAGAACCGGCCCCCCCCAGCAAGGGCGGTCCCTGATTTCGATTGGCCAATGAGACTGGAACGAGATGGCACCTACCGAGAGGGAGCGACCCGGGCGTGGCGACTTGATCGCCGGCCTCAGCGTTGCGATCGTGCTCATCCCGCAGTCCCTGGCGTACGCGGAAATCGCCGGGCTGCCCGCCTACATAGGTCTCTACGCGGCGGCGCTGCCACCGGTGGCAGCCGCTCTGATCGCCTCTTCGCGATATCTGCAAACAGGTCCGGTTGCGATGACGGCCTTGCTGACGTTCGGTGCCTTGAGCGAGATCGCGGACCCCGGCTCGGCGGACTACATCGCGCAGGCAGTTGTGCTTGCCCTGATTGTGGGAGCGGTGCGGATCGTCCTCGGTCTTGCCCGAGGTGGAATTGTCGCGTACTTGATGTCGTCGCCCGTGCTGATCGGCTTCACTAGCGCAGCTGCCATCCTGATCCTGGCCTCGCAGGTGCCCACGGCGGTCGGTGTCACCGGCGGCGAAGGCTCGCTTGTGAGCGACGCATTGCGGGCACTCGCCGACACTGCAGCCTGGAACTGGCCGGGCCTCGCCATTGGAGCGCTGGCGGCGGTGATCCTGCTCGTCGGACGACGTGTCCACCCGCTGTTTCCCGGCGTTCTCATCGCGGTGGTGGTTGGACTGGTGTTCAGCGCGATGGTGACCTCCGACCTTCTCGTCATCGGCGAGGTGCCCAGCGGCTTCCCCGAGCTGCACTTCACGTTCCCCATGGGGCAGTTCTGGGAGCTGCTTGTTCCGGGAATCGTCATCGCCCTCGTTGGATTCGCCGAGGCCGCCGCCATATCGCGCACCTTTGCGACCCAGGACCGCGAACGTTGGGATCCCAACCGCGAGTTCGTGTCGCAGGGACTCGCCAACGTTGCGGCCGCAGTTTCGGGAGGTTTCCCGGTGGGCGGTTCGTTCTCTCGCTCGTCGGTTGCCAGGGTCTCCGGGGCCGAGACGAGGTGGGCGGGTGCCATCACCGGGTTCGCCGTACTGGCTTTCCTGCCGTTTGCCGGGGTCATCAGTTCGCTGCCCCGCTCCGTCCTCGCCGCCATCGTCATCGTGGCCGTGGCTCGACTCGTTCGGATACCGACGATGGTCAGCTTGATCCGAAAGTCATGGGGTCAGGCGTTTGTGGCCTGGGGGACCTTCTCCGCCACGCTGCTGCTGGCGCCGCGCATCGACCTCGGCGTGATCATCGGCTTGCTGTTGGCGGCAGCCGTCCACTTCCGTCGGGAGACGCTGATCCGAGTCAGCGCCCATCAGTCGGGAACGGACCTCATTCTGCGCCCCTCCGGTGTGCTCTTCTATGGATCGGCCGCTCGACTCGACGAGGCGTTCTCCCGTCACCTGGGGGAGCATGCGGAAACCACCGGCGTGATTGTCGACCTCGAGGGTCTGGGACGCATCGACTACACCGGGGCGCTGGCTCTGAAAGAGTTTCTCGACGATGCCGCCGCCGCCGGCCTGACCGTGGCCGTGCGCAACATTCCCAAACACGCGGAGGGCACGCTCAATCGAAGCTGGGGGGACGATCTCACCCACCTCCGCTGGATGTGAGACAAGCCAGTGGACTGTCGCACAATAAATCACGGCGTCTCTGCGGCCCTCAACGTCCCTGGCTAGCTCGGGACGTTCGGCCATCGGCTGGCGCGTGATGGGTGCTTGTCGGCATGGCCTCACCCA
>CAMYIJ010000137.1 GCA_947258375.1 uncultured Acidimicrobiaceae bacterium
TGGTCGCGGATGGCGTCGTCCACAGAAGGCAGATCCATCTCGAGGTGGTCGATGTCCACCGATTCCCGCCTTGCCCGGAAAGCTCTTTCAGCGATCAGTGCAAATCGATTGGGCGTGACCGTGAGGCGCAACTCGCGCACTGCCGGAACAATGTCCCGGTCCAGACCGGCCTGGCGCGGCAGGCTGCGGCTCGCCCCCTCGAACCTGTGCTGGAGTACCGCGGCGACGTCCTTGAAAGTGAGACAGGCGAGCAACCGCGATAGCAACCGGTCCCGCTCTTCGGCCAGGGCCAGCTCCTCGTCGAGGTCGATTTCCTCACCGTCCGGCAGGAGGTGACGCGCCTTGAGCTGGACCAGCGTCGAAGCGATGAGAAGAAACTCGCTCGTCACCTCCAGATCGAGTTCCCGCAGAGCATCGAGGTACGAGAGGTACTCAGCCACGATGTCGGTGAGGCTCAACTCGGTTATTGCCAGCTGATGCGATGTGATCAGCTGCAGCAACAGATCGAGCGGTCCTTCGAATACTCTGGTGTGAACTTCGTATGTCATACTGGTCTCTGCTTCGGCCGACGGCGCCCGCGCCACCACAACGGCGAACCGGGGGCCTCATGGTACGCGGCGCGCGGCTCGTGCAGGTGACAATCCCTGGAGCCTGCTGAGCAATCACTGTGGATTGATCTGCCGAGGGGGGTTTGGGTGAGGCCCTGAACTCGAAGCGTGCCCCCCGGCCGAAAGCCAAGCGTCCCGAGTTGAATCTCATCGTCATCTGCCACAGGCCGAGGAGGGGAATCCTTCAGATTCCTGTGGAGTATCAGTAGATACTTCGAGATCGACGGGCGAAGGCATGGGCGACGAGGGTGGTTCGGGTGAGGCCCGTCGCCAACCGACGTCCGTCGGTGCCGATAGCCAAACGTCCCGAGCCGAGAACCGCAGAGACGCCGCAATTGGATTGCTCAGCAGGCTCCTAGTCATCGTCGGCCTCCAGAAGCAGTTGCCATCGAGTTGCATCCACGCTGGCCGGCGGGGCTCCCGGATGGTGCGAAGCGAAGGCGACCGTCAACGGTTCGGCGCCGAGATCGGCCAGTGCGGCGCCGCCAATCGGGCCATGGTCGCGATACTTCCGGTAGCGGGCCGAGAGAGGTAGCCCGGCGAGATCGGCCAGAGTCGCCACCGATCGGCCGACCGCTGAGATACGCACACCACTCTTGCCGACGTCGTGGAGCAGGCCGGCGCGGATCAGCTCGAGATCATCGGGAGCGTGCGCGGCCAGCTTGCGGGCGGTGACGAGGCCGTGGCGCTGGTCGGCCCGCTGTTGAGCCCAGAACATCGGTGCCTCCTCAGGCCGCAGCCACCCGGCGACCTCGTCCTGCTCCTGCGGGCTGAGACGGCGCGCCAGCAACACCTCGAAGAAGCGTTTGACGAGATGAAGTGCCTTGCGGATACGGCTACTCCGTCTGCGCCTTGCAGTCGACACACCGCGTCGACGTCGGGCGGAACTCGAGGCGGGCGGCGCCTATCTCCTTGCCGCAGAGTTCGCAAGTCCCATACGTGCCGGCGGCGACGTGTTTGAGAGCGCCATCAACGTCGTGGAGCGCCTTCATGAGGTTCTCGACGATGCCGAGCACCTCGCTGCGCTCGGCCGTAGCGGCGGCGGCATCGGCGAAGCCTTCGCCGTAATCGACGTCACCGGTCAGCTCGCCCTGCTCGTCGGCACCGAGCTCCGCGAGTTGGTGGAGCAGTTTCTCGCGCTCGGCGTTCAGCTCGACGGCGGCTGTATCGATGTTCATCAGGGACTCTCCATCCGAACTCAGGTGGCTAGCAGTTTCGTTCAGGTCGCGGCATCTGCCGGTTGGGAGCCGGGGCCCTCATCGTGCCCCGGGTCACTGTCCCCGCGGATGGGCGGCAACGTAGACCTCATAGAGATGACGTGGCGACACCCGCGTGTACACCTGAGTTGTACTGATACTAGCGTGACCAAGGATCTCTTGGACGGTTCGCAGATCCGCGCCACCTTCCACCATATGGGTTGCCACCGAGTGTCGCAGCACGTGCGGCGATACCGAATCGACGTCGAGCCCGGCCGCGGCGGCATGTTTGCGCACCAGTTGCCACACGGCCTGGCGGGTCAGGCGAGTTCCCCTGGTCGACAAAAACAACGCTCCCGGGTCCGGCCGGTCCCCCTTCAACTCGAGGCGGCGCTCCAGATACCGTTCGATTGCGGCAACGGCGTATGTGCCGAGTGGCACCAACCGCTGCTTGGATCCCTTTCCCGTGACCAGTGCCGACGACTCCCCGAGGTCCAGGTCGAGCACGTCGAGCCCTACCGTCTCGGCCACCCGGGCGCCGGAGGCGTACATGAACTCGAGAAGGGCAGTATCTCTGGCGTTGACTGCGCTATCTCCGGCAGCAGCAGCGATCAACCGGCCGACCTGATCGATGCTCAGAGCTTTCGGAATGCTCCCGGGCCGCTTCGGGGCCTCGACCAGAGCAGTGGGGTCCCCCGACGACATCTCCTCGGCGACCAGGAAGCGATGGAGGCCCCGAACCGCGGCAATCTTCCGCGCGATCGTCGTTGCCGCCAGTCCCCGCTCAGCCAGTGTCGCCGCGAAGCCGGAGACATCATCCGACGACACTGCTCCGACATCGGTCACGCCTCGATCTTCGAGATAACACCTGTACTGAACCAGGTCGCGCCGGTAAGCGGCGGAGGTGTTCCGGGCCAGGCCCCTCTCGGCTGTCACCGACACGAGGAACTCGGAAATGGCCGTGGAAATGTCCATTGCGGCTATCCCAGCCGTGCCACCAGCGCTGCCAGGCCGATGATCGTTTTGGCGTCATCAAACTCATCCGCGGCCAGCATCCCGGCGATATCGGCCACCGGCACCCGAACGATCTCAGCCACTTCCTCTTCCGCACCGTGGGGACGGGACGAGACCGGCGTGAGGTCCGTGGCGAGGTAGATCCAGAGCCGCTCGTTGGAGAAGCCCGGTGTCGTCCAGAAGGTGATGAGCAATTCCATGGAAGCTGCCGAAAGGCCGACCTCTTCTTCGAGCTCACGCCGGGCAGCCGCAACGAGGTCCTCGCCGGGAAGATCGAGCTTGCCGGCCGGGATCTCGAGCAGGATCGAGTCGGTTGGCGATCGGTATTGACGGATCAGCACGACATCGGAGCCGTCGATCGCGACCATCGCCACGGCCCCGGGATGGCGGATCATCGTCCGCTCCATGGGGACTCCGGTCGGCGAGATGAGATGAAGCCTCTCAGCCTTGAGGAACGATGAATTGGCTACGTGGCGAACGCCCAGCAGTCGAAAACCCGTGCTGTCGTCACTCACTGAAGGGCTCGATGGCGGCCTTGTCCGGGACGTTCGCTGCGGAATCGCTCTCTTGCCTGCGCTCCAGCGCGGCGGCGATGAAGCCCACAAAGAGTGGATGGGGCCCGTCCGGGCGAGACTTCAACTCGGGGTGGAACTGGCTCGCCAGGAAGAACCGGTGGCCCGGCGCCTCGACGATCTCCACGAGATGATCGTCGGGAGACACGCCGCTCGCGACGAGGCCCGCGGCCTCGAGTTCCTTGCGATAGCGGTTGGCGACTTCAAAGCGGTGTCGGTGGCGCTCGTAGATGAGAGCCTCCCCGTATAGCTCGCGCGCCATTGAGCCTTCCCGCAGCTTCGCCGGGTACACGCCGAGGCGCATCGTGCCGCCCTTGTCCTCGACATCGCGCTGGTCGGCCATGAGGTCGATGACGGCATGTTTTGTCGTCGGATCGAACTCAGAAGAGTGGGCGTTGGCCAAGGCCAGCTCGGAACGGGCGTACTCGATCACGGCGCACTGCAAGCCGAGGCAGAGGCCGAGGAACGGCACGTCGTGGTCGCGGGCGTAGCGGATCGAGCGGATCTTGCCTTCGACCCCCCGGATTCCGAACCCTCCCGGCACGAGAATCGCGTCGAGGTCCTCCAGATACGAGTCGGCCAGCAGGCCGTCGACGTCTTCGGCCGCGATCCACGCGATTTCGACGGTGGCGTCATTGGCCGTGGCTCCGTGACGGAGCGCCTCAACGACAGACAGGTACGCGTCGGGGAGATCAACGTACTTGCCAACGATGCCCACCTTCACCGGCTTGGTGGCGGTGGCCATCTTGTCGACCATCGCCTGCCAGCCCGCAAGGTCGGGCTCCGACGTCTCGATCTTCAGCGTGCGGGCCACCACTTCGTCCAACCCACCGGCGTGAAGTTCGAGCGGCACGGCGTAGATGTTGCCGACATCGACCGCGTTGATAACGCCGTCCAACTCGACGTCGCAGAAGAGGCTGATCTTGCGGCGCACCGCATCGTCGACGTCACGATCGGATCGGGCCACGATGACGTCGGGGTGGATCCCCCGGCCCCGCAGCTCGGCGACCGAGTGCTGGGTGGGCTTGGTCTTCAGCTCTTCGCTCGTCGGCAGGAACGGCACCAGCGTCACATGGATGTAGCAGGTGTTGTCACGGCCGACGTCCTTGCGCATCTGCCGGATCGCTTCGAGGAACGGGAGGCTCTCGATGTCACCAACGGTGCCCCCGATCTCGGTGATGACCACGTCGACCCGGTCGTCGGCTCCCAACTTGCGGATCCGCGCCTTGATCTCGTTCGTGATATGCGGGATCACCTGCACCGTCGCCCCGAGATAGTCGCCGCGCCGCTCCTTGCGGATCACGGACTGGTAGATCGCTCCCGTCGTGACATTCGAGTCGCGTCGCAGGCTCTCGCCGACGAAACGTTCGTAGTGGCCGAGGTCGAGGTCCGTCTCTCCCCCGTCGTCGGTGACAAACACCTCACCGTGTTCGAACGGGTTCATCGTGCCGGGATCGACATTGATGTAGGGGTCGAGCTTCTGGAGAACGACCCGCAGTCCGCGACACTTGAGAAGTCGGCCAAGGGATGCTGCGGTTATGCCCTTGCCGAGGCTGGACGTGACTCCACCCGTCACGAATACGTACTTGGTCAAAACCCTGGTGCTCCGCCTAGGAAGTGCGAATGATAACACCGACCTGTCGACGCTCCGGTCTTGTCGAAATCAGCCGGCGGCGCGCAGGCGGCCCGCCGCAGCCGCTAGTAGCTCTTCGGCGTGATCCATCCCGGTGCTCGTCTCGTCAAGTCCCGAGAGCATACGGGCGATCTCCCGGGCACGATCGTCGCCGCTCACCGATCGCACAATCGCCGCCGAACCTGACCGCTCGACGACGAAATGGGCGTCGGCGAACGCCGCGATCTGGGGCAGATGGGACACGCACAGGACCTGGCGTCCCTCCGCCAGTCGCGCCAGCTTCTCGCCCATTGCCAGGGCCGTGGCCCCGCCAACTCCGGCATCGATCTCGTCAAACGCTACGACCGGCGCGTCGCCGGCACCTCCGGCGAGCCGCAGAGAAAGCACGAGCCGGCTCAGCTCACCGCCGGACGCGATCCGGCTGACGGGACCGGCGGGCAGTGAGCGATCGGAGGCGAAACTCAGCAGGGCGCGGTCGGCGCCGCGGGGCCCCGGCTCAGTCTCCTCCAGGTCGAGCCGGATCAATGGGTCCTTCATGCCCATGTCGCGGAGGTGGCCGATCGCGGCGGCGGTCAGGGCCTTGGCCCGGCTCCGGCGCGCTTTGCGCAGTTCCGCGCCCGCCTCCGCGACGACGGCGCCGGCCTTGGCGATGTCGCCGTCGAGCGTCTCCGCCGACGACAGCCTCCGCTGTATCTCGGCGGCGCGTCCCTCGGCTGCCTCACCAAAGCGGATCACATCGGAAACGGTGTCGCCGTACTTGCGCCTCAGGTCGTTGATGAGGCGGATCCGCTCCTCCACCGATTCGAGTGCCGCCGGGTCGTGGTCGAGGTCGGCTGCGATTCCGGCGATCTCGGCGCTCAATTCTCCGAGCAAGTCGCTGGCCGCCACCGCCTGGGCATGGAGACTCTCGAGGGAGCCGTCGATCGCCACCAGGCGGCGGAGCTCGGCGATCACGTTGCCCAACCGGTCGATGGCGCCCGCGTCATCCCCCAGAGCCCTATGGGAGGCCGTCAAGCCCTCTGTGAGGGCCTCAGCGTTGCGCAGACGATCGGCCCGCGTCGCCAGGTCGGCATCCTCCCCCGTGGCCAGCGCGGCCTCTACGATCTCCTCCGCCTGCAACCGGGCAGCGTCGAGCTCACGTTCGAGGGCGCGGCGGTCGCCACCGAGCTCCCGCTGCTCGGACTGGAGTCTGCCGAGCTCGTCCCAGGCCCGCCGGTAGTCGTCGAGGCGGCCCCGTCCCGCTCTGGAGAGCCCAGCGTCGACGAGATCCAGCACCCCGGCCGGCCGGGCGAGTGTCAATGCGTCATGCTGGGCCACGATCTCGAGGAGGGGGCCGAACTCCTCGCTGAGCCGGGTAGCAGTGACCATCGCGCCGTCTTCGTACGCCTTGCTCCGCCCCTCACGGGTGACGCGCCGGGCGGCCACTCGTTCGCCGTCGGCCGTGGCGAACCTTCCCTCGACCAGGAGCTCATCGCCGCCGGGCCCCACCCGGTCGCGGCGGGCCGCCCCACCGCCGAGGAGCTGGAGGGCGCCGATCAACATCGTCTTGCCGGCGCCGGTTTCACCGGTCACCACCACGAGGCCGGCCCCCGGCTCAACCCGGGCATCCTCGAGCAAGCCGAGATTGGCAACGTGGAGCTCTTCAAGCATCGGTGAGCCCGGC
>CAMYIJ010000138.1 GCA_947258375.1 uncultured Acidimicrobiaceae bacterium
GAGGGTTTGGAGCTGGGGACTGAGTATGCGGTTGCGTTGTGGGCGTTTGATACGTCGGGTAATCGGAGTCGCCGGGTCCTGAGACGAACCACCACCCTCACCGACTGAGAAGCTCCTTCCATATTGTCAATCGAACATATGTTCGATTACTCTGTGTTCCCCCTGCAGGCGCTGCGGGGAGAGTGAGAGAGGCGGAGGGCTTGTGGTTGCCCAAATCTGGACGGCAATCGATCCGGTAACAAAGCCGACGACGATGCCGGCGATAGAGGAAAGCGCCGTATCAGGGATCAACCGGAATCTGCTTCACCTCGAGCCGGGACGTATCGTCGGATTGGTGGGCCATCCCGGCTTTGGGCTGACCAGGGTGGGATTGTCGCTGCTGGCCGCTCAGGCCGGCCAAAGCCCCATTGCCTACATGGATGTGCGCGGCTGGCTGTGCCCGGTGGCGGCGTGGGAATCCGGGGTTGATCCCGACCAACTGGTGATCGTTCGCTGCGACGATCCGGTGCGGTGGGGGCGGGCGCTGACGGCACTGCTCGAAGGGGTCGGTTGGATATATGCCGAGGTTCCTCGCGGCGTGAAGGAAGCCCAGTTGCGCCGTATCGCCAGCCTGGTGCGGGCCCGGCGCTCGTCGTTGATTCTGCGTCCGGTACAGGGGGATCTTCCCGGCGGGGTTGCCTTCCTGCGTCTTCAGGCCGGGGAGGTGGAGTGGGAAGGAACCGCCGCCGGCCACGGCAGGTTGACCGCTCGCTCCCTCTCATTTACCGCCTCCGGCAAAGCCACCCGGGGGATGACTCGCCAGATCGATTTGGAGGACAATGGGACGGACACTTTGCGTGTGGTACCCGGATTGGCCGCTACGCCGCCCGGACGCGCCGCCGGATAGCCCCGCCCAGGCAGTCGGCGAAGACAATCGAGTCCTTGCCGTCAACGCCCTGGCGGCAGACGCCGGCATAAGCCATGGGATGCGGCGCGGCGAGGCCGAGGCCACCTGTCCCACCGTCATCACCATTGCCAGCGATCCGGCAATCGAAGCGGTACGTTTTGAGCCGGTGGCCCAGGCGATCGAGGAGCTGATCCCGGCTATCGAGTTAGCTGCTCCCGGTCTGGTGTTCGCTCCGGTTGCCGGAGCCGTCAAGTACTACGGAGGGGAAGCCGCCCTCGTCGACCTGGTCGCCAAGGAGATCGATCGAGTGACCGGCCCCGGTTTCAAGATCGGCCTGGCCGCGGGGCCATTCGCCGCCCAGCGAGCCGCCGAACTCGCTGCTCCCGTATACATTGTTGAGGATGATGCCGCTTTCCTGGCCTCGCTCGATGTAGCCGCCCTGGGCAGCGAGGAACTGGCCGCCACATTCCGTTGGCTGGGGATCACCACCCTGGGAGCTCTCGCCGAGCTGCCGCGGGATGCACTGACGACCCGATTCGGGCCGCTCGGGACTCAGGCCCATCGCCTCGCCCATGGCCTGGATCGGGCGCCTCAGAACCGGGTGATTCCCCCCGACCTCGATGTCGAGGAGCGGTTCTCTCCTCCGCTGGAGAACCTGGAGCAAGCTTCCTTCATCGCGCGTGCCATGGCGAACCGCCTTGTGACTGGATTACGCAGCCACGGGGCGGCACCGCACCGCGTAGAGGTGACTGCTGAAGCGGCCGATGGGACGACGCGGGTGCGCACCTGGCGCAACCGGGACCCGTTTGACGAGGCGTCTCTGGCCGAGCGAGTCCGCTGGCAGTTGAACGCCTGGCTCGATAGTGCCCGATTCCGCAGCGGCCCCGGGATTCGCGGGGGAGTAGTGCGGCTCCATATCGCCCCTGCCGATGTTTCGGATCGAGGCAGGCAGCTGGCGCTCACTCAGGATGCCCGCTCCGTCGCCGAGGCCGAACGAGCCTTCATCCAAACCCAGGCGATCGTCGGCCTCGACGGAGTCGTCCAGGCGCGACCCAAGGGAGGACGGACCCCGGGCGAAAGAGTTGCCTGGTATCGCTGGGGGGAGCCGCCTCCCGAGGTGGCCGACGATGCGCCCTGGCCGGGCCGGATCCCCGATCCAACCCCAACCCTGGTGCCGGCCGAGGCCCCCATCCTCGAGGTTGAATGGGACGGCGGGATGCCCACCCGGGTGCGGCTCGGCAGCCGTTGGGTCGAGGTTGTTTCCTGGGCCGGGCCCTGGCGTGACATCGGTCGCTGGTGGGAAGGGGTCGGGCCCTGCGACCGTTATCAGCTGGTCACATCGGCAGGCGCGTTCTTGTGTGAGGTTCGCGACGGGAAGACGTATCTGGCGGGGGTGTATGACTGATCAGTACTCAGTACTCAGTACTCAGTATTCAGTATCCAGTACTCAGTGCAGGGTCGCTGCTTGTCACGCACGGAGGGACTCGTATTCCTTCTTGATGATCTCATGGACCTGGGTCCGCAGGTCGTCGAGGTCGGACAGCTCGAGACCCTCCACTGAAATCGGGTCGTGAATCACTGCTTGGAGGGGGCCGCCCATCACGATCTTGGAGAGGGGCCGCCACGATTCCCAGGTACCGGCGATGGTCACCGGGATGATGTCCAGTTGATTGGTGATGGCAATGCGGAAGGCTCCCTTCTTGAAAGGCGCCATCTCTCCGTTCTCCGAGCGGGTTCCTTCGGGAAAGATGATCAGGGAATGACCGCGGGCCTGGGCGGCGGCAACGCCGGCGTTGACCTCCGAATGGATGGCGGAACCGCGCAGTCGGTCGACGCGCACTATGCCGATCTGAACCATCGCCTGCTTGAAGATCGGGATCTTGAACAGCTCTGCCTTCGCCAGGTAGCGAATGGGCATGCGGGTCGCGACGAACATCACGGGTATGTCGAGATTCGAGAGGTGGTTGGCGATGAAAACGTATTGATTGGCGCGGTCGATTCTCTCGACGCCCTCGACCGTGAGCCTGCTGCCGGCGAGGCCGATGAAGAACCGGCTCCATCCGACCACAATCGTGTCAGCAAGCGGGCTATCGCGTCTGATGATGCTGACGAGAGCCACCACGGCAGCTGCGAGCAACGTCCCGATCACAAAAACCGGCGCCACCACGATCGTGCGCAACCCTCGCAGGACCTTCATGGCAGTAGCGTAGCGGCTGCTCATTCGCAGCAGCTTGGGAGTTTCTTCGAAACTCCAGGCTGCGGGCGATGGGCGGGCACCAGCAGCTTGGGACGCTCTGGCATCCGGACGGCGTGAGCATCATGGGAGAGCAATGCGCAAACTGACTCAGGAACAGGCCCGGCGGGCCGCGCTCGGTGCCCAGGGCTTCTATCGCCCGGGGCCGCCGGGGCGAGTCGACCGCCGCCACTTCCGGCGAGTGTTCAACGATATCGGGCTGCTCCAACTCGACTCCGTCAACGTGCTGGAGCGCTCGCACTTCCTACCCGTCTTCGCCAGGCTCGGCGACTACGCCAAGGCCGACCTCAACTCGTACACGGTCGACTCTGGAGAGGTCTTCGAGTACTGGGGCCACGAGGCATCGTTGCTTCCGGTAGAGCTGTATCCATACCTGCGTCACCGGATGGCCGCCCACCGGCCCTGGCGGCGGGTGCAGGCTCTACTCGACGAACACCCCGGCTACGTCGAGACTGTGTACGAGGAGCTGGTTGAACGAGGTCCCCTGACAGTTGGGGATCTCGCCGATCCCGGAAGCCGGAAGGGCAACTGGTGGGGCTGGGGCAACGGCAAGGTGGCGCTCGAGTGGCTCTTCGGCAGCGGGCGGATCACGGCATATCGCACCGCCAATTTCGCCCGGGTCTATGACCTCCCGGAGCGAGTCATCGCCCCGGAACACCTCGAGGCCGAGCCGCTGCCGCAGCCGGACGCGTATCGGCATCTGCTGGCGCTGGCGGCGCGGCACCACGCGGTTGGGACCGCCGCCGACCTCGCCGACTACTACCGGCTTCATCTACCGACGGCCCGGCCTGTTCTCGATGCCATGGCCGGCCGCGGCGAGCTGATCGAGGTCGACGTTGCCGGATGGAAGGGCCCGGTGTACGCCGATCCCGAGATGTCGTTACCGCGCCGCGAACCACGATCCGCGCTGCTCAGCCCCTTCGATCCGGTCGTGTGGGCCCGGGACAGGGCGGAACGGCTGTTCGACTTCCACTACCGGATCGAGATCTACGTTCCCGAACCGAAGCGGGTCTATGGCTATTACGTGCTGCCCTACCTTCTCGATGGAGAACTCGTCGCCCGGGTGGATCTGAAGGCCGACCGTCAGGAGGGGCTGCTTCGGGTTCAAGGTGCGTACTCGGAAGACGGCCGGGACAAGAAGCGAGTCGGGCGGGCGCTGCGGCACGATCTCGAGGCGCTTGCCGGCTGGCTCGGTATGTCCGGAATCGTCAAGCCCGGCAAGGGCAACCTGGCTATCTGAGACGCGATCCGGAGCGGATCATCGCGTCGGCAACGGTAACGTGCAGACAACTGAGAGCTTTGGAGGCACATCGATGGTCGACTTCACGAATCGTGTGGCAATCGTTACCGGGGCCGGCGGCGGCCTGGGTAGGGCCCACGCCCACCTGCTGGCTTCGCTCGGCGCGGCCGTCGTGGTCAATGATCTGGGCGGTACGGTCCACGGGGAGGGCTCGTCGGAGAGTGCAGCCGATGTTGTCGCTGCCGAGATCCTCGAGGCCGGGGGCACCGCGGTAGCCGACTACAACTCCGTAGCCGCGCCCGAGTCGGCCCAGGCGATCGTCGATCACGCGATTGCCGAATTCGGTACCGTCGACGTGCTCATCAACAATGCCGGCATTCTGCGTGACCGCAGTTTTACCAATTTGACGGTCGACGAATTGCGGTCGGTGCTCGACGTTCATCTGCGAGGCGCCTTCTACGTCTCCCAGCCCGCCTTCGCCCACATGAAGGCACGCGGGTACGGACGCATCGTCATGACATCGAGCGCCTCCGGCATCATGGGCAACTTCGGCCAGACCAACTACGGGGCCGCCAAGATGGGCCTCATCGGGTTCATGAACGTGTTGGCTCTCGAAGGCGCCAAACACGGCATCAGGGTGAATGCCATCGCGCCGATCGCGGCGACTCGGATGACCGAGGGGCTGTTGGGAGAGGTGCTCGAGCACTTCCAGCCGGAGCTGGTGTCTCCGGCCGTCGCGTATCTGGCATCGGAGGAGTGTGACCTCACTTCCGAGCTGTGGTCGGTCGGGGGTGGCTCGGTTAGCCGGATTTTCGTCGCCCTGGCCGACGGCTATTTCAAGCACCCCAAGGATGGCGCGATCACCGTTGAAGACGTTGTCGCCAACCTCGAGGAGATCAGGTCGGAGGACGGCTACATAGTGCCGTTCTCATCTCAGGACGAGTTTGCCAAGCTCGGGCCGAAGCTCCTCGACATATGACGCTGCCCGATCCTGCGGCGCCCAAGGAGGATTGGCGCCGCTGGGCCCGTCGGCAGCGCGAGAGCCTCGACTGGGCTGCGGCCTCGACTGCGATCACGGAGGCATTGCTGAGCTGGGAGCCGCTGCGTGTCGCCGCCACGGCACTTGTGTTCCTGCCGATGGCCGAGGAGGTGAACCTGCAGCCTCTCATGGATTCGGATCTGGCCTGTCGTTGGCTCACGACCCGAACCCCGCCACTCGGCGAGGTACTCACGATCCATGAGCTCGGCGGTCCCCTCGAGGTCCATTCATTCGGGTTTCTCCAGCCCCACAGGTCGGCGCCGGAGGTGCATCCGCTGGATGTTGAGCGAAAGGTCCCGCGAAAACAGACGAGGCACGTGTGTGCCCACCGAGGCGCCGACGCTCGTCGTGACGCCATAGATGTGTGCCTCGTCCTCGTGCAGGCGCGCCACGACGTCGGTGCTCGCCTGCATCCTCTCGCGCGCAGCCTGGCTCAGCTGGGGAACGGCAACTCCCTCTGCCAGTGCGAGAATGTCGTCGATGGTCAAAGGCTCGCGACCGACCTCGATGGCGGCGCGCAACGATGGTGAAGCCTCAGTCGCCGTCATTGTCTCGTTCGCCCCAGAAGTCATAGAAGTTGAACCAATTGTCGGGTGCTGTTCGGCAGAATCGCTCAACCGCATGTGCGTACTTCTGAACCATTCGTTGCAAGGCCTCACCCCGCTCGCCGCGGGGTAGCTCGATGCGCTCTGCAAACGGTTCGCAGAAGAGCTCGTAGCGATTTGGTTCATAATATAGACCAAACACGAGGTAAACAGGGGCGCGAAGCGCCGCAGCCAAAATGAAAGGTCCAGCCGGAAAAAGCGCAGGTTTGCCGAAAAAATCGACGCTGACTGTCTTCTCGTTGAGGCCGACGCGATCTCCCAGAACCGCGATCATGTGCCCCTGGACGAGCCGGTCCCTGATCGCCAGCGCGGAGCCGACTGGGTCGTCGCCGACGTGGATCACGCTTTCGGCCATTTTCGGATCGATTTCGGAAAGGAGCGCGTTGATCATGCGGGCGTTCTCGAAGTGTCCGACGATGCTCAACGGAAACGACTCCTCGTCGGCGCTGACTCGCATCGCCTCGAAGCTCCCCAAGTGTGCGCCGAGAAGAATCGCGCCTCGTCGCTCGCGGGCA
>CAMYIJ010000139.1 GCA_947258375.1 uncultured Acidimicrobiaceae bacterium
GCCGCTCAGTTGGCGGAGGCGGACGGGAATCGAACCTTTCCGCGTCTCAGGTGGAGTCGGGTAGCCGGCGCCCTATGGCGCTTTAGGCGGGCGGCGGTAGCGGAGGCAGCACCATTTCCTGCGCGCCGCTCAGTTGGCGGAGGCGGACGGGAATCGAACCCGCCAGGGAACTTTCGCCCCCTCAACGGTTTTGAAGACCGCGGGACCCACCAGGCATCCTGACGCCTCCCTGAGCCGTGAGGCTCGGACTGGCAGCCTACCCGGGGCCCGCGGAGTACGCTTTCCGCCATGAGCTACCCGATCCTGTGGCGTTCCGACGCCGAACCGGAGTTCACCGACCCGGCCGCAGAGCGGATGCACCGCAAGCGGCGCCTGGCGCTGGCGTATCGGATCTTCGGCGCCTTTGGCTGGGGAACGCTCGGCGATGGGCACATCTCGGCGCGTGACCCGGAGCGCACCGATGCCTTCTGGCTGATCCGCTACGGCGTGCCGTTCGGCCAGGTGACAGTGGATGACCTAGTCCTGGTCGGTCCCGGCGGTGTGGTCGTCGAGGGCGAGGGCGACATCAACATGACGGCCTACTACATCCACGGGCCGGTCCATGATGCCCGCCCCGAGGTCGTGGCCACAGCTCACACTCACACGCAGTACGGGACCCCGTTCGCGGCCACCGCGACGACGTTCGAGATGATCTGTCAGGAGGCGACCGCCTTCTATGAAGACCACACGCTGTTCGATGACGAGGAGGTCCAGGTCCTGAGCACCGACGGCGGCAAGCGGATCGCCGCCGCTCTCGGTGATGCCAAAGCCACGATTTTGCGCAACCACGGTCTGCTCACCGTCGGCGCATCGGTGGACGAGGCGGTGGGGTGGTTCCTGATGATGGAGCGGGTGAGCGAAGTTCACATGAAGGCCGGCGACCGCGCCCAGCCGATCTCGGATGAAGCAGCCCGGATCGCCAACGTCGAGATCGGCGCCGTCTCGAGCGCATGGAGCGTGTTTCAGTTCGCGGTGCGAGCGAAGGTGCCCGACCCCGAAGTGGTGGGCTAGCGGGTAAGGGAGCCGCGCCGTGAGGTGGTTCCCGGTTCGAGGGGTTTGTCACTGGATGGGACACAATCTGCGGTTGTGATTCATGTCAGGCCTGTGCCCCCATCCGCGTTGGCGCGGTCGCCGGAGCGCCGCTTTGTCCGACGGGCTGTGGCCGTCGGCTAGACCAGAAGCGTCTCTTCGTACTCGACCCGGCTGAGGATCTCTGCGGGACCGTCGGTGATCCGCACCATGTCCTCGATGCGGACTCCACCGCCACCGCGGACGTCCGGCACCCAGACGAGCGGCTCCACCGCGAAGATCATGTTGGGCTCGAACGGGTACACGGTGGCGCCGGGAAGAGTCTCGCCGATGTACGGCGGCTCGTTGGCGCCCATGCCGATCCCGTGCCCGATGAACAGGCTGAAGAGCCGGTCGGCGAGTCCGTGGTCGCCGATCTTCTCGATGATGGCGTCGGCGGCATCCTGATTGGTGAAGCCGGGCCGCATCTTCTCGAATCCGGCGTGGAGTCCCTCGTAGACCGCTGTGTAGATCTTCTGCTGTTCCTTCGACGGCTTCCCGATGATCGTGGTCCGTCCGATGTCGGCGAAGTAGCCGTTCCACATGGCCCCGATGTCGATGAAACACAGGTCCTGGTTGCGCATGATCTTGTCCGTCGCCAGCCGGTGCGGCGGGGACATATGTTCGCCCGATGCGACGAAGGGCGTGATGACGTGCGCCATCTCTCCGCCGAGGTAGAACAGCGTCTGCATGGCGTCGCCCGCCACCTCCAGCTCACGGCGGCCGGCCTTGGTTTCATCCAGGGCGCGTTGCGTGACGCTGTCCCCGATGGCGCAGGCCTCGTGAATGATCTCGACCTCCACGGCGGACTTGACCAGTCGCGCCTTCTGCATCACGACGTCGCCATCCTCCATCTCGAGGTCCGGTAGATGGCGGCGCATCGCAGTGACGAAGGAGATGTTGGCCTGGTCGACTCCGATGCGGCCCTGAGTCAGGCCCCGTTCGGCGAGGAGCGGGACCAGGATGTTGGCGACAAAACCGTCGACGAGTTCCGCCTGCTCCATTATCGGAATGGCGTGCGCCTCGCCAATCCACGACATCCCGAGCCTCGCTTTGTCGATCTCGCCCCCCGATGAGAGCAGCACAGGGTCGGCACCCGGCACGAGCAACGCTCCGTTGAGCGATGTGGTCTTGCCGGCGATCAGCTGGGCGCGCAGGCCGGTCAGATAGCGGACGTTCTCGTCCTTCCACACCAGGAGAAAGTCCGTCTCGGATTGCTCGAGGGCGCGCTGCGCGGCCGCAACCCGGCCGGACCGCAACGCCGCCATGTCGTATCTGTCTTCCCAATCGACCGCAAAAGGTCCCTTGGCGTATCCACTCATGACGGTTGCTCCTATCCGTGCCCCGGACAGCTTCCCACACGCAAGCGGGTGTATGGGAGCTGCGCTCGCGGGGGAGGAGACATTATGTGTCTCTCCCCCCGTTTGACGACGTAGTCGGGAAACGTTTGGGGGGAGTGCCGAGCTTGCGAGGCGAGGGGGGCTGCAGGGGCGCGGGACCAGCGTCTGGTGCGGTTGTGTGCGTGACGAAAGCTGCCCGCCGCGTCTTGGCTTCCCCCTCCGGCCCCGCCCTCGTTCCTCGGGCACCTCCCCCAGCACTCGCTGCGCTCGCGAGGGGAGGAGACACTATGTGTGTCTCCCCCCGTTTGACGACGTAGTCGGGAACCGTTTGGGGGGAGTGCCGAGCTTGCGAGGCGAGGGGGGTTGCCGGGGCGCGGGACCAGGGTCTGGCGCGATGTCGGCGACAAGAGCTGTTCGGACTACCTTGGCTTCCCCCTCCGCCCTCGTTCCACGGGCACCTCCCCCAGATGTTGCCCGCCCAAAGCGGCGTGCAACGGGGGAGGAGACAGAAGGCGCGAGACCAGCCTCAGGCGCGTGTCGGCGGAGAGAGCTGCCCGTCGCGTCTCGGCTTCGCCCTCCGACCCCGCCCTCGTTCCTCGGGCGGGGCCACCTCCCCCAGATGTTGCCCGCCCAGAGCGGCGTGCAACGGGGGAGGGCACTATTAGTCGCGCAGCTTCTTGCCGGTGACGCGGACTGTGTCGCCCTGGATGGCGACCTGCACTTTCATCTTGCGGTCCTTGACCATCTTCACGAGCTCGCGAGCGGCATCCTGAGGGAGGCCCTGGTTGAGATCGAAGGTGGCACGGGAGCGAGCTCCGCCGACCGCCTCGGGCTCGCCACCGCTGATCGCCTTGAGCGACACCTTACGTTTGATCAGCTTGGTCTTGAGCACATCGATCGCGGCATCGAGCCGCGGCTCCGAGGCCGATTCGACGACGATTTGATTCTCGACGAGGCGAACCGTGGAATCGGTGCCTTTGAAATCGAAGCGAGTGGTGAGTTCGCGTTGGGCCTGGTCGACGGCGTTGCGGACCTCCTGAAGGTCCACCCGGGATACAACATCAAAGCTTGGCATGGCCCCAGCTTAAGCGGCGAAGCACCGCAGATAATCGAGTTGCGCTTAAGATTCCAGTGATTCGTAACCGCCCGGAGTTGGTGTAGTTCAGTGGAGAAGCCTGCCTCGTTCGGGGCGACAGTCAGAGATCGGCGCCTCGCTCTGGGCTATTCGCTCGGCCAGCTCGCCACCAGAGTCCACAAGACGGCCGCCTCGATCCGGGCATGGGAGCGGGGGGCCAACCGCCCGGACGCGGACGAGCTGACGGCGCTCGCGGCAGCGCTCGACCTAGATGCAGCGGTGCTCCGTGCCCTCGTCGCCGCTGAGGATGCAGTCGCTGCTGAGGATGCCCAGGACGAAAGCGACGTGGCGGAGGTGGCCGTTGGGGATCCGTGGTCGGAGTCGCAGGCAGAGCCTCCAGAAGAGGAAGTCCGTCCCGGATACGGTGAAGTGTCACCGGAGCAGAAAGAGAAGCTGCTCAGTGCCGCCAAGCTCGACGAGGGCTTCGTCGATGATCCTCCCGACGTGCCGGACTCCTCCGAGCCGCCCGCCGCTTCCGGCGAGCCGGCTCCGATCCACGAGGCGATGACCGAGGCGGTGCCGGTGGTTCCCGCGGGGTCGGTCGCGGTTGCCGCGCAGACACAGCCCGAGTCTGAGCGTCGCAGCCCCCGCTCGTTCACCTTCGGCGAGGGAGCCAACCCGATCCTGGAGACCTGGGACCTCCTCGTCGAGTGGTATCGGCACATCTTCGATCCGAACCGCAAGTGGATTTATCGCGTGCGGATCGTGCTGCTCATCATCGCGTTGTACATCATGCTCCGAGTGCTCGGATGGGCGATGTCGCACCTGTGGGATGCGATCCAGGAAGTGCTGGATTCGATCTCATTCAGCCCAACAGAGACCCCCGACGTCGCCAACTGACACCCTCCAACCAATTGTCGCCTGGCTGATGATTTCGCTGTGGGCCGCAGTCTGATTACGATGCCGGAAGCCTCTAGCGAGGCGGGTCCTTCGGCCTATGGGAGAAGCAATAGTGCGAGCGCGCTACCAGACGACGCCACGCCTCGGGCGACTGCTACGCGTCGTTCCCGTGATCCTTCTGCTGGCTGCCTGTTCGGGCTCCGGCCCGCAGACGGCGCTCGAACCCGAGGGCCCGATCGCGCGTGACATCGACGGTGTGTGGGATCTCGTTCTCATGCTCGCAACTTTTGTGTTCGTCCTGGTCATGGGGTTGCTCGTCTGGGCGATGTGGCGCTACCGGGAGCGGCCCGGTGACGAGACCGAGCCGAAGCAACTCCACGGCAGCTCGGTTATCGAGGTCGGGGGTGTCGTCTTCTCGGTCGTCCTGCTTGCGTTCATCTCGGTACCGACAGTACGCGGCCTCCTCGACATTCGAGCAGTGCCGGAGGGCGACGACGTCCTGCACATCCAGGTGACGGGCCACCAGTGGTGGTGGGAGTTTGAGTACGTCGATGAGACGGCCGCCGACGGCCGCACGCTGATCACGGCGAATGAGCTCCACATCCCCGAAGACGTTCCCGTCTACCTGACGATGACATCCGCGGACGTGATCCACAGCTTCTGGGTCCCGGTGCTCAACGGTAAGCGCGACGTCGTCCCCGGACGCGTCACCAACCTCACCTTGATCGCCGACAACCCAACTCCGCCCGATGAGCCGATCCCGGGTCAGTGCGCCGAGTTCTGCGGTCTGGCACACGCCGACATGCGCATCAAGGTCCACGTCCACGACGCGGCCGGCTACGCCGCCTGGGTCGACGAGCAACTGCTGCCGAGTGAGCAACCGGCGCCGGAGACAGCGCTGGACGCCGGATGGCAGACGTTCAACACGCTGTGTACGGCCTGCCATCAGGTCACACTCGAAGACGTGGAGGGCGAGGTCACCACGCACGGGCCGGAGCGCTACATCACGTCAGATGACATCGAGTTCCGCTCCAGCTTCGGCCCCAATCTCACCCACCTCTTCAGCCGCGACACGTTTGGATCTGGCACCTTCACGCTCGATGCCGACCACCTGGCGGAGTGGATCGACAACCCGGAGTCTCTGAAGCCGATGTGGGCGGATCGGAACGACCTGGCCAACGGCAGGGTGCTCGGCATGCCGGACCTGGGACTCAGCAGCGCCCAGATCGAGGAGGTAGTTGACCTTTTGGAGACGTGGCGATGACTGCACAAGTACAGACGATACGGTCGCCGGGTGACCGCGGCGTGTGGGCGTGGATCACCACCGTCGACCACAAGCGAATCGGTTTGCTCTATGCGGTGAGTGCCGCCGCCTTCTTCTTCATCGGGGGCCTTGAAGCGCTGCTGGTCCGCACTCAGCTGCTGGGACCGAATCTCGAGGTGCTGTCCGCCGAGGCCTACAACCAGCTATTCACGATGCACGGGCTGACGATGGTGTTCCTGGTCGTCATGCCCATCGCAGCCGCCTTCACGAACTACTTCCTGCCGATTCTCATCGGGGCGCGGGACGTCGCCTTTCCGCGGCTGAATGCCTTCAGCTATTGGCTCTTCATCTTCTCGGGGCTCTTGATCTACTCGTCATTCTTCCTCGGCGGCGCGCCCGACGGCGCCTGGGTCGGCTACGCGCCGCTGTCGACTCAGCTCACCGAGGTTGTCCGGATGGATTTCTGGACGATCGGCCTGTCCACTCTCGGCATCTCCTCGATCGCCGCCTCAGCCAACTTCATCGCCACCGCCTTCACGATGCGGGCGCCGGGTATGACGATGCTGCGGATGCCGGTGTTCGCGTGGATGTCGCTCGTGGTGGCGTTCCTCCTGATCTTCTCACTGCCGTCCGTGGCAATCGGCTTGTTCCAGCTCTTCCTGGACCGCAACTTCGGAGCGCTCTTCTACGCCGCCGACGCCGGCGGCGACCCGCTGTTGTGGCAGCACCTGTTCTGGATATTCGGCCATCCCGAGGTATACGTGCTCGTCCTGCCGGCGATGGGAATCGTCTCCGAGGTGCTCCCGACGTTCGCTCGCAAACCGCTATTCGGCTATCCGTTCGTGGTCTTCTCCGGCGCCGCCATCGGCTTCATCGGATTCGGCGTGTGGTCACACCACATGTTCACTTCCGGTATGGGCCCCATCGCCGAAGCCGGCTTCGGTGTCGCCACGATGATCATTGCGGTGCCCACGGGCGTGAAGATCTTCAACTGGATAGGCACCATCTGGGGCGGCAAGATCAAATTCAACACGCCCATGCTGTTCTCGCTGGCGTTCGTGGCGATGTTCGTTATCGGCGGGCTCTCGGGGGTCACCCACGCCGTAGTGCCCTCGGACACCCAGCAGCACGACACGTACTACGTCGTTGCCCACTTCCACTATGTGCTGTTCGGCGGGGCCGTCTTCGGATACGTGTCGGGCGTTTACTACTGGTTCCCCAAGTGGACCGGCCGCAAACTCAACGAAACCTTGGGCAAGATCCACTTCTGGCTGGCACTCATCGGTTTCAACCTCACGTTCGGACCGATGCACGTCCTGGGGCTCAACGGTATGCCGCGGCGCACCTATCGCTACCCGGAAGGCCTCGGCTGGGCCAACTGGAACGCGGTGGCCACCATCGGCGCCTACACGATCCTCGTGGCTTTCCTGGTGTTTGCCTGGAACATCGTGCGCACCCACTACCTCAACAAAGGTGAGCGGGTCGGGAATGATCCATGGGACGGGCGAACCCTCGAGTGGACGATCCCGTCGCCGCCGCCGGTACACAACTTCGATGAGACGCCGATCGTGCATTCGCTTGACGACTTCTGGCATCAGAAGTACGCCGAGAATGAAGAGGGCCGCGCCGTACGGATGCCGGCAGTGACCGGGGCCGCAGATGATCAGGGGGACATCGGCCGTGCCGACCACGGTACGCCGGAGGGAATCCACATGCCGTCGCCCAGTTACTACCCGGCGCTTGCGTCCCTCGGGATCGCCATCACGGGCGGCGGCCTCGTGTATCTCCCGTGGGGGTTTGCTGCCATCGGAGTCGGTGTCGTTGTGATGCTCTGGGGCCTCTTCGGTTGGTCTCTCGAACCGGTCACGAAGGAGCACTGATGTCGGACGTTGCCGTAACCGATCTCGACCACACCGAGCACGCCGACCATCACGACGTGAAGCCGGTCCGCAAGACCGCAATGTGGGTGTTCCTCGGCTCCGAGTGTGTGTTCTTCGGAGCCATGATCTCGACCTTCCTGCTGTACCGGAACACGACCAACGGCGGGCCCGGGTCGGAGATCTTCGACATTCCGTTCACGTCGGCCTCTTCCTTTGTCCTGTTGATGTCGTCGCTGACGATGGTGCTGGCCCACAACGCGTTCGAGAAGAGCGACATGCGGCAAACCCGAATCTGGCTGAGCGGCACCGCATTGCTCGGGGCGACCTTCCTGGCAGGCCAGATCTTCGAGTTCACCGAGTTCATCGACAAGGGCCTCACCTTGCCGCGCAGCCCGTTCGGGTCTTCGTTCTACATGCTCACCGGGTTCCACGGGATGCACGTCGCCCTCGGCGTCATCCTGCTGGCCGCGATGGCCGTGCTGTCCCTGAGCGGGCGCCTCTACGACGATCGGGGCCTCAATGTCGAGCTGGTCGGGCTCTATTGGCACTTCGTTGATATTGTCTGGATCGTCATTTTCACCGTCGTCTACCTACTGCAGATATAGCTATGACCACTGACACAGAGGAACTCGTCGAAGCTCCGGCCGAGCACGACGCCGACCACATCAAGCATCCGACACCGAAGCAGTACTGGCTCATCGCGCTGATCCTGGCGGTCATCACCGCGTTCGAGATCGCGGTACCTTCCATCTCTGCGTTCGATGGGTGGCTGCGGGTCTTTCTCCTGTTCTTCCTGGGCGGAGTCAAGTTCGCCATGGTGGTGGCCCTCTTCATGCACCTGAAGTTCGATAAGCCGCTCTATCGAGCGTTCTTCATCATCGGCCTCGTCGGTGCCATCGCCATGTTCGTGGTCGTCCTGCTGACTTTCCGGGCGATATGACCGAGTATTCGGCGACCCGCCGGACGTGCCGGCTCTGATGGGCCGGGTGCTCCTTGCTCAGGCAGGTGTGGGCCTGGGCGACGTTGTGCAGTTCCATGCCCACCTCGATGTGCTCGGAGGAGCCGCCGCCCTGCTGATCGCCTACTTCTACGGCCTGCGGGTCCTCGCCGAGCGCTACGCCCCGCGCGGTGAGGTTGCGGTAACGAATCGGCAGAAGGCGCTGTTCGTGAGCGGCGTCGCCACAATCGTCATCGTGTCGTCGTGGCCGATCCACGACATCGGCGAGCAGAGTCTCTTCATGTTCCACATGGTCGAGCATCTCGGCCTGGCTCTTGTGGCCCCTCCGCTGCTGCTGGCCGGCACGCCATGGTGGCTGATGCGGGCGTTGCTGCGCCCGGTGCTTCCCGTGGTCAAGCTGCTCACCAGGCCGTTCCTGGCGCTGTTCCTGTTCAACGCCACCCTCGGGCTCCTGCACGCTCCCGGGATCGTCGAAGCCATGCTCACCAATGAGCTCTTCCACTTCGTGGCGCACTTCCTCGTGTTCTTCACCGGCATCCTGATGTGGTGGCCGGTGATCGGTCCGATTCCGGACATACCGCGTCTGGCGCCGTTTCCCCGCATGGGCTACCTGTTCCTGCAATCGCTCGTGCCGACCGTCCCGGCCTCATTCCTGACGCTCGGCGATGACGCGCTCTACAAGATCTACGAGACCTTTCCCCGCCTGTGGGGAATCTCTGCTCATACCGATCAGGTGATCGCCGGGTTCATCATGAAATTCGGCGGAGGGCTGCTGCTCTGGGCCGCCATCACCTGGGTGTTCTTCGAATGGTGGCAGGAAGAGCAGAATTACGGCGCAACTCGTGTCGTGCCCGCTCAGACGACGCGGTAGGCAGAGCAGTAATCAGTAATCAGTAGTCAGTAGTCAGTACGAAGCCGGGATGCCGCGGTACTGGATACTGAGTACTGGATACTGATTACTTCTTCGGTACTGGATACTGGGTACTGGATACTGATTACTTCTTCGGTACTGGATACTGGGTACTGGATACTGATTACTTCTTTGGTACTGGATACTGAGTACTTCTTGTGATAATCCATACGAGGGTGCACGACTATCAGAAACTGAAGGTTTGGCAGGCTGCCCGGCGCCTCGCGGCAAACACGTACCGAGCGACCGAGGCGATGCCGCGAGATGAACAGTTCGGACTCGTGGCCCAGATGCGCCGGAGTTCGATCTCAATCGCATCGAACCTCGCCGAAGGGGCTGGCCGGTCTACACCCGGTGACTTCCGTCGATACGTGAGGATTGCTCGCGGCTCCGCATGTGAGCTGGAGACCCAACTGTTGATCACCTCAGACGTCGGTGTGCTGCCTCAATCAGCAACCGACCCACTGCTACGGCTGGTCGATGAGGTCAAACGCATGCTCTACGCACTAGACGCTGATATATCACGACGCAGCTAGAAATCGGTAATCAGTCAGTAATCAATCAGTACTCAGTACTCAGTATCCAGTAATCAGTACTCGGGGGCGTCAGGTTGTCCGTACTCCAAGGTGAGTCGGAACGGCGCATTCTGTGCCGAAGCCGTGACGCCGCGGTACTGGATACTGAGTACTTCTTTGGTCTTGGATACGGAGTACTGAGTACTTGGTTACGCGCTATCCCAGGGCCGGTAGGCGACGAGAGCGGCTCCACCAAGGACGATGGCTCCGACGATGCTGAAGGCGGCCACGGAGGCGGCACCGTGAAGCGATAGCAGGATCTGCGACAGCCCGATGGCGAAGACTGCGACCATGACAACCGCGATCGTGGGAGCGCCGATGGCGGACGCTGCTTCTCTCATGAACGCCGCCGAGCTGCGGGGAACGGCGTCACCTTCGAAGCCGAGGAAGCTGGGGCGGGCCAGAGCATCGACCACACTTGCAGTCGCCCCGCCGGCAATCGCCCCGGCAGCCATCGACACGATGATCAGCCGAAAGGCGGATATGGAGACCGTTCCGAGGTCGATTGTGGCAACGGCTCCGAGCCCGGCTCGCAAGGTGGCGTAGGCCATGATCGCCGCGGTGATACCGGCCAGCGGCAGCAGAAAGCGGAGCGGGAAGCGCCTCTCGCCGGCGTCGCGGGTGCTGAACGCGTAGATGGCGCCGGCGACCACGAGACCGCCGAGCACGGCGAGGATGATCACGGCGACGTAGAGGCCACCCGAGCTGACCATGAAGTCGGAGCGGCCGCGACCGGCGGCCGGATCGAGCAGGACACCGTGCACCGATCCGAGGCTGGCACGGCTTCCGAACACCGCAAGCCCAACCAGCGCGAGCAGGGCGCCACCAGTGGCGCCATAGACGACGGATCTGACTCTTTGTGGCATCTCTCCCCGGATTTCCTAGGTAGCCCGTCAGTTTAACGGCAGACGAGGGGTCAGGCGCTTGGCTGCGAGAAACGGTCGCAGGCGTCGGGCGAGTAGATACCGCGGATGTAGCCGCCGCTGCCCTGGGATGCACCCAGAGGCCCCCACAGCAGCAAGTTGCCGGTGTTGGCGGACCGCAACTCGAAGATCTCGTCGAGCTCCGGGTGGGGCGCGTAGCTGATGTCAAACCCCTCGTAGATCGATTCGAGCCGCTCGACCGGTGCGCCCAACTTCAGTCCGGATAGAGTCTTGAGGGCTGCCGACGGCGCGCCCAGACCGCCGTAGTCCGTGTCGAGCCGGTATCCGGCGAAGATCTGCGACCCGTCGTCATCCACAATCACGATCGCCACCAGGGGACCCCAGCGGACGATGCGTTCGGTGTCGCCGGGGCAAGTTCCATAATCACCGGTTGACTCAACCGCGCCCGAGTCCTCGTCCGGTGGGCCGAGCGATGCGATCAGCCGTCCTATCGACTTATTGGCTCCGGCGCCGAGCTGGATCGGGCCGATGGAGTCAACTGCCAGCGTCAGGTCGGCGATGTCGACGGCATTCCCGGAGGCGGTGAACTCGGGAAGATCCACATCGACTGAAGCGGGCGGCTCCGAGGTGGTAGCTGAGGGGTCCGCATTGGTCCCGGATTCGTCGGTTGTTGCGGTTTCGCCCGGAACGGTGGTGTCGGTGGCGCCTGTGGGGTCGGATTCGTCGTCCTGCCCGATCAACTGGAAGGCGGCGATGCTGAGAATCACGAGAAACAGTCCGACGATCAGGCCCATGAGCAACGGGGACCGCGGCGGCGTGGCGTGCGGGATCATGGGGTCTTCGAGGGCGGGCAAACCTTCAGTGCCGGTGAGGTCCGTCAGATCACCGTACGGGTCGAAGTCGTCGAAATCGTCGTATCCGTCGTCGCTCAATTGTCTCTCAGTTCTGCACGGTTTGCCTGCCGCGGCTCGCGCCGTCGCACCATCTTATGCGTTGCCGCGGCTATTGGCGCAGCATCGTCGGGAGGAGCCGCCGCTATGCGGCGTCGAGTAGCAGTTCGGGCCGCTTCTCGCTCAGCAGATCGGCGAATGACACTGTCGGAACGAGTACCAGAGCGTCGTCTTCGGTCCTGAAGTCTCGTACCGGAATCGAGATTCGGGTGATCTCATCGATGTCCAGCGTTCGCAGGCTCCAGGCCAGAGTGATGGCGTCGGCCACTCCCAGCTGGTCGTCGAGGGTGAACTCGTTGGTGAGGCTCTCGACAATCGCCGACAACTGCGACGGCGAGTCGAAGCTCTTGAGTTTGGCGAACATCGCCAGGATCACGTCCTGCTGCTTCTCATTGCGGGTGAGGTCATTGACGCCCGGCATGGTCCGCCAAACGCCGTCTACCCGCTCCTCGGTCGAACGAGAGCGCACCCACGCCAGTGCCTGTTCTCCGGTGGCATTGGTGCAGCCGGCAGGCAGATCGAGGAAGGCCTTGATGTCGCGGACCTGGCGGTCGACGCAGACCTCAACGCCGCCTACCGCGTCGAGTATCCGTTCGAAGCCATCGAAGTCGAAGAGGGCGAAGTGGTCGACGGGAATCCCGGTGTAATCCTCCACGGTGAGGGCGAGCAGCGTTGGTCCGTTCACCGATGAGCCGCACCCTGCCAGCGTGGCGTTGACCCGGCTGTACGTACTGCCGCATCGATTCGGCAGGTAGAGATCCCGTGGCAGTGAGATCATGAGAGGCTTGTCGCCTCCCTCGGGGAAGAGGGCGAGGATGATGACGTCCGCGCGGTAGCCGCTTTCGTCACTGCCCACGATCAGAAAGGACCGGAACGCGGCTTCATCCACTGGTGCTGAGGTGACGGCGGTGGCCGCCTGCTCGGGGAATACCTCGGGGGTCGTGATGCCGGTCTCGGGTATCGGGAGGGCCACCTGGGCGGAACCGACGTCGAGTTCATCACGCTCGACGTTCTGCCAGGAGTCCCAGATGCGGAACGCATTCCACCCGACAAAGAGCAAGGTGGCCACGACCAACGTGGCCAGGGCCCGCCAGAAGATGCGACGCCACAGCGGCGTGGGGTGCAGCAGCTGGGTCTGCGCCCCGTTGACGATGTAGCCGATGACCGGGGCGCCGACGTCGGCCAGGGATCTGGTGGCGCCGGCGATCGCCTCCGGATCGCTCGTTTCGGTAACGACGAGGACACTCCCGTCGGCGTGGGCGGCCAGCGATTGGGCTGAGCTGTTCCAGCCGAGAGGAGGGACATCGATCAGGATGAGGTCGGCGACGCTCGTGAGCATGTCGACGGCATCTGCCATCGCCTCCGATCCGTTCCCGGACGCCACTGGAAGATCCCCTTCGCCGGCCGGAATGAAGGGCAGCCGAAAGTCGCCGGCTATTGCCCACAAGCGACTGGCCGCCGCCAGATCGGCTTCGCCACGAGCCAATTCGGCTAGCCCTGGAGCCGCCCCGGTGCGACCGAAACGAGAGAGCCCGTTCTGGGTCGGGTCGCCGTCGACGAGCACCGCCCGCCGCCCGGACCTGGTAGCGGCAGCCGCCAGGTTCAAGGCGGTACGGGATGTGCCCTGTCCGGGGCCCGGGCTCGTGACCAGGACGACCTGGCCGGTGGTCTGTGCCTCGAGCTCGGCAGCCGTCACTTCGTAGGCTTGTGCCGCCTCGGTTTCCTTGGCGGACAGCCTGGAAACCGTGGGCTCGAGGGGAATCTGTCCCAGGACCGGACCGGTCAACTGTCGGCTGATGGCCCGCCGTCGCAGCCAGAGGGCCCACGCGCCAAAGAGGAAGGCCGTGACGAGGGCGGCGGCGCCGCCGGCAAGTGCGGCCGCCCGAGCCGACTCGTACTCGCGCACCAGCAGAAGGAAGGTCAGCAATCCGGCACCGATGGAAACCGCGGTTGGAATTACGGCGCTTTCGCCGCGCCGCGTGCTCACAGCCATGGTCCCCTTCTTGTCGCTAACCGGCTGACAACCTGCCGGGGGCAGGCGTGGACGTCGAACGAACGCCCACGGCGCAATGATAGGGGGTAGCGGGGGTCCCGCTGCTAGGACCGCTACGGCGCGAAGGGTCCGCCGTCGCACGGCCGAGGCGAGTTGATGGCGGTGACCACCGGATCGGTGTCGCTCGACAGGGTGCCCCAGAGCAGCGTTCGCTCGTCGGACGATCGCAGCACCAGGTAGACCGGTGTGCCGTCGTCGAGTGTTTCGGTCGCGACGTTGGCATAGAGGAGGTCGATGTCGTCCTGGCTGTCGCCGAGGGTGAGGCCGGAAAGCGACCGCAACGTGGCTGTGGGGTCATCGCCGTCCACAGTTGCGTCGTCCGCCAGCCGGTATCCCACGAGTGCTTCACCGTCCGGATCCTCCCGCAAGATGACACTCAGGTGGCCCCAGCGCAGAACGCGCCCGGTGTCGGTGGGGCACAACCCCCAGTTCTCCCCGACCGGGAACCGCTCATCAGGCTGCCCGAAGCTCGCCACCAAGCGACCGACGGCATCGTTGTTGACGGCCCGGAATCGCAGCGGTCCCAGCGCAAAGGCGCCCAAGGTCAGATCGGCCGTATCGATGGCGGGTGTCACCTCCGGGATCGGCGGGAGAGTCGTTGTCGTAGTTGTCGTGGTGGTCGTCGTCGTTGTTGTCGTGGTCGGCGCCGCCGTAGTTGTGGGGGCTGCAGTGGATGGGGGAGCGGTGGTGGAGGCTGGTGTGTCGAGAGTGGTTGGCGGCGCGAGCGTTGTATCGCTTGCCGCATCGTCAGCCTGAGTGCCGTCCCACATGACCCAGAACACCACCCCGTAAACGAGTGCCGCCAGGCCGGCAACAGCCAGCGGCATCCACCAGCGGCGCCACCATGGTGCCGCCGCCGTAGCCGTGACCGGCTCCGCCACCGTCTCGAGCCGGCCCTCGCGAGCTTCGTCGATTGTGGCGTCTATCCACGCGTGCTGGCAGGTCGGGCATATGTCGACGTCGACGGGCCGTTCCGCGCCGCACCACAGGCACCGCGCCGCGGGCGGCGTCTCAGATCCGGGAGCCTCTGGAACTTCCATCGCCGTGAGCCTAGGTGCGATTTCCCGAACCGCGGTTGCAGGCGCGATGTGTCTTCCGGAGGGGAGGAAGGACCCGCCGGCGGCGAAGCCGGCGAAGCAGGTAGAGGGGACCATCAGCAGGCACCGACGCGATTCGGTCGCCGCCCGCGAGGCGGGCTCGGAATTGCTGGCGAATGGGGGTAGGGGCGATGGGTTGACTGGCTCTCGGCGCGATTTGGTCGCCGCCCGCCGGGCGGGGTCGAAATTGCTGGCGAAGGGAGCCGTGGTTCGAGGTGTGGTCGGGTGTTTGGGGTGGCTCCGGTTCGGGGTTCTCGTGGCTGGCGGGAGGGTCGGATCACGACTCGGCAAGATTCTTGTGGATAACCCGAGATTTCTCTCTGTAGCAGC
>CAMYIJ010000140.1 GCA_947258375.1 uncultured Acidimicrobiaceae bacterium
TGGCCGGCTCTGCGGTCTTGCCCACGGGAGGCAACCAAGGCCACGAGAACATGCAGCCCTACCTCACCATCAACTTCGTGATCGCCTTGCAGGGCATCTTCCCGAGTAGGAACTGAGGACCCGATGAGAATTCACTCTCTGCACTCACTACGGATTGCCCTCGCCACCGCATTGGTCATCAGCGCCGTGGTCGCCATCAGCAGTGCCCTGCCCGCGTCCGCCGGCGAGCTCGGCACCGACGATTTCCAGATTTCCACCGCCAGCCCCCAGCCCGGCGAGTCGCGGGTCGCCTACAACGCCACCGACGATCACCTCCTCGTTGTCTGGACGAGCGTCGATGGTTCTCTCGAGCCCAACATCTACGGCCAGCTGCTCGACGCAACCGACGGCAGCAACATCGGTGGTGAGTTCCTCATCGCCACCCTGAGCCCCGGCGACCCCACCACCGGCTATCGAGAGCCGGCGGTTGCGTGGAACAGCACCGACAATGAGTACGCGGTCGTCTTCAGCGGCGACGACACCACCGGCGGCACCACCACTTTCGAGATCTACGCGCAGCGTGTTACATCGGCTGGCTCCCCGGTCGGCGTGCCAACGCGCCTCAGCGACATGGGAGCCGACGACACCGACGGCAACTTCGACGCGTCCGAACCCGACATCGCATACGACGCGGCGACCAACGGCTACCTCGTCGTTTGGGAAGGTGACGACGACACCGCCCCGCTCGTGAACGGCGAGAACGAGATCTTCGGCCAGCTACTCGCGGCGAACCTCACCGAGTCCGGAGGCGATGTGCGCCTGTCCGACATGGGCACCGATGGCGCCACTTCGTCCGACGCCCGCAGCCCGGCGGTCGCGTTCCTGCCGGGAGGGAGCGCCCGCTACCTCGTGGTCTGGGAAGGCGACGACGACAGCATGACCTACGAGATCCACGGCCAATTCGTCGACACGTCCGGCGGCGAGATCGGCTCCGACTTCCTGGTCAGCACCGAGGCGACGAACGACGAAGCGTACGATCCGGATGTCACCGCCGATCCCACCAGGGACCAGTTCCTGGCGGTTTGGGAGCACGACAACGGCGTCGGCAACGACTTCGAGGTCGACGGCGCCCTGCTGTCCACGACAGGTGTCAGCAGCGTGTTCGACGTCAGCGAATCCGGCGACGCCGGCTGGATCGTCACCGATCCGGCCGTGGCCTACAGCGCCGCCCTCGATCTCTTCTCAGTCGTATGGACCGGTGACCATCTCGGCCTCACTTCGGCCGACGAGTTCGAGGCCTTCCATGTACCGCTCGACCCGAACAGCGGTGCTGCGGCCGACTCCGTGGAGCGGATCAGCACGATGGGGCTCGACGGCGTCCCATCCAGCGCAGTCACCGATGCCGACGTGGCGCCCGCTTCGGGTGGCACCTTCGCCGCCGTGTGGTCGGCGGAGAACCCGCCGGCGACGCCCGCCGGCCAGAGCGAGGTGTGGGGTCAATTACTGGGCCAGAACGCCGACCTGAGCATCACCAAAACGCTCACCAGCGCCCCCGACCCGGGCCCCGGCGACACCGTGACCTACACGATCGCGTATGCCAACGCGGGGCCGAGCGCCGCCACCGACGTCCGCATCGTCGACACCATCCCGGCCGGGTTCGATGTCGTCGGCGCGGTTCCGTCGGACCCGGCGCTGGTGCCGGACGCAGCCGAGAACCTGGCTTGGGATCTGGCGGTGCTTCCCGCAGGGGGCGGCGGCACCATCGCGCTCACGTTGACGGTGAACGGCAGTGTCACCGACGGCGAGGTGATCGTGAATACGGCATCAATCTCCTCGACTGGGGACACCGCCGACCCGGTCCCGGCCAACGACACCGCCAATGCGGCGGCCGTCACGATCGATTTTTCACCCTCGGTGACGATTGATCAGGCGGCGGTGCAGGCCGATCCGACGAACGTTTCCCCGATCGTGTTTGATGTTGTGTTCTCGGAGGACGTGTCCGGGTTCACCGGCACTGATGTGGCTCTCGGCGGCACAGCAGCCGCCACTACCGCGGTTGTTGCGGGAGGCCCGGCCAATTACACGGTCACCGTTTCGGGGATGACCGGCGATGGCACGGTGATCGCCGCCATTCCGGCAGGCGCTGCCGTTGATGGGTCGGGCAAGGTAAACACGGCGTCGACGTCGACCGACAACGAGGTCACCTATGACACGACCGCGCCGTCGGTGACGGTTGAGCAGGGGGCGGCCCAGGCTGATCCGACCGGCGTGCCTTCGGTTGTGTTCGATGTTGTGTTCTCTGAGGACGTGGTTGGTTTCGACCTAGCCGATGTTGTGGTGGGGGGCACTTCGAATCCGACGACCGTCGTGGTGACTCCGATTGATGCCGCCAATTACACGGTGACTGTTTCGGGGATGACCCTCGAGGGCACGGTGACGGCTTCGGTTCTTGCCGGGGCGGCGACCGACACGGCGGGTAACGCCAGTAGCGCCTCGACCTCTGTCGACAACGAAGTGACCTTCGCGACCAACGTTGCACCTGTGCTGGGCGCCGTCGCTATCAACGACGTTGCCGAGAGCGGTGTGGCGACGCTGAGCGGGACGATCACCGATCCCGACGGCGGCGACACCTTTACCCTCGAAGTCGATTGGGGTGATGGCTCGGCGTCCGAAACGTTCGCCTACGCAGCCGGTACAACTTCGTTCGCCGAGACGCACCAATACCTCGACGACGACCCGAGCGGCACTCCGCAGGATGACTACACCGTGTCGTTGAAGCTGATCGACAGCGCGGCCGCCTTCGGCGTGGAGTCGGTGACGGTCACGGTCACGAACGTCGCTCCTGTGGTCTCGGCGACGCCGAATGCGATCAGTGCGCAGTACTCCGACAGCGCGCCGGCCGTCACGATCACCGCCGGCGACGTTGCCGGCGACCCGCTGACGGCGTCGACGACGTGGAGCGACGGCGGCCCATTCGTGCCCGGTCTCCCGGCCGGCCTGACGCTGGCGGCGAACCCCTGTGCTGTTGTTGCGGCTGCGAACAGCCGCACGTGCACCTGGACAATCGACGGTGACATCGCGGCGGCGCTGGGGAGCTACACGATCCGGCTATCTGTTGCGGACGACGACCTGGGCGTCACCGCCCTCGATGTCGCCTTCAACGTGGCTCCGGAAGATGCCACGGTCACTTTCGACGCAGGCAACCCGGTCGCAGTGCCGGTCACCGGCGGCGGTAGCGATGCCGGCGAACCGTTTACTCTCGTCGTGTCCGTCCAGGAGACCCAACCGGATGTCGGGGCGGGTGCTTCGCCGGGCGACATCAACCTCGCCCAGGTGACGGTGAGGCTGGAGCCGATCGGGCCGGGCTCGCCGGTCAGCGCGGCCTGCACTTCGACGGGCCCGGTTGCACCCTTCGACTACAACTCGGTCCTGACTCTCGAGTGCGACTTCGCCGGCGTTCCGGTGGGTACGTACGCCGCCGCAGCAACAGTGAGCGGCGGTTACTACATCGGTGCGGACGAGGCCGTCGTTACCGTGTTCGACCCGTCGCTCGGGTTCACGACCGGTGGGGGCACGTACACGGATTCGAACGGCGACCGGGTCAACTTCGGGTACACGGTGAAGTACAACAAGAAGCGCAGCCGCGTCCAGGGCTCGCTGGTCGTGATCCGCCACGCCGACGACGGCGTGTACCGCCTCAAATCGACCGGGATGGACGCGCTGGCCGTCGGATCCGCAGGCGGCTTCGGTTGGGCCTCCTTCACCGGAAAGGCCACGTACCGGGAGCCGGGCTGGGATGGCGCCGTGGGTGACTACGAGTTCGTTGCCTACGTCGAGGACCACGCCACGCCGGGCGCCGGCGCCGATCGATTCTGGATCACGGCCGATCGTCGGGGTGAGCCGGCTGCCGGGCTGTCGATGGAGGCGCCGCCGCGCGCCAACGCGGCCACGCTGACCGGAGGCAACCTCGTCGCCCCGCATTGATTGGGGTTGTCTTCGGTATTGTCTCGGCTGGCGACGACGGCGGCGGGTGTGTTAAGGGTGATTCTCGCGTTCGTTGTGCTTAAACCGCGCCATGGAGCCGGATTAAGCACAACGAACGCAATTCAGCTGGGACTCCCGGCTGACGGCAAGGAGTCACCACCCAAACCGCTGTTGAGCCTGTAGCGTTTGAGTCCACGGCAATGGGAGGTTTCGTGTTTCGTCGTTTAGTTCTCGTGCTCGGCTTGTTGATGGTCGCGGCGGTGAGTCCCGCGGTTGCCCAGGAGGTCGAAGTACCACAGGCAGTCACCACGCAGCGGGAAATGGTGGTCACCGCGAACCCGGTGGCCACGGCTGCAGGCGTCAAGGTGCTGCAGCAGGGCGGCACGGCTGCTGACGCAATGGTGGCTGTCCAGACCGTTCTCGGTCTGGTGGAGCCACAGTCAAGCGGCCTCGGCGGAGGCGCATTCCTCGTCTGGTACGACGCGATGACCGGGGACATCACCACGTACGACGCCAGGGAGAAGGCTCCGCTGGCCGCAACCGAGGACCGCTTCGCCGGCCTCGGGTTCTTCCTGGCGTGGCAGTCCGGGCTTTCCGTGGGCGTTCCAGGTACGCCGATGTTGATGGAGACCGTGCACGCACAGCATGGCAACCGGCCGTGGCCGACTTTGTTCGCGCCAGCGATCGGCCTCGCTGAGGGCGGTTACGACGTCACCGCCCGTACCGCCGACCAGGTCAACGCTCTGCTGTCTTTCAATCCGAGTTGCACCGAGCGGTTGCTCTTCCGCGACCCGGTTGCATTCGAATACTTCACGAACGGCAGCGAGACCGACTGCGCCGCGATCCCGGCGGGCACCAGAGTCCGGAATCCGGACTACGCCGACACGCTGCGGACACTGCGCTCCGAGGGGGCCTCCGGGTTCTACACCGGTGACATCGCGGCGGCCATCGTCGATGCCGTCCAGACCGATCTCACCATCCCCGGCGACATGACGCTCGCCGACCTTGCCGCCTACGAGGTGATCGAGCGCGATCCCGTGTGCATGGACTACCGGGGCCATGAGGTGTGTGGAATGGGTCCTCCATCATCCGGTGCGCTCGCCGTCGGTCAGATCCTCGGCATTCTGGAGAACTTCGACCTCGGCGACGACCCCCTCGGTGAGGAATTCGTCCACTTGTTCGCCCAGGCGGGCCGTCTCGCGTTCGCCGACCGCAATCTCTACGTGGGCGACACCGACTTCGTCACCGTGCCCGTGGAGGGCATGCTCAACGAGGCCTATCTGGCCTCCCGAGCCGCGCTCATCACCGACACGGATATGGGTACGGCAGCGCCCGGTGTCCCGCCCGGTGAGTTCGATCCTACCGGTCCCCAGGAAGGCGACAGTGAGGGCGGAACCAGCCACGTGTCGATCGTCGACCGATACGGCAACGCTCTGTCTATGACCACCACGATCGAAAGTTCGTTCGGCAACGGGGTAATGGTCCCGGGTGCTGGGTTCCTGCTGAACAACGAGCTCACCGACTTCTCCTTCGCCGCAGTTGGGGCGAACGGCGATCCGATCGCAAACCGGGTTCAACCGGGCAAGCGGCCACGCAGCTCGATGTCGCCCACCATCGTGCTTGACGGCGATGGCAACCTGGAGCTCGTCACCGGGTCGCCGGGCGGTTCGGCGATCATCGGCTACACGGCCCAGTCGATCGTCAATGTGTTGGACTTCGGTCTCGACGCGCAGCAGGCGGTCAACGTCCCCCACCATCAGAACCGCAACGGCTCCACGCGCCTGGAAGCCCCGATTCCCGGGGTGACGCTCGACTACGACGTAGCCGCTCTCGTCGCGGCACTCGAGGCACGGGGCCACCCGGTGAACGTCGGCTCTCTCGTTAGCGGTCTTTCGGTTATCCAGGTGACCGACGATGCTCTCGTCGGCGGCGCCGATCACCGGCGAGATGGCACGGTGGGGGGTCGGTAACGTCGGAGGTCGTTGGCGGCGAGCCGGCCCAACTGCGGCGGTGTGAGGGCGTATTCGATTCTCGCGTTCGTTGTGCTTATTCCGGCGCTATGGCACCGGATTAGGCACAACGAACGCATTTCAGCGGCCCGCCCGCATGCAAGCGGTGATCCCCTCATGTCCGGCTGGTCTATTGGCATCCGGCGTATTATCGAAATGTGGCGGAGAAATGGTGAGCGCCTTGATCGATCAACGACTGAAGACCTGGAGTGGCGAGCAGCTCGTGATGCAGCGGGATCGGGAGACCGGCGCCTGGATACTGATTGCCATCCACTCCACCGTCCTCGGCCCCGCTGCGGGCGGCACACG
>CAMYIJ010000141.1 GCA_947258375.1 uncultured Acidimicrobiaceae bacterium
GGGTCATTCGAGTACATCCCGAATGCGGGCTTCTCCGGTCCGGATTCGTTCACCTATGTCGCCAACGACGGGACTGTGGACTCGAATGTGGCCACAGTGACTATCACCGTCCAGGAGGGTGACAACCAACCGCCGGTCGCCAACGACGATGCCTACACCACGGACGAGGACGTGGCACTCGACATCGCGGCGCCGGGGGTGTTGGGTAACGACACCGACGCCGAAGGCGACCCGCTGACAGCGATCCTGCAGACGGGACCGGCCAACGGCACGTTGACGCTCAATGGTGACGGTAGCTTCAGCTACGTGCCCGACCTGAACTACTTCGGGCCCGACAGCTTCAGCTACGTGGCCAACGACGGGCTAGCCAACTCGAACCTGGCGTTCGTGTCGATCACAGTGAACTCGGTCAATGACGCTCCGCTGGCCGACGCCAACGGCCCGTACTCGGCGTTCGTCGGCGTCGCGATCACATTCGACGGGTCGGGTTCGTCCGACGTGGACGGCCACATCGTCGAATACATGTGGGACTTCGGTGACGGCGCCAGCGACACCGGGGTGGCTCCGATGCACGCTTATGCGGCACCAGGCGTCTACACCGTGACGCTGACAGTCACCGACAACGACGGCCTCACCGGCACGGCGACGAGCACGGCCACCATCACGGTGGAATCGGAGAACCTGCCGCCCGTGGCAGATCCGAACGGACCATACACGGGTCAAGTCGGCGAGAAGATCCGCTTCGACGGCAGAGCCTCATATGATCCTGACGGCTGGATCGTCCACTACGGCTGGATGTTCGGTGACGGTAACTTCGATGACGGGGATCGCCCGAAGCATGCCTACAAGGAGCCCGGGACCTACACCGTGACGCTCACGGTCACGGACAATGAGGGCGCCCAGGACACGGCTACGACGACGGTGGTTGTTGAAGCGGCGGAGCCCAACACCGACTTGGATATCAAGTCGTTCCGGGTGAGCAAACGCTTCAATCTGGACCGGCCGCGGCCGATCGAGATCGACCTCACGGTCGAGAACAACGGCAACGTGCCTGCGACGTTGATGGCAACGGTCGTGGGGATGCAGAACGGCATCGAGGTCTACTACGAGGAGATGGACGTATCCGACGCGCTGGGTAACGGCGGAACGACGTACGCGTTCGCCGACTACTCGCCGACCACGGCAGGAAACATCATGTGGACAGCAATCCTCGAAGCGAATGACGCTGACGTCGACATCGCGACGGCCATAACGGTGGTTACGAGTAGGTCAAGCAGCATGACGTTCATACCCAGCTAGGCCCCGAGGGCCAGGTGCCCCGCATGTGGGCGGTCCCTCGGGGCCGCCCACATGCATGTCCGGCCTTCTCAGACTCGGCCCCGGGTCCGGAAGATCAGCCGGGTCTGCACGCTGGTCTGGCCGCGGTCTTTGAAGGCGTGATCGAAGTCGAGCTCGAATGCGGTGCCGACACCGTCCCACTGCACCTGCAGCCGGGTGACGTCGGTCTGCAGCCGGTAGTCGCCGAAGATCGGATCGGTCACGTCGACGCGGGTCGGGTTTTCGAGGTACACGAGGAACGACGGCACGTCGGCGGCCACTGTCAGCGGTGTCGTAGCCACGTCGTCGACAAAAAGCATCTCGGCGCCCACTGCCGGGCGCACGTAGTAGAGCCCCTCCAGGTCCATCAGAACTTTGCGCCCGGTCAGCTCGACCCGAACTTCCAGATAGGTCGCCCCCGCGGCCTCCTGGCGATCACTCAGGTTGGAGTAGGGGCCGCCATCGAAGCGAATCAGGAGCACGCCGTCCTCGTTTGAGATCGTTGTGTGGGTGATGCTCCCCGCATCGTATGTCGGTGTCACGAGTGGGTAGGTCAGTTCCCCGCGGGATCGGGGGACGCTGCCTTCGAGCCGGTGGCCCAGCAGGATCGGGGTGACCCCGATGCGGTGCAGGTCGGCTGCGCGGTCGCGGTAGTCGATCTCGAACGCCACATCGGGTGCTCCGTCGACGGCCACGGTGACAACGCCGCGCATGTTGTCCAATTCGAGATGGAAACGGGACGATGGATCATCGCGGACTGTCAAGCCGCGGTGCTCCGAGATCACCGGGCCCGGGCGCGGCACGGTCACAACATCGGCAATCCAGGATTTGTTCAACCCCACGACCTCCGTAAGCGGATTCGCGGCGGCCGGAGGGGGTCGATTCGGGATCTCGAAGTACCGCGTTCGAACCTCGTACGCATATTGAGCCGTCGCCATCGAAACGGGGCCTGCCCAGCCCCGGCCGACCGCCGGCACTGCATTCGCCGGAGTGGCCGGGCGCGCCGGGCGGGTAGCTTCGCGCGGAGCGAACGTGGTCTCGGGCGGTGTCAGCGCCTCGTTTGTCTCGAGACGAGGGGCACCTGCCGTCGCCATTACCTGGAACACCACCAGGGCAGCGAGAACTGCCGAAATGCGCTGGACTGATCTCCAGCCCGGGTTTGTCGCCCTACCGGCAGGCACTTGCCAACTCCCAACTCGACCGGCAGCGCGCCGGTCTCTCCCCTATAGAACGGTTATCGGCAGAACAGGGTTCCGCCTACACACCCCACATGCCGACCATGGCGATGATGGCGACAACGACCAACACGGTATCGAGCACCGCCCACGAAAGGAGCCTGTTGATCTCGGCATTGCCGGCAGCGTCGTCGCCCGCCGCGAATGCCTCGGTGGCACGCCGGCCGATCTTGGCGATGACGACCATCCCGAGGATGGTGGCAATGATGATCACCGAGAACCCGATTGAGACGAACGTGTGGCTGAACTCGGCCCATGCACTATCGATGACCAACCAGGTGCCCGTGATCAGCACGAGGATCGCCGCCGGCATGTAGAGAACCCGGCCCCATAGCAGCGTCATCCCGGTCCATGCGGCCGCTACCTGACCCCCCTGGGCCACCAACCGTTTCGTCGACAAGAACTGAACCACGTTGGCGCCGAGCCAAGTGGCCACGCCAACAATGTGGAGCACTAACAACAGATCGCGCATTGACCCTCCCGGTCCATTCCAGAGTTGGCGTCCAGCCTACCGCCGAGCAGTCGACGTGGAATTCTGTGGGTATCGTGCCCGGATGTATTCGGCAATCATCGCGGCGTCCGCGGCTCTCGACGCCGAGCTGCGCCCGGATGTCATCGAGACGGCGCTCGTGCGGAGACCGATCTTTGATAGAGAGGGGCGCCGCGTCTTCGCCAAGTTGGAGAACACCCAGCACACTGGTTCGTTCAAGCTGCGCGGAGCAACGGCCAAGCTCAGATCGCTCGAACCCGCCCAACTCGCTTCGGGAGTCGTGACGGCTTCGACGGGCAACCACGGAGCAGCCGTCGCCAGGGCCGCCTTCGAACTGGCCACGACGGTCGAAGTCTTCGTCTCGACTGAAGCGGACGCGGCCAAAGTTGCCGCGATCCGAGATCTCGGGGCCGCCATCAGAACCATTCCCGGCGATCCGGTGGATGCCGAAGTCGCCGCCCGGGACGAGGCCCGCCAAGCGGGTAAAACCTACGTGCCGCCGTACAACGACGCCACGGTGATCGCCGGCCAGGGAACGATCGGGGTGGAGTTGGTTCGGCAGACGGAGCCGCCGGCAGCCGTAGTCGTCTCGGTTGGGGGTGGTGGCCTGATATCGGGCATCGCCGCCACGTTGCACCGCCACTGGCCCGATACCCGAATCGTCGGCGCTTCTGCCACCAACTCGGCGGCGATGCACCACTCCGTGGCCGCCGGCTCCATCATCGACGTCGAGCACCGCGACACTCTCTCGGACGGCACCGCCGGGGGCATCGAGGCCGGGTCGATGACATTCGAGATGTGCCGATCACTCGTCTCCGATTGGCACCTGATAGAGGAGGACGAGATCGCCGCGGCGATGCGGGCTTACATGAGCAACTACCCGGACCGGATCGAGGGAAGCGCCGGGCTGGCACTTGCCGCCCTCGACCATATGGATCTTGCCGGCCCGGTTGTTGTCGTGCTCTGCGGCCGCAACGCTGCCGACGCCACACTCGCCACGATCGGCCTGAGTAGCTGAATGGCATTCGCCGCTCATATGATTTGTCGATGACATCCGGGGCCGCGGCCGCCATCGAAGCGGTACTCACCAAGGTCGATTGGCTGGCCGATCGCGGATCCCGCGTGATGCGGGCCGCCGCCGGCTTCGCCTGGGTCGGCGCGATAGCAGCCACGGTGGCAGTCTTCGCGAAGCTGGATGGCTTTGGCTGGCTCCTCGGGGCGATCTGCCTAATTCCCGGCTGGATCCTGTGGCGCTATGGCAAGCGCCTCGCCTCTGCCCTTGACGCGGACAAGATACGAACCGAACTCGACGAGGCTGCCGGCCTCGCCAAGACGAGACTGTCCGAAGTCGTTGGTGGGATCCAGACCACCCGGACCCGCATGATCCGTGGAGGACTCCAGGTCATCAAGTCCGTTCGTTCACTGCGCTCCGACCTCGGGAACTTCGGCATCGACGTCTCCGGTATCACCCGCCTCGCCAATCCCGGGAGCATCGGCCTGGCGGGGGCCAGCCTCTTCATCGCCTTGGGACTGTGGATCGTGGCCGCCATCGGGGTCGCCGTTCGCACCGTGCTGTAGCTCATCCGCCCAGATCCGCGGCGTAAGCTGCCGGCATGAGCGAATTCCCCACATTGCAGCAACCCGAGATTCACCCCGATGCGTTCGTCGCCGACACAGCACGGGTCTTTGGCGATGTGACGATCGGACCGGGAGCGTCGGTCTGGTTTGGCGCCTCGATCCGCGCCGAGGAGGCGCCCGTGACAATGGGGCCGGGAAGCAACCTCCAGGACAACGCAGTGATCCACACCGACCATGGCTTCCCGGTGCACCTGGGCACGGACGTGACTGTGGGCCACGCCGCGGTGGTCCACGGGGCCATTGTCGAGGACGGCGCGCTGATCGGCATGGGGGCGGTTGTCCTGAACGGCGCGGTCGTCGAACGCGGTGCGCTGGTAGCGGCCGGCACGGTCGTGCCACCGGGGGCAACCGTTCCGGCCGGGATGCTCGCCGTGGGCAGTCCGATGCGCATCGTTCGTGAGGTCCGCGCCACAGAGAACGAGAGCACTGCCAGGGGACTTCGCCACTACCAGCACTACGCCCTGCTCTATGCGAGCTATCAACAGACGGAGAAATCGACATGAGCCTCTGGGACCGCATGGTCGCCATCTTCAAGCGGGAAGCCGCCGACGTCAGGGAGGGATTGTCCAAGGCGGGGGCAACGCTCGACGCCGAACTCGAACGCAAGCAACGTGAACTCGACGCCGAACCTCACGAACGGGTCGACATGATCCTCGAAGACATCGAGGCCGCCGACTCCCGCTTCGACGAGCTAGAGGCCAAACTGCGCAAACAGATCGAGGGAGACACCCCCGACGCCTAGATCCAGCGCGACTCGATCACATCCTGATTTGAGCGAAACCTACTCGCACGACTCGAGGTGGTCGTCACCGCGGCCGCCGCGGCACGAGTCGATGCCGGGACCGGCAAGAAGCGTGTCGTCGCCGGCACCTCCGCGGAGCCGATCGCTTCCGTCGGCCCCCGCCAGATAGTCATGGCCGCCCCGGCCGAACAGCCTGTCGTTGCCCTTGAGGCCGGCGAGGCTGTCGGACCCCGGTCCCCCGATCAGCACGTCGGCGCTTATCCCACCCCAGATCTCGTCGTGACCAGAGCCGCCGTAGATACGGTCGCGACCCGGACCGCCGCAAAGGATGTCGTTGCCCTTCTTGCCGTGGATCTCATCGTGGCCACCGAAACCCACAATGACGTCAACGCCGTCCGTACCAACGAGGAGGTCGTCCCCTGAGGTGCCGACGATCGTGGCCGCTCGGCCCGCACAGGTCGGGCCGGAGGGTGGCGGCGGGAGCGTCGTCGACGGTGGCGGAGGTGGGGTGGCACCGTCTGTGATGGCGACCTTCTTGACCGGCGCGTTCAGCTTCTCGGTCACCGACAGGAATGCCGAGCCGTCGGCCGTGAACGCGATCGCCTCCCCCGGAGTCTTGGGTGCAATGCAGTTCGTGACCGGGAACGCACCAAGCGCGGCAAACACCGTCTGGCCGCTGCCACGCATCCAGGCGAAGGTCTCGGCGCCGTTCTTCACCAGGATCATCGACCCATCCGGCGAGATGTCGGCGCCCGTCATCGGTCTGTAGACCCAGCCCATGTCGGATCGGCCGTCGATGGTCGACAGCTGCTTTTCGACGATCGCCAGATCTCCAGTACGGGGGTCGACGATCAAGGATTCCGCGTTGCGGCGCCACGTTTGCCCCGGGCTATTCGGATTGGCATAGGCGTACACGAACGACGCGATCTGATCCTGCGGAATAGTGATCGATCGTCCGGCTCCGGGAGGAGCGGGTTCGGCAATACGATGGATCACGACCGTAGCCCGGTTGTGGCCGTTGTCCCCGAAGTCGGCGATATACAGGTAGTCCTTGGTGGCGTCCGGGCCCGGCCCGATGGCAATGTCCTCGAAATCGTGGGCCGTGATACCACCGAGATTGACTGTGCCCCGATCGCGGCCCGTGCCCGTCATCACGAAGATGCGTGCGCTGTCGCCGCTGTCATTGTGCAGCCAGTACCGATCGGCGTGAGTTCGCGACGCGACAAGGCCCGAGGCTTCATTGATTACGCCATTGCCGAGTTGGCCGACCTGCTGGACGTTGCCAAAAGCCGGACAGGTCTGCTCCGCCGCATGGCCGTCGGGAACTTCGATTACGACGATGAGCGAAAACAGGAGAATGAGAGCGAGCGCGCTCCATCGACGCGTAGTTGTTGGTTGTTTCATCCGAGTCATGGTGCGTTCAGCTATCCGTCCCAGCTCCGGAGTGAACGCCTCCGTGTCTGCCTGCCCCACAGCGACCACGGAAGGTAGCCTTTCGACACGGTAGGTGTCAAGATTATCTCTGATCGGCGCCGACTACCGGTGGCCCGTCAGCACCACCCAGGGCGGCCGGCAATCGCGCCGGCAAATCATTAGCGACCCGCATCTGTGTATGGTGCTCCATCCCCCCGGACCGCGGAGGCTTCGACGTGATTGGTGACGATTTCACCCACCAGATTCCCGATACTTTCCCAGAAGAGACGCTCGAATGGCTCGAATCGCTCGACAGGGTGATCGACGCCGACGGGGCGCCGCGAGCCCGGTTCCTCATGGCGAAGCTGCTTAAGCACTCCCAGGACCGTGACATCGGTGTTCCCCGGGCCACCGGCACCCCGTACGTCAACACGATTCCGCCTGACTTCGAGCGTCCGTTCCCCGGCGACCGCAAACTGGAACAACGGTTGCGCCATATCATCCGGTGGAACGCCGCGGTCATGGTCACGAAGGCCAACCTCGATATCGAAGGCATCGGCGGCCACCTGTCGTCGTTCGCCTCCTCGGCGATGATGTACGACGTCGGTTTCAACCACTTCTTCAGGGGCCATCGCGATGGGCCCGGCGACCACGTCTACATCCAGGGTCACGCCTCTCCCGGGATCTATGCCCGAGCGTTCGCCGAGCATCGTCTGCACGAATCTGATCTCGATCGGTTCCGGAGGGAGATAGGCGGCGGGCTGTCGAGCTACCCCCACCCCCGGCTCATGCCGGAATTCTGGGAGTATCCAACCGTTTCGATGGGACTGGGCCCGATCAACTCGATATACCAGGCCCGGTTCTTGCGCTACCTCCAGCACCGCGGACTGGAAGACACGTCGGAATCGAGGGTCTGGTGCTTCGTCGGCGACGGTGAGACCGACGAGCCGGAAACACTCGGGTCGATCTCACTGGCAGGTCGGGAACGCCTCGACAACCTCACGTGGGTGGTCAACTGCAACCTGCAGCGACTCGACGGGCCGGTGCGCGGCAACGGCAAGATCATTCAGGAGCTCGAAGCCATGTTCCGCGGTGCCGGGTGGAACGTGCTCAAGGTGATCTGGGGCACCAACTGGGATCCGCTGATCGCGGCAGACAAGGGCGGCCATCTGATCCGCCGGATGAACCAGTCACTCGACGGCGACTACCAGCGCTACAAGGCGCGCGATGGAATCTTCGTGAGGGAGCATTTCTTCGGACCTGAGCCGGAGCTCAAGGCTCTCGTGGACCACATGACAGACGACGAGGTGTGGGCGCTGCGGCGCGGGGGCCTCGACTACGAGAAGCTCTTCACGGCCTACACGGCGGCGACCGAGATGACGAACGGCCCCACCGTGATCCTCGCCAAGACGATCAAGGGCTTCATGCTGGGCGAAGGGGTCCAGGGCGGCATGGCGACTCATTCCGTAAAAAAACTGAGCGCCGAGCAACTCCTGGGTCTCCGGGACCGTCTCGGACTTCAGGATGACATTCCGGACGAGGCGCTGCTCGCCGATCCGGACAATCCACCCTATTTCCGGCCGGCGGAGGACTCGCCCGAGGTTCGCTACATCAGAGAACGGCGCCAGATGCTCAAGGGCCCTCTGCCGGCACGAGTGGTGAGCACCAGACTCCCCCTCGAGTTGCCGCCGCACGAACCATTCGCCGAGTTCACCGCCGGGTCGGGGACGGTGGAAGTCTCCACCACCGGTGTCTTCACGCGACTACTGCGCAGCCTGGCCCGCGTCGATGGCTTCGGCGAGCGGGTCGTGCCCATCATCCCCGACGAAGGCCGCACATTCGGCATGGATGCGTTGTTCAAGGAACTGCGGATCTACGCCTCCCGGGGTCAGCTCTACGAGCCCGTCGATGCGCACCTCCTCCTTTCCTACCAGGAGTCACAGGATGGCCAGATCCTCGAGGAAGGGATAACGGAGGCCGGCTCGATGGCGAGCTGGATCGCTGCCGCCACTTCGTACGCCACCCGCGGCGTGCCGATGGTCCCGTTCTTCACCTTCTACTCGATGTTCGGCTTCCAGCGGGTCGGAGACCTGATCTGGTCGGCGGCCGACTCCCGCTCCCGTGGCTTCCTCCTGGGCGGCACCGCAGGCCGGACGACCCTCCTGGGCGAAGGCCTCCAACACCAGGATGGCCACTCGCTGCTGCTGGCGTCGACCGTGCCCGTGTGCCAGACATACGACCCGGCTTTCGCCTACGAACTAGGCACGATCGTCGAGAACGGCCTTCAGCGCATGTACCGCGACGACGAGGACATCTTCTACTACATCACCCTCTACAACGAGGCATACGCCCAGCCGCCTCAGCCCGAGGGCGTGACGGCCGGGATAATCTCCGGGCTGTACAAATGGGCCGAGGCGCCCCAGCCGCACGCCCACAAGGCGGCCATCGTCTTCTCCGGCACCGCCCACATCGCCGCCAGGGCTGCCCAGGCCGCCCTGTCCGACAGGTATGGGGTTGGGGCCGAACTGTGGAGCGCGACCTCGTACAAGTCACTCCGCGAGGAAGCCCTCGTCACCGAACGCTGGAACCGGCTCCACCCCGGCGAGACACCAAGGGAGCCGTTGGTCACGCGGCTGCTGGCGCCGGTCGGAGGGCCCGTTGTGGCGGTGACCGACTACATGAAGGCGATCCCCGATCAGGTTGCCCGTTGGGTCCCGGGTTCGTTCACGTCATTGGGGACCGATGGATTTGGCCGGAGCGACGGCCGCGCCGAGCTGCGCCGGTTCTTCGAAATCGACGAAGGGCACATCGTCGTCGCAGTGCTCGGCAGCCTTGCTGAACAGGGTGCGGTCGACTCGGAGGTCGTGCGTGGTGCCATCGATCACTACGGGATCGACCCCGATTCTCTACCGCCGGAGCAGATGCACTGAAGCCCCAGGCGGCTAAAACGCTTGCCGAGGCTGAGGCTCCCTACGCACGCGCTATCTTTCGGCCGTAGCTCAATCGAAGGGTGACTGCCGCACAATGTGGGAACGCTTGAGAAACTGGCTCAGCGACGATGCTGCACCGGAAAAGGACGACAGGGGTTGGGGTCTGCCACTGTGGTGGGGCGCCACGATCGTCGCTCTGTTCACCGTGGCCATCGCGTGGTGCGACGGTCCCACTGCAACCGACGATGTGGCCGCGGCCACGCCATCGACGAGCACGGCGCCCACCGACAGTTTGCCCGCAGACGCAAATGTGATCGATCTGATCGACAGTCGCTCGGAGTTGGCCTTCTTCAGAGGCCTCATCACCACTGCCGGCGGCGATCTCGACGAAGCGATCGCCACCGGTGGTGACATCACGTTCTTCGCACCGACGGACGCGGCCTTTGCCGCCATGCCCGAAGAACTGATAGTGGCGATGACCACCGACCCGAATGTCGCCTTCGAAGTGCTGCGCATACACGTCGCCCAGGGAAAGCAGAGCCTCGATGATCTGGTCTCACTCGGGTCTGTTCAGACCGCCGCGGGATTGGTACCACCCATTGCCGAGCAGGGCGGGACAGTCTCCGTTGGCAATGGCGCAGTTGTCGAAGGTGATCTCGACTCGACGAACGGAACGCTGCACATCATTGACGTTGTGCTGGGCCTGGGCGACCACAGCGGTGCTCCGGGCGAGCCCACACAGCCCTCAGAGACAACAGAGCCGCCGGCCACGACAGCGCCACCGCCGGACACGACAGAACCCGCTGAACCGCTCAGCCAGTTGCTGATCAACCGATCCGATCTCGGCACGTTCGTTGGAGCGCTGGGACCGGTTTCGGGCAGCCTCTTCGCCGGCGACGATGGCTCCGGCTTCACGGTGTTTGCGCCGACCGACACTGCCTTCGGTGCGCTTCCGGCAGGATCGGTCGAGTTGCTGCTGGTGACGAATCCCAAGCTGCTGGAGCTTCTGGGGTATCACGTCGTGCCGGGCACATTCCTCGCCGAGGATCTCAGTGATGGGCAGGTGCTCACGACTCAGAGCGGTGCCGAGTTGCCGGTATCAGTCGCTAATGGCGCGATTGCCGTCGGTGCGGCCACGGTCACCGAGAGCGACGTGACGGCAGCCAACGGTGTCATCCACATCGTTGACGGCGTCCTGCTGCCACCCGATTTCGAGTTGCCGACGCTCAACGAGGCTCTCAGCCTCGAGTCGATAACGTTCGAGACGGCCAGCGCGGTCATCACCGCCGAGGGGCTGGCCGCCTTGGACGCGACGGTCGAGTTCCTTTCACTCAATCCCGACATCCGGGTCGCCATCGAGGGCCACACCGACTCCCAAGGCGACGAGGAGCCCAACCTCGCTTTGAGCCGGGCACGGGCCGACGCGGTACGCGACCATCTCGTCGAGCAGGGAATCGCGGCCGACCGCCTCGAGACTGAAGGCTTCGGCGAGAGCCAACCGATCGCGACCAACGACACCGCAGAAGGCCGCGCCCAGAACCGCCGCATCGACTTCCGCCTGCTCTAAGAACTGTCTCTCCCCCCGTTGCACGCCGCTTTGGGCGGGCAACGTTTGGGGGGAGTCCCCGACGAAGGAGGGGGAGGGGGGCAGCAGAGGCGCGCGACCAGCGTCCAGCGCCTACGCGACTCGAGCTGCCCGGACTACCTCAGCT
>CAMYIJ010000142.1 GCA_947258375.1 uncultured Acidimicrobiaceae bacterium
GCCAGCCGGCCACCGAGATCGACGGAACTCAGAGTGCCCGCGGCCACGACACCATTCAGTCGCATGAGACGATCCTCTGCATCCCACGGAAGAGCCGAAACGGCTGGCTGTGGCATACCCCACCTGCTGTTCGGTTCCACCGATATCGAAGTGGCGGCCAACGCATCGAAACGCCCGACGATCTGATTGCCGGCGGTCTTCGCCAGGCCGAGCGTGGCCACGAGCGCGGCGACACCGAGCACTGTGCCGAGGATCGTCAACAGCGTGCGGCCGGGGCGGGACAGCATCCCGGCCAGTGACTCGCCTATGAGATCCCGCATCCGAAATCGTGACGGGCGGACCCCCCGGTCGTCACCGGTCTCCCACGCGCCGCTCATCCCGGCGCCTCCTCGGTGAGGACGCCGTCGACCAGCTTGACCAGACGGTCGGCACGCGCCGACACCAGCTCCTCGTGGGTGACGACAACCAGCGTCAGCCCGTCGGCCACCAGCTCGTCAAAGAGGTCCAGCAGAGATTCAGTCGTCTTCGAGTCGAGGTTCCCGGTCGGCTCGTCGCACAGGAGCAAGCTGGGCTGCGCCGCGAGCGCCCGGGCCATGGCGGCCCGCTGCCGCTCGCCACCGGAGAGATTGCGGGGGCTGAAGTTGGCTCGGGCAGCCAGACCGACGTGATCGAGGGCCTCAGCAGCACGTTTCCTGCGTTCCCGTCGCGGTACCCGGTTGTAGATCAGACCGGTGATCACGTTCTCCAGCACGGTGCGGTACGGGAGGAGGTGAAATGCCTGAAAGACGAAGCCGATGCGCTGCCCGCGCAGCGCGGTGCGCTTGCCGTCCGAGAGCTGGCCGACGTCGATTCCCGTCAAACGGTAGGTTCCCTCGGTGGGGCGGTCGAGGCAGCCCAGAGTGTTGAGGAGAGTCGATTTTCCGGATCCAGACGGGCCGGCGATCGCCAGGTACTCGCCCTCACCGATCGAGAGGTTGACCCCCCGCAAGGCGGCGACGGGAGGCGAACCGGGGAAGACCCGGCCGACATCCTCGAGTTCGACGATGGGTGTCATGAGACACCCACAACAACCCGATCGCCCTCGGCCAACCCGCCGTCGACGGCGGTGACTTGCACTAGGCCGCTCGACGATAGGCCGGGTATGACGGTGATGAACCTGGTCGAGCCGCCGTCCTCTACAACCCGGACCTGGGAAGAGCCATCTGCCGTGGCGGAGATGGCGGCGGCCGGCACCACGAGCACCTCACCGCCGGTGGTCTCCACCGGGATCGTGATCCGGACGTTTGCCTCATTGAGGTCGGCGCGGATCTCATCCGGCACGATCTCCAGGTAGACGCGCTGGGCTCCCACGTTGTTGGTGCCCGGTCGATCGGCCTTGATCGTGACGCGGCCGGTCACCTCGATTCCGCGGCTCCGCAGATCCATCACGACCGAGTCGCCGACCTGGATCAACTCGGCGTCGGCAATCGGTACTGATGAGTCGACCGCAAGCCGCGAGCCGGACACCCTCATGACCTCTCCCCCGGCGGCGTCACCCCGCCGGACGTTGACGGTGTCGACACGAAGCGGAAACAAGTCGAAGAACACGATTTCGGACATCGGTACCCGCTGCCCGACGCGACCCTCGATGTCTCTCAGATCCTCGGCTGCTCGCGAGTACATCTCCGACGAACCTGCAAGGTCGAGAGCCTCTGCCATCGCGCGGGCGTTCTCGGCTTCGCCGCCGGCGCCGAGCAGGTCGGCAGCGGCGCCGTCCATCGCCGACTGAGCCGCCGCGACCAACTCAACCAACGCAACCACCTGAGGATCATCTTCGAGCAGGCCCGAGTCGAGCGCCGCTTCCAGTTCCTGTTCGGCAGCCATGAGATCCGCCTCGGCTCCGTTGTAGTCCACCTGGGCTTGGGCGGCGGCGGCTTCTGCGACCTTGGCCGCGCTGGACGCTTGCTTCGCTTCGGTGTAGACCCGACGGGCATCCTCTACGGCGTTCTGCGCGGCCTCGAGCATCTCGAGGTCCAGGTCGGTGGGCTCGAGGATCTCGTAGCCGGCCGCGGCGTAGAAGTCGGCGGCCGCCTTCTCGGTGATCGGTCCGTACACCCCGTCGATCTCGCCTGGATCGAAGCCGAGCCGTGCCAGCGCCGTTTGAAACAGCGCTACGTCTTCCCCTTCCGCGCCGCGCCCGAGATCGCGGAACAGCGGAAGATCGCCCTGGAGTGCGAAGACCGGCCGTCCGGACACTTCATAAAGCACGGTGCCTTCACCGAATTCGGTGCCGGCCTCCGGGGCCCACGTGATCACGGACGCCACTCCCTCGAGCGCCACACCCTGAGCCACAACTGACTCGGGCTGGTCGAACCTCACATCCCCCCGGGTGACGACATCGGCCGAGATCACAACCTTCTCGACCGGCACCGTGATGAGAGAGGGTTCCGGTGGCTCCGCTTCGGAGGCCACCTGCGCGGGCGACTTGATCGTGCTGGCGGCGACCCAGCCGGCGGCGGCCGCCCCGACCAGGACTACAACGGCACCCACGAGGAGAAACGCCCGTTTCATGTCACGGTCTCACCACTGACCCGCGGGTAGATCACCCGGCGGCCTCCCGGCGCGCCTTCCACGCATCGAGAGCCGCCTTGTTCTCCGCAACCCACTCGGCCTCGTACTCCTCCCGGACCTCTTCGTAACGCTCCCAGCGACCCTCGTTGCACTTGAAGTCCGCGGTCGCGATCGCGATCTCCTTGTCCATGAAGGCCCGTACCTCCGCCTCGTCGAAGGTCGGCGCCCAGAAGACTTCCATGTCCTCCTCGGTGTACTCGTTGCCTTCGGCATCAACGAACGTATACGTTCCGTCCTCGTTCTCGACCGGCTCCACTTCCGGGATCGCCGGGGCGGTCGTGATGCCGGACCCGCCATCCATTGACTCCTGACCCGGCCAGGACACGATGGTGTTGAACTCCTCATCGAGAGTCATCCACATGTCCTCCGAGTCGCGGAACTCATACCCGGCATCAGCCATACATGTCGACCAATCATCCTCTACTGCCACTATGCGAGGATCGGCCTGGACCCGCTCCCACAGGTCCTGCCAGGTATCGCCGAACTCCTCCTCGAAGGACATCCAGGCTTCCTCACCCCCGGAGGCTTCGCTCCAACCGAGCTCCATACAACCGACCCATTCACGCTCGCGCCAGAGCCGGTCCATTTCCTCCTCGAGAGCGCGCCTCTCCTCCTCGGTTTGAGCGCCTTCCCAATCGAGCTCCATGTCCGGCTGTTCCCCATAAAGGGCGTACTCGTACGCCTCTCGTTGGGATTCGCTCATCGCCTCCGTGATGGCGTAGTTGGGGTCGTCGTTCGGATCCCACTCTTCCTCGAAGTTGGGCTGTTCGAGCAAATGGAATGCCATGCCGAAGCCCTGCTGGGCGATTCGCTCCTCCTCATCCATGTCCCAGTCGAAGTACGCATCCTCGAACGTCGGGACGTAGGGGACGTATTCGAACCCCTCCTCGGCCATACATTCCCGGGTCAGCTCCTGGGCGGCCAGCTCCTGCCCGCGCCAGTAGTCCTGAGCTTCTTCGGGATCCTCCGGCCCCATCATCGGAAGGTAATCGGCCAGGGTGGTCGCTTCCGGCTCAGGGGCGATCGTCGTCGTCGGCGCCTCGCTCGTGGTGGTGGTATCCGCAGAGGCCGCCGGGGCGGTCGTTGCGACCACTCCGCTCCCCCCTCCGCAGGCACTCAGCAGCACAATCCCGGCCGCAAAGAGCTTGTATCCAAGCCTCATGACAGTCCGCCCTCCTTAGGATGAGGACACCATATCCCCGTGCTACCTGCACGAATAGGGCATATTGACTAAGCGGCCGGGACCTAGGGCCGCGCCAGAGCGCTACTTCCGTGAACTCCGGCCGAGCAGCCAGCCGAGGGCGGCGCCAGATAGGAATGATCCGGTTCGTGGGGGCGGTGTTGGCGCCTCTGACCCCGGAGTGGCAGGGATGGCCGCCACCGAGACCTGCTCACGTTCCGACGGCTGCTGAACGTCCCCGAAGTGGAGATAGTCGCCGTAGACCTTCGTGACCTCCGCCCCGTACAGGTAGACGTACCACATCAGGTTGAAGAAGAAGAGCAAGATGGCGGCGCCCCCGACCGCACCGAGCGTCCCGGTCGTACCGGCTGTGTTGAGGTACACACCGACGCCGTACGCCGCGGTCAGCCCGAGCATGGCCGTTGTAGCACCTCCGCGCAGCGCCGCCCGCCACGGGATTTCGATCGCCGTCAACACCTGAAAGGTGAATCCGGTGACGAGCATCAATAGGACGACAGAGACCAGAGGAATCGCGAAACCCAACAGCGCGGGAAGCACACCAACATCGTCGGGCAGCAGATCGATCAGCCAGTTGATACCGCCTACGGCCGCCACCGGGGTCAGCACCAGAACCGCCAGGCCGATCGCCGAGGCAACGCCAATGAGCCGTCGGATCAGCCAGCCCACCGGGCCTTCTCTTCGTTTCTGTTCCGGTACGTGGAAGAGAATCCCGAGCACAGCCTGAAGTTGCTGAAAGATGCTGGCGGCGGCGAAAGCCGACAGCGCGATACCAATCGACAGCGCGCCGGCGCGCTCGGCTTGAGCGGTCACCAAAAGGTCTTCGAGGGACTCACCAACCTGGCTTCCCGCCACCTCGGTGGCCCGCTCGACTGCTTCGCCGACGGCATCGGCGTCGCCGAAGACGAACCCGGCAACGGCCGCCGCGAGGAAGAGGAGCGGCACCAGGGAGAACAGGGTGTAGTAGCTGAGGGCGGCGCCGAGCCGGGGGCCCCCGTCGACGAGGAACTCCTTGGCGGCGGCCACCAGCATCGCGGCGACCCGCCGGAAGGTAGGGCGTACTGTGGCCCCGATTGATTGGTTGCGGTTGATCATCGATCCCTTCGCCGCGCCGCGTGGGCTTTTCCGGCATCCAGCGTATCGGCCCGGTTCTCATACCCGGAGACTTCGGGGGCCGCAGATGGGATACGGCCAATCCCGCCCGATCCCGCTTTCCTGCGGCACCCGGAGATCCGAACGCGAAGTTGCCGGGGACCTGGGTCCCCGGCAACTCGGTAGCCGGTCAGCTGTATCGAGCTGCTTGCTACCGCCGACGGTCCGTCACGTCCGAGTAGGCCACGGCCTTGTCGATGTCGTCATCGCCGGGCACGTCGAGCGTTGCCGTCCACTTGACCACGCCTACCGTGAAGATGCTCGGATCGTCAATCTCGATTTCGAACTTGGTCGAACCTGATGTGATTGAATCCCAGATCGGGAAGGTGGTGGTGAAGATCCCATCACCGTCCTGCTCACCGGTGATCGTGGCCGTGGCCCCGTAGCTGGCGTCGGGAATGTCGAGGGTTCCGGTGTTCCTCAAGTACAGCCCCAATTCCACCGGCTTGAACTTGTCGAGCTTGATCCGGCTGGGTGCCATGAAGGCGGTGATATCGATATCCGCCTCGGCGACAACCGGTTGGATGGTGACAGCCGCAGTGTCCGAGTCGGTGAGTCCACCGTCGTCGGTCACCGTCAACGTCGCCGTGTAGGTACCGGCCACCGCATACGTGTGGCTCGGCGTCACCCCGGTGCCGGTCGACCCGTCACCGAAGTCCCAGTCGTAGGAGACGATCGTGCCGTCCGGATCGAACGACCCGGACCCGTCGAAGCTGACGGCTTCGCCGACGATCCCGCTGTATGGGCCGTTGGCGTCAGCCGTCGGCGCCACATTCGGAGCCGGATCGATCGTGGCACTCGACGAATCCGAATCGGTGAGACCACCGTCATCGGTCACCGTCAGCGACACCACATAGGAGCCGGCCGCTGCGTACGTGTGGCTCGGCGTCACCCCGGTACCTGTCATCCCGTCACCAAAGTCCCAGTCGTAGGAGACGATCGTGCCGTCCGGATCGAACGAACCGGACCCGTCGAACGTGACGGCCAGTCCGACGGTGCCTAGGTATGGGCCGTCAGCATCAGCAGTCGGCGCCACATTCGGGACATCCGAAATCGTCGCAGTCGACGAATCCGAACCAGACAAGCCACCGTCATCAGTAACAGTCAACGACACCGTATAGGTCCCCGCCGCCGCATACGTATGCGAAGGCGCAACC
>CAMYIJ010000143.1 GCA_947258375.1 uncultured Acidimicrobiaceae bacterium
AAACCCCGCTCTCTATCCGGGGCGGCACAACGTGTTGCTCAGCCTGCGCGACGCTCATCGCGTTCGCATGAAGGCGAACAACGAACCGAAGAAGACGACTCCGAACGCGATGCCCGCTACTCCCAGGTTGTCGGAGAGCAAGGTGCGCGCCGCGGCGGTTCTCAAGGGCGTTTGGCCAACCGTATTTCAAGTAGGAGATTTCACGACGGTGGTTAAAAAGATCGCGGTGACCGCCGCATCCCTGTTGGCCCTTGTTGCAGTGGGCTACTTCGTGACCTTGGGTGTCGCAAAACCCATTAGCACCGATCTTTCTGTCATTGGTCAGGGTAAGCCCGTTCTGGTTCTGGCCTACGAGAACTTTTCGCCTGCCGGCGGAGATGCGCTAAATCGCCTGCGGCAGGTCAGGAGCGACTACGAATCGCGGCTCGATTTCGTGGTGGCCGATCTGGGAACACCGCAAGGACGAGCGTTCGCTAATCGCTATCGGCTTGTCGATGGTCAGGCGGTGTTCCTGAAACAAGATGGCCAAGCATTGCGGGTAACAAGCATACCGGCCGACGAGCGGGAGCTGCGCAATCGTCTGGAATCCCAGCTGGCGGCAGTAGAGTGAGCTTGCTGATGGCGTTGTTGCATAATTCGCTAAGCCATGGAATTTCTGAGACTTCCTAAAATCAGCGAAATCGGACAAGTTGATAATCTCGTTCGAGATCCGCCCCGATATACGCAACAACGCCTATTCTGCGGTGTTGATCCGTCCCGAAGTTGGGGATGGCGGGACCGGTCGCCTCGACATCAGGCTCGGGAACAACGCCTCTCACGCCACCTCGAGCGGGCGAATCGCCTTCAAAGCGTCGCCCGACTCGCGCTCCGCAACGGCGAGTTCGAACTGGTCTTGAAGGTTCATCCAACTCTGCGCGTCGGTATTGAAGTACCGGGCGAGACGCAGTGCTGTCTCGGCCGTGATTCCCCTCCGGAGCCGGACGATCTCGTTGATTCGCGCCGGCGTCACGCCAATTGCGTTTGCCAGTGCTGTGGAAGACAGCCCGAAGGGCTCCATGAAGTCATGCTTCAGGACCTCGCCCGGATGAACTGGCTCCAGTCTGTGCATCAGTGCATACCTCGTTCAGTGGTAATCGACGATCTCCACGTCGTAAGCGTTTCCGTCGTCGAAGCGGAAGCAGAGCCGCCATTGGTCGTTGATACGAACGCTGTACTGTCCTCTGCGATCTCCCTTTAGGGCCTCGAGACGATTCCCTCGTGGTACTCGCAAGAACTCGAGAGTTGCCGCGGCGTTTAGTTGCGCAAGCTTCCGCTGAGCAATCCGCTCGAAAGCGACGAAGCGCCGCACTCTATGGCCCGCGGCGAGGCGCTCCGTCTCCTTGCAGCGGAAGCTTCGAATCATGACCGCATAATATATCGCATATCGATATACGACAAGTTGTGCATGACTCCTCGCGGCTGAGCTGGCTGCGCGCCGTTCTTGAACCACCAAGGCCGACTGGCCCCGAGGTATAGTAGAGGTTACAGTCGTTAGTCGCGCGTATGAACGCGAATGAACGCCTATGTAGCGTAAGTCACTCTTTAGCCCCGATTTTCGCTGTAGCAAAAGAATCGCGAATGAAACGTAGTGAACGCTTATGAAACAGAGTGTTACAGCTTTAGTCTCTGACTTTTAATCAGTTGGTCGCAGGTTCGATCCTACTTTCCGCACGTCGCTGACGTAGTTTTTCGGCAATTTGCAGCAGCGTCACGACGAACAGCGTTGAACGGATCGGTTCAGCGATCGCCGCGATGGGTTGCGTACTTCCCGGTCGTGGTCCCTCCTTCGTTGACGTCGTGAGCGCGGCGCCCGCGCCGCGCTACGCGGGAACACCTCACCAGCAGCATCGAGCCGAGTCGTCGCGCGATGCAGGCCGGCGCGGTGCGTCACGGGGGAGTACTTCGAGCGTTGACGGGCGCGGTGTCAAGCACCGGGCGATAGGGATCTTCGATCGACCCATCAGCAGGTTCGATCGCCAACTCGTTGATGCGCTGAGGGAAAACACGCACTCTGTGATTGAGGTTGGAAGCGACGAGGACGCACGGTGGTGGGCAGCAAAGACTTGCGCGGCGAGGCGCTGTCGCTGGAGTCCCTGGAGGTCGGTGCGCATCCGCTGATCGAGCCGTTGCTCGAGCGACTGGGGCTGCGCGAGCTGCTGAGCCAAGCACTGGGGGCGCCGGACCGACGGGTCAAGCTCGCGCCGGTGGACAGCGCACTGGTGCTGGTTCGCAACTTCACGCTATGCCGCCACCCGCTGTACGGAATGCCGCAGTGGGTGCGGCGCGTGGTGCCGGCGCAACTCGGGCTCGAGCCCGAGCAGGTCGAGCTGCTCAACGACGACCGCCTGGGTCGAACGCTGGACAAGGTGTTTGCCGCCGACCGGCGAAGCTGCGTGACCCGGCTCATCGTGCACATGGCGCGCGAGTTCGGGCTCGACCTCGAGCGGCTGCACAACGACTCGACCAGTATCACCTTCTCGGGCGAGTACGCCGAGCGCCCGGCGCGTGATCCGAAGCGCCCGCCGGTGCGCATCGCCCACGGTCACAATAAAAATGTTGCGCCCGGATATATGTGGCGGCAGCCCATCGAGGGACTGCCGCCATCGAGCGCCCGCGCCTGTGCCGCGCACATAAGTGCGTCGGCTACAGTCCGCGCAGGAACTCCATGAGAGACGGCATCGGTGTCCGACGACGAACTGATGTCGGCAGATCAGCGATGTCGACACTGGCGAGCGCCTTGGCCTTCATGTCGAGATCGACCTCGGCGTAGACGTGGGTCGTATCCAGGGAAACATGTCCGAGCCATGCTCGGATGGTGTTGATATCGACGCCGGCCCGGAGCAGGTGAACGGCCGTCGTGTGCCGCAGGGTGTGTGGACTCACCCGTTTGTCGCGAGCGTGGATACGCGGACTGAGGCTGCCTTCCCATAGGCAGCCACGAGCCGATGTACACCGAAGCGAGTCAGCGGTCCGCCCGTGCGTCCTCTGAACACAGGATCACAGGGCCCTGCATCGGTCACAAGTGGCCGCAAGACAGCTGCCGTCGCGGGCCACAGCGGGCAGACGCGCCACTTGTCGCCCTTGCCCAGAATGCGCACCGAAGCCGAAGTGCCGAGTTGAAGATTGCCGGCCAGCAGCCGCGCCGCCTCGTCCGCCCGCGCGCCGGTGTTATAGAGGAACAGGAGAAGTGCGTGATCGCGCGCTCCGAGAGTTGTACGTCGATCCGGTTGTTGCAAGAGAGCGTCCAGTTCCGGCTTCTCGAGGTATCCGATGATCGTCTTGGCGGTCTTCTTGAAAGGGATCGAGCGGATCTCCGTACACCAAGCGAGGTGTTCCGGCGCGCGAGTACCGATGAAGCGGACGAGAGAGTGGATCGCGCCGAGGCGCTGGTTACGTGTTGCGACGCTACAGCGCCGCTCCCGCTCGACATGCTCGAGGAACGCTCGCACGGCGGCGGCCGACAGATGGTCGACGCACAGCCGGTCGATGGCGGTGCCAGATCGGCCGCTGACGAAGGGCAGCAACAGCGCCAGGGTATCCCGATAGCTCCTCTGCGTGTTGCGCGCGAAGTTGCGCTCGGCGACAAGGTGCTCCAGCAGGAACCGCCGGACCCAAGGAGAGAGCAGATTACGGTCGGACATGGGACACCTCCGGCCCGGCATAGTGGGCGAAGCGCTGGTTCGCCTCATGAAGCAGCTCCGGCGTCATCTGCAAGTAGCGCTGCGTCGAGCGGATATCCACGTGACCAAGGTAGGTTGCGAGCGCAGGCAATAGCCGCTGAACGTCCCTGCCGGCGCGGTACCAGGCAACAACCCGATGTACGGCCGCGGTATGGCGCAGGTCGTGAAGACGGGGTGGTCTGCACTCCCCTGGTAGAGTGATGATCCCGGCGGCAGACCGGATGCGTTGAAAGTTCGTGATGACATCCCGGTAGCAGAGGCCGTGTCCGGTGCGCGTACAGAAGAGCGCTGAGCTCTGCTCAGCGGGAAGAGCCAACCGGCGGCGACGGTCCAGGTACGCAGCCAGTCGCTCGCTCAGACGTGGTCCACTTGGTACGACTCTTGTCTTGTAGAACTTCGTGTTGCGAACCGTGATCAAGCGCTCGGTCAGATCGACATCGCAGAGTCTAAGTGCGATGGCTTCGCCCACCCTCATTCCGGTGCCGTAGAGCAGCAGGATCAGCGTGCGGTAGGTCATCGCCTGCAGGCGGCTTGCGGGATGGTCGAGTACCGCCGTCGCGTCAACTAGACGCTGCAGCTCGGCGGACGAGTAGACGTAAGGTTCCTGCGGCGGGGAAAACTTCGGCGGATGATCAGGTAATGGCGAGACCGTGACGATGCCGCGGCCGATGGCGTACCGGTACAGGCCCGCCAGCGACGATCTCTTCACCTTCCACGTTGCCGTAGGCACGTTCCGGCCGTGCAAGAAGCGTGCGACGTCTTCGCGGCTGATCGCCGAAAGCGACGCGTTGTCCATCTCTCTCGCGAACTGACGCAGATATCGACCTCCACGCTCGAGCCGCACCCCGAGGGACCGACGCGCCGCCAGATACGCGTCGATAACTTCGAGGGCAGTCACTGGAGGTCTCCCAAGTCGAAAACGCCGACCTCGCGCAGAGCACGCATGTCCACCTTGGAGTAGATCATCGTGGCCGCCGCACTCCGATGCCCGAGGTGATCGCCGATCTCCTTCAGCGTCAGTTTGTCAGCGAGGAGCTTCGCCGCACAGGAGTGCCGCAGTGCATGCGGACCGAAGTGCGCTACGGAGATGCCGAGCTCGCGTAATCTCTGGCTGACGACGTGATAGATGCCTCCGGCACCGATCGGCTGGCGCGGGGCCTGCAAGCGAATGAAGACCTCGGGATGCGGCACCGGTGGCCGGACCGTGTCGATGTAGAGAGAGAGGGCTTCGGCAACGGAGCGCTGCAGCGGATAGACTTGCGGCTGGCGGCGCTTCAGCCGATGGATGCGCAGACGCCGCCGCGTCCAGTCGATCTGATCGAGCCGCAGCGCTGCGACCTCGCCCCGACGCAGGCCATAGATTGCCAGGAGCATCAGGATTGCATGGTCACGAACATCGCGGGCACTGCCGGAGGTAGCACTAGCCAAAAGTCTCCGGACCTCTTCCCAGCTCATGGCGTACGGCAGCGACTCGAGTCGATACGTTCGGGGACTCAGAATCGACTCCGGAAGCCCCCGACGACACCAACCTGTTGACACCGCGTAGCGCAGAAAGACCCGCAGCCCAGTCGCCATCGTCGCCACAGATACGCGGGACCACTGGCCCGCGAAGGCGACGAAGTAGGCATCGAGGTCGTCGGCACGAAGCGTCGCTAGATCGCGGCCGGTTCTCCCGCACCACCGCAAGAAATGCGCAATGCGCCGGCGGCGCACATCGACGGTGACCGGGCTCAGTCCGCGTTCCACGCGCATCCACGCCACGTACGCTTCCAGGTGCTCCGCGTAGGGAATCGGCTCGTGCTCCTCGCGCCAGCGGCCGAGGAACTTCAACCATGGGCGGGCAAACTCCACCAAAACCTTCCCCATCGTCGGCCCTGGCGAGGGCCGCCGATACACGATGGCGCGCAGTCGTGCTGCGTCGATCTCGTCGCCGCCGTCCGCCGAGAGCCGTTTGGCGATCCACAGCAGACACTTCGCGCGTTTGCGCAGCTCTCCGGGTGTCGCGCCGTGGTCGGCGCAATGTCGGAGGTATCGGTCCCGTTCGGCGGCCAGCGGGCCCGTGCGATGACGACGGCGAGCAGCCTTCTGATGATAGAGGGTCTCAAACATGGCAAGGCTCCAATCGCGATGGAGCCCGCTAGGAGAGGCGGCGGCTTATGTGGCGTCAAGCCCCGTGGAAGACGCCGGGTCAGGCTACGAGATCGTGCTGCCGCCACATATATCCGGGCGCAACATTTTTATTGTGACC
>CAMYIJ010000144.1 GCA_947258375.1 uncultured Acidimicrobiaceae bacterium
CTGCCGGTCTCGGGGTTGAGCAACTCGTCACCCGGGTCTGGGATGAGACGGACGAACCGCCCGACGCCGTCCGCGCCCTCCGCACCTACGTCAACCGGCTCCGCAATGCCATCGGCGAGAACGGCGCCGACCTCGTAGCGACTCGCCCCGGTGGCTATTCGCTCGCCGCGGGGCCCAACGACCTCGATGCCACCGTGTTCGAGCACACCGCGGCGGCCGCGTCCCGGGAGCTAGATCCATACATCGCATTGGAGCTCTACGACCAGGCTCTCGGGCTGTGGTCGGGGGCGGCATATCGCGACCTCGCCTACCTCGATTGGGTGCGGCCCGAGGCGGTCCGCCTCGACGAGCTGCGCCTGACGGCCGAAGAAGCCCGGCTTCGGATTCGCCTGGACGCCGACCGGCACGCCGACGTCGCGGCCGACGCCGAGCGGTTGATCCTCGAGAACCCGTACCGCGAACAGCTCACCGCAATCCGGGCGACGGCGCTCTATCGATCGGGTCGGCAAGTCGAAGCTCTCGAGGAACTCGAACAGCATCGGGCCCGGCTTCGTGAGGACCTCGGCGTCGACCCTTCGCCGGAGCTGCAGGAGCTCGAGGTCAAGATCCTCAACCACGACCCGGAGCTCGCCGCCAGCGATGCCGGGGGGCGCCGGCTCCGCGGATACCGCCTGGGCAATCGGATTGGGGAGGGGGCGTACTCGATCGTTTACCGGGCCACCCAGCCGTCTGTGGGCCGGGAGGTGGCAGTCAAGGTCATCCGCAAGGAGCTCGCCAACGAGCGAGATTTCATCCGGCGCTTCGAGGCCGAGGCGCAGCTGGTGGCCCGGCTGCAGCATCCCCGGATCGTGCCGCTCTACGACTTCTGGCGGGAAGCCGACAGCGCCTATCTGGTGATGCCCTGGCTCGAGGGTGGATCGCTGGCCAAACACCTTCAAACGAGACCATTGACATTGGAGGAGACGATCCGCGTGGTGCGTCATGTCGCCGCCGGCCTCGACTTCGCTCACAGCCGGGGAGTGATCCACCGCGACGTCAAGCCGTCGAACGTCCTCCTCGACAGCGAAGGCAACGCCTACATCTCCGATTTCGGGATTGCCCTGACCGAGATACCCGTGTCCGACGAGACCCCATTGCCGCTGTCGGCCGGCTCGCCGGCCTATGCAGCTCCCGAGCAATTCGGCGGCGCCGCGATCGGTGCCGGCGTCGACACCTACGCCCTGGCGGTCATGACCTATGAGCTCCTCAACGGCTCGCTCCCCTGGCCGGAGTCGGCGACTACGGCAACGCTGCTGCAACACCATCGCACCGGGCTGCCGCCACTCCAGCTTGCAGACGGCGGCGTGGAGCACGCCGTCAACTCCTTACTCACCAGAGCGACGGCGACCGAACCCGGCGACAGGCCCGCCACGATTGCGGACTTCGCAGCGGAGCTCGCCGGCACCATTGCGCCCCAGCCTCCTCGAACCAGCGCGGCCCAGGCCGTCAACCCATATCGTGGTCTCGCCGCGTTCGAGGAGCCGGATGCCCCGTTCTTCTTCGGGCGGGAGGACCTCGTCGCGACCGTCGTCGACGAACTGCGAGCAGAGCCACTTACGCTCCTGGTCGGCCCCTCCGGCAGCGGGAAGTCGTCACTGCTGCGGGCGGGGATCATTCCGGCGCTGCGGTCCGAAGGGCGCTTGCCCGTCGTCGTGACTCCGTCGGCGGACCCGATCGGCTCTCTGGCGTCGGCACTCGAGTCGATCTCTTCTGCCACTTCCGGCTCCATTCGCGCTGATCTGGACACCGAGGTTCCATTGCCGGCAATCGTCGCTCGGATTGCGCCCGGCTCGCGGGTTGTCATCGCCGTCGACCAGATGGAGGAGCTGTTCACTCTCGCCACGGCAGAAGACGCCGAGACGCTGCTGGCGGCCCTCGCCTCCTCGGTCACTGCGAGTGACGGCAGCCTCAGAGTGATTGCCTCCATCCGCGCCGACTTCTTCGGGCATCCGTTGGCTTCGCCGAGCTTTGGCGCACTTGCCGGACCGGCCACCGTGACAATCGGCCCGATGCGTGCCGAGCAACTGGCCGCGGCGATTACCGAGCCCGCCCGGCTGAGCGGCGTCGAAGTCGAAGAAGCCCTGGTCGCGGAGCTTGCGGCCGAAACCGCAGGTCGCGCCGGGTCGCTGCCCCTCATGCAGTTTGCGCTCACTCGCGCATGGGATGAACGGTCGGGCTCCACGGTGACCCTCGCCGACTACGAAAGGCTTGGGGGCCTCACGGGAACCCTGGTGCGCTCGGCTGAGGCCATCTGGGAGCGTCTCGGCGCATCGGATCAAGACGCTTCGCGGCGCCTGCTCCCCCGCCTCGTGCAAATCGGCGAAGAGGTGACCCGCAGACGCGAAGAGGTTGGCGCCGCAGTGAGCCTCGCCGGAGTCGAGCCGGGCCTGATCGAGGCGTTCGTCGACGCCCGGCTGGTAACCCTCGACCGGGACCAGGCGACGCGGGAACCGACGATCGAGCTGTCCCACGAAGCGCTCATCGAGGCTTGGCCCCGGCTGGCACGCTGGGTCGAGGACAGCGGAACGGCCTTGCTGGCGGCGCAGCGAGTGCGAGCGGATGCGTCCGACTGGGACTCTGCAGGCAGGAGCCCCGAACTGCTGTACCGCGGCAGCCGCCTCATAGCTGCTCAGGAAGCCGCGGCCGATCCGGCAGTCGCCATCGCCCCCCGCGAGCAGGACTTCCTCGATGCTTCAGCCCGTGCCCAGGCGAAGGCGGACGAAGCGGCGCGGGAAGCAGTGGTAGAGGAGGAGCGGCAGCGGGGACGCCGTCGCACATTGACGGCTCTCGCCGTCGTGGCCGGCCTTGTTGGGATCGTGGCAATCGTGTTCGCTTTCCTGGCGCAGCAGAGAGCCTCAGACGAGGCAAGCGCCGCCGACTTTGTTCAGCTGATCAGCCGCGCCACCGATCTACAAGCCACGCAGACCGACCTCGCGTTGCTGTTGGCCGCCGAGGCGTACACGCAGAACTCGGGTATCGAGTCGCAGCGAGCGCTGCTGGGGGCCCTGCAGAACGTCGAAGGGACCGTCGAGGTGTGGGAGGCACCGCTCTTCCCGGAGGGAGCATCGTTCGGCGGTTGCTTCAACATCATGGGTCCCGGCCAGTTCGTCACGCAGCCGAACACCTTCATCAACAACACACCCGATCCCGGTGGGGGGATCGTCGACATCGATGTGGTGAATCGCACAGTGCATCGCATCGACTCCTCGCCCCTGGAGTGCGACGTTTATCGGACTCCCCGCGACGGCTCCGACACCTGGTTGTACGTCGGCTCCGACAACACGAACAGCGCGATCGTCGTGGACTCCAACGGTACGGAAGTTGGCTCCTATGCCGGTTTCGCCAGGCCGTTCTTCGACGCCCAGGGCCGGCTTCTTGCCAAGTCCGGCGACTTTGACGGCGTCGGCGACTACGTGGAGCTGGACCCGCTGACGGGCGACGTCATCTCGGACCCTCTCTTCGAGGCCAACCGGGCGACGGCCACCAACGGGGGTAAGTTCATCTCGGTCATCTTCGAGCGCAGCGACGGCCCTGTGCCCGACCCATCTGCGCTCCTGGACGCCACCACATACGAGGTGGTCGTCGATCTCTCCACCGAGACGGGACGGGCCATCAGCGGCCGTGCTTCGGCTGATGATTCGCGATTCGGATACGTCAGCAAGGACGACCGGTTGCTGGTGTGGGACACGAACATCGGCGAGCTCGTCATCGATGTGCCCGTCGCCGAGCAGGCTGAGGCGATTGCCTTCTCTCCCGACGGTTCGAGCATCGCCCTTCTCGTCGACAGCGGAACCCTGCAAATCCGATCGGGCGACAACGGTCAGATCGCCAGGACCTTCGACATCAGCCGCGAGCCGGTGATGGCGATGGACTGGGCCCAGGACGACCAGATCGCAGTGCTTCGCACGTTCGGTGTTGTCGATATCGTGGCACCGCAGGGTGGCGGCCTCTACGAGACGGGCCCGCGGTGTTGCGAGCGCAACGAGTTCGGCTTCGTGATTCCCGACGGCGTCCCCAACCCTTACGCCGTCGTTGGAAACCGCGACACCGGCGTCCTCACATATGTCGATGTCGAAACGGGCGAGTCGCTTCAGGTGGATGTATCGGAGTGGTTTTTGGACGAAGGTGGGGCGGACCTACACATGACGCGAGACAAGACCACCGTGCTGATGCAGCCCCCGTTCGAGATCTTCCGGCTCGAATTGGACGGCACCGCCGAAGAGCCTCGGTACCCGTTCGGAAACAGCTTCTTGTTCGATGACCAGGTCCCCGACCACCTGCCGCGTGATCTGCACGGAGGGCACGAATTCCTGTACATGAAGGCGACCGCAGGCTCGGTGGACGACGCTCGCCGTGAGCTGGTTCTGGAAGAGCTGCAGATCGGCGTCATCGACATCGACACCATGGAGGTGGTCGTCGAACCATTCCTCGTCGATCTGCGGAACGAGACCCCCAAAGTAAACCATACCGAATTGCTCCCCGGAGGGATCTTCATGGTCGGGCAGGCACTGGAGGACGGTCGATTCCGCCAGCAGTACTTCACAGCCGACGGAGAACGTTTCCTCGAATTCTTCCTGCCCTTCGATATCGGATGGTGGGTACTGACTCCCGACCGCCGCTACCTCCTGACGGCCAATGCGTCGGACGACGAGGTGCGGAGGTGGGACGTCGAGACCGGTGAGTCGATTGTCCTCCCGGTCTTCTCAGAGCCGCAGCAACCCGACATGCTGTCCGACGGCCGGTTCATGATCCAGACGCGCTCCGGTCAGTACGAGCTGTGGGACATCGAGACGGGAGCGGCCATTGGGGTGTTGGCCGATGTGGGGCCGCGCTCTTTCACGGCTTCCGCCGTCCATCCCGACGAGTCACACGTGTGGATCCGCCTCGACGCGGCGTTCGTCAGGATCCCGCTCGATCCGCAAACATGGTTCGAACTGGCGTGCGAGCTCGCCGGGCGGTCGTTCACCGAGGCCGAATGGCGTGACCTCATCCCCGGCGACCGACCGTACCGGGATGCCTGTGCGGCGTGATTTGGCCGGACATAGTCCCGGATCGGTCGTTCTGTGTCGCTCATCTTGTGGCGTATCACAGAACGTGATACGTTGCCGGTATGGCTCAAGCGATCTCCGTCCGACTCGACCAGAAAGCTCTCCGTGCGCTCGGCCAGCTCGAAGCAACCGGCATGACCCGCTCGGAGGCGATCCGAGCCGCACTCGTGGAAGCTGCATCCCGGCTGCACGACAAGCAGACTCTCGCTGCCGAAGTCGCCGCTCTCGAGGCCGACGACGACGATCGCGCCGAAATGCTGGCAGTGGCCGATCTAATGGAGAGCCTTCGTGCGCCGCGGTGACATCTTCGCCCTACGACTCCCGAAGGGTGTTGGGCACGAACAGCGGGGACGTCGCTTCGGCGTCGTCGTGCAATCCGATACCTTTCTTCCCCGCTCCGTCGTGTTGGTGGCGCCCACGTCGACCGCCGCCAGGGCTGCGTCGTTCCGGCCCGAGATTGATGTCGATGGCACATCTACCCGCGTACTGGTCGAGCAGGTGGGTGCAGTCGACGTCCAACGCCTCGGTGACCTCGCCGGACACCTCACACCGGAAGAGCAATGGGGAGTCGATGCTGCCTTGCTCACCGTTCTCGGTCTCAACTGACGACCCCGATCGCTAGATATGCCTGTAATCGGGCGCAGCCGGCTTGGGCGCCATGACCCAACCCAACAGCGGCGTTCCTGTCACAGCCGCCTGACATGATGTCCGCAGGCGTGAAAGAGCCATTCCTCGGAGGACAGTGGAGCCCTACAGTGCATGCCATGGACACAGCGACCTTGCAGCCCGGAGACCGGATCCCCATGTCCTGGGACGAATACGAAGCGCTCGGACCGGACGTCCGAGGCGAGTACGTCGACGG
>CAMYIJ010000145.1 GCA_947258375.1 uncultured Acidimicrobiaceae bacterium
AACCCACACCCGCGAACCCCCGGCAACACGCCGCCCCAAAGGCCGCGTCGCCCGGCTCGCGACTGCACGGAGAAGGTTCGAATCCCACTCCCTCCGCCATGAAGAGGTTTGCGGTTCTGACTTCGGGTGGGGATGCGCCGGGGATGAACGCGGCGATTCTCGCGGTCACAAAGGTGGCCGCATTTCGGGGGATCGAAGTACTCGGGGTGCAGCGGGGTTATGACGGGCTGCTTGACGGTGACTACCGGCTGCTGACGCGAGTCGTTGGGGGCACCAACGCCCTCGCTCCCCTGGCCGAGGTCGAGGACAGCGCCAACGAGGGCGGCACGATTCTCGGTTCGAGCAGATGTGAGCGCTTCTTCGACCCCGACCATCGCAAACAGGCATGCCGCCAGCTCACGGAGCATGGTGCCGAGGGTCTGATCGTCATCGGCGGCAACGGCACGATGGCGGGCGCCCACACCCTGGCTCCGGAATGCCCGCAGGTCACGGTCGTGGGGATCCCAGCGTCCATCGACAACGACATCGGGGCCACAGCCAACGCGCTCGGGGTCGACACGGCGCTCAACACGATCATCGAAGCGTGCGACCGGATCTCCGACACCGCGCGGTCCCACCGCCGGGCGTTCATAGTCGAGGTGATGGGTCGCCATTCTGGTTATCTCGCCGTGGCCTCAGCAGTGGCCGCGGCGGCCGACGCCGTGCTGCTGCCGGAAGAGAACCGCAGCGACGAGGAGATCATCGCCAGTGTCGAGAACATCATCCGCGAGTCGTTCGCGACGGATCGGCAAAAGAGCCGGGTTCTCATCATCAAGGCCGAAGGCGTGACGATCTCGGCCACCAATCTCGTCGACGCGGTAGACGCCAGGCTCGAGGGGAACGTCGATATCGACCTCAGAGCAACGGTGTTGGGCCATGTGGTTCGGGGCGGCCGTCCCACATTCCATGACCGGATGATCGCCGGACGGCTGGCGCTGGGGGCCGTCAACGCTCTCGCCGACGGCGCCGACGACTGCATGGTCACATGGAACACAACAACGCTCGGCGGGGATCGCACCGCCGATCCGCGGGTACAGCGCTTCCCGCTCGAAACGGTGATCGCAGAAGGTAGGGCGCTACAGGACGGGACCAGCGACGTGACGCAACGGCGGATGGCGCGGATGCAGACCGTCCAGGGTGTACTCGCCCTCTAGCGGCTAGTCGTCGTCTTCCCAGGTCGTAGCCGGGAAGCGTGCCTTGGTCGAAGCTGCGCGCCGCGCCGCATAGGCCGCCACCTCGGAGCGGCGGGACATGCCCATCTTCGTGAGCAGATTCGACACGTAGTTCTTGACCGTCTTCTCGGCGAGGTTCAACTCCGAGGCAATCTGGCGGTTGGTGAGGCCCTGCTCGATGAGGTCGACGATCTTGAGTTCCTGGCCCGACAGGCGATCGAGCAGGGAGTCGCCGGTGAGCTCACCACGCACCCGCTTGAAGACCATCTCCACCAGCGTCGGGTCGAGCAGCGAGGCTCCGCCGGCGGCGGCGCGAATCCCACCGAGCAGCTCATCCGGCTGGATCTTCTTGAGCACGTATCCGGCGGCGCCGGCCATGATCGCCGAGTACAGGGCTTCGTCGTCTGCGAAAGACGTGAGGATCAGCACGGTGGTGTTGGGCCACCTCGACAGGATCTCGCGACAGGCGTCGACGCCGGTGCCGTCGGGAAGCTGCAGATCCATGAGAACCAGGTCCGGCTCATCGAGACCGACCCGGCGAATGGCGTCCTCGACAGAGCCCGCTTCGCCGGTTACGTGGATGTCGTCCTCGGCCTCGAGCAGCGCGCGCAGGCCTTGACGGACGATCGCGTGATCGTCGACAATCAGCACTCGGACAACAGTTTCAGGCATGAGCAGAACGGTACCAGGGGGGTTTTAGCGTGCCAGGGCCTTAGGACCCTAGTCGCCACGCTACGATCCCCCTATGAAACCGATCACTTTCACGACTTTGGAGGAGGCTCTCGACAATCCCTTCTTCACTTCCTCTCCCGATGGGATAGTCGTTGTTGATCGTGAAGGGGTCATCGTCGCCGCCAACGGACGCCTCGCGGAGATCCTCGGTCATGCCACCAACGAGTTGCGCGGCAAGAGTGTCGAAGTCCTGATTGCGACACCGCTCCGAGCGACCCACCGGTCCCACATCGGCAGCTACAGCTCCGGCCCACACATTCGAGCAATGGGAACGGGTCCCCGCCTCAAGGCGCTCCACAAGAACGGTGAAGAGATCCCGGTCGACATCTCGTTGAGCCCATTCGAGGCAGGTGGCGCCACGTACACAATTGCCGCGCTGCGCGACGCTCGGCTCCGGCTCCAGGCCGAGGAGGCCATCTTCCAGGCTGAGGAGTGGCGGGCCATCATCGACGATCGCCAGCGAATCGCCCGTGACCTGCACGACACGGTCATCCAGGACATCTTCGCCGCCGGGATGGGGCTGCAAGCGTTGCAGCGCGCCATGCCGCCCGACAACAACCTCAAGGAGCAACTCGGAGCCAGCGTCGACCACCTCGACAGCGTCATAACAAGGCTGCGCAAGGTGATCTTCAATCTCACGCACGGCGATGACCCTGAGCCGATCGACGCCGCCACCAGACGTGTCGTCACCGAGTCGCTCAACGGTTCCGGCATCAAGCCGACCATCTCGGTGAGCCCGGCCAATCGGCCGCTCCCCGCGCGGCCTCAGGAACACGTCCTCGCCACATTGCAGGAGGCGCTGAGCAACGTTGTTCGCCACGCGAATGCGAGCACCGTCGAGGTCATCATCGAGGCGACCGACGAGGTTTGCCGGCTCTGCGTTTGCGACAACGGTGTGGGCATGCCCGACGCTGCGGCCACTCGGCCCGGCTTCGGCCTCACCAACATGATGAACCGCGCTCAAGTCCTCGGCGGCAGCTGCGAGATCACCCCCCGCGAAGGCGGCGGCACCACCGTCGAATGGAAAGTCCCGATCTAGGGATTCGAGCCAAGCAGGCTTGGCTCGAGTTGCTCCACAGCGCCTGACGGCCCTTCTCCGTACTTGTAGCGGCCTGACGGCCGCTGCGTCTTTCGCATATGCACCGCGCATGTCGCTGCATATGCTGCGAAGGGGAGACGAGGGATCGTCCCCCTTCCCCCAACCCCCTTCGCTCGGCTCCGCCATCGCGCTGGCGTGGGGGTGTAGCAGGGGGCGGCTCCGCCGGCCTCCTCGTATCGAATCGAGCGACATGCGCGGTCGATTCGGAAATGGACGCGGCCGAGAGGCCGCACTACTACGAGGAGACGCTGCAAGCGTCGCCGAGGAACTCGCTCGAATCCTGATTCGAGCGAAGCTTCTACTTCTGGCGAACCACAATCACGTCGCACGGGGCGCCGTGCATCACACTGTGGCTGGTGCTGCCCAGCAACAGTGACTTGACGCCACCCCTTCCTCTCGATCCGACGACGATGAAGTCGGCGCCAACCTCCTCGGCGTAGGCGATTATCTCGTGGGCCGGTTCACCCCGCCGCATCACAACGGTGGGCTCAACAGACAGCGACGAGATCGCCTTCTCATACGCGTCGGACAGGTGCTCCTCTTCAAGGGCGTACAGATCGATCTGATAAGGATTGCTCATGGCCGTCCACTGGTAGGACTGCACGTGGGCAACCAGTATCACGTGGTGCTCAGCGCCCAGGCACTGTGCCAGCTCGTCTGCGCGAGCGAGGGCGGCGTTGCCGTGATCGGATCCGTCGTAGCCGGTGACTAGCAACACGGTTCACCTCCTGACACCTCCAGTGTGACTCATGGATGGTGATGCCGGAAGGGTCAATCTTCCGACGGCGACCGCCAAAATGCTCTAGAGATTGGAGCCGGACAGCCCGGCATCGAGATCTGAAAGATCGTCGGCGATCGCGGTCGCGGCCGCAGCCTGGGCCACGGTCGAGCCCATCGACAGGATCGACATCACGATAAAGCCGATGAAGAACGGCAACCCGTCGTCCAGGTCCTTGACTATCTCAAACTGACCGTTGCCGGTCTCGACCAGCTCAAGACCGAGGAAGTTGATTCCGAGCACCTGGCTCAGGATCACGGAGATGACCTGGAATACCAACCCGGCGAAGAACGAGATCAGCATCATGCGGCCGAGAATCCGCCACCAGCGGCCCTTGACGATTGCGAACGCGGCTCCGATCGGATTGGTTCCGCGCGGTTGGGACACGAACGTGACAGGGATGAACGAGACCACGAGCGACCACCACACGAGACCGACGAAGAGGGCCAGCCCCAGGATGCCGATGCCCGCCCTGGCAAACGCCGCAAAAGTGACCACGGAGGCTACGAACGGTAGAGCGCCGACGATGATCCACCCCAGGAATCTCAGGGACGAGACGATTGCGTATTGGATCGCCGTGGCCCACCCTTCCCCGACATTCGTCGCGGCACCCCAAGCCAAGCGGAAGCAAGCCAGGACGGGGACCAGTGAGGCGACGCCGGCCATGACCGCAAAGGCCGCGAGCTGGTACGCATGGCTCGCCTGCCAGCCGACGAACTCGTCGTTGACTATGTCGACATCCTGGAGAATCGGACGCAACAGGACCACACCGGCCATCCCGATGACTACGCCGGCGATGACAGCCATCAGCAGGAAGTCGTCCCACCGGGCCCGCAGCAGACTCGCCGTGTGATTGACGAATTCGCCAATTGAACGCAACTCACCCGGCTGATGCGCGATCACGTCGCCGGACTTGCGACGTGTCTGTTCACTCCACGTCGTACCGTTCCACCAGCGTTCCTGGGTGGGATCCGTGGGGTCGTCGTACCAACCCGGTGGTGGAAGATCTGACATGGCCAGGAGACTACGTTGGTGGCACCGTTCGCGGGTGGACCATCTTCGACCTCCCGGTCGGTTTCACAGTCCGGGAGGCAGCTAGCCTTTCCGTACCGTGCAAGGTGGGGCACTAGGGGTGCCCTGAACCCGAAAACCTCTTCATGCGGGGCTGATCCCCCGCCCGAGGGTGAGTAGTTGCCGGGCCAGCGCCGGGATCCATCGGCGATGAAGGTCGGGTCCTACGCGGCGGGACGTTGTGAACTGGGTCAGGTCCGGAAGGAAGCAGCCCTAAGCAATCTGCTCCCGGGTGCCGTAGGGCAGCCTGGCTGGAGTCGATGCCCCGGACCGCGCCGGTGGCAATTCATTCGACGGCGGGGGGCACGGTAGAGGTTTCGAGCAAATCTGGATTTGCTCGGAATCCCTACCGCACCGGCACCAGGTGGACCGGGACGCGGGAAGAGCGGATGACGCGGTCGGCCGTGGAGCCCAGCAGCCAGCGGGCGGCGCCGGTGCGGCCATGGCTGGACATCACGATCATCGAGGAGCTCTGGGACACCGCGGTGTCGGCGATGGCGGCGGCCGGATCCCGAGCGTCTATGACCATTGTTTCGATTTCCACGCCGCGGCCTTCGAGCGATGTCGCGTGTTGGCCGAGGTATGACTGAAGGGCTTGCTCGGCGGTAATGTGCTCCGAATCCATCACCGGTCGCATGGCATTGGTGACGACTACGTCACCGACTGCCAGCAACAACACCGGGTATTCGAGGGCGTCGGCCAGCTCCATGGCAGGTCCGATCGCCTCGGCGGCAGCATCAGATGTATCAAGCGGTACCAGTATCGAGTTCATGCGCAGACTGCTCCCAGATGTGACGGATGTCGATTGCGTCCGTAGCAGCCTAAGGGATGAGGCCCCTCGCCGCGCCTAGAAATCACCACGGCCAGGAGAGAGCCATGTGATGTCGCAGCCACCCCCGCGCAAGTGAGGGCTGCCCGGCGTCGCTCAAGCACCACCTAGGAAGATCCCAGAGAGCACCGCATGAGTCGCCCCCCCATCATGAGTCACAGCAATACTGATCGTCTCCGCTGCGAGCACATTGATCGGGAACTCAGCCCAC
>CAMYIJ010000146.1 GCA_947258375.1 uncultured Acidimicrobiaceae bacterium
CGAGGCCACAGAGATGCCGCCCGTCATGTGAAGACCGACGTCCTGGCCCGATTCCTGCTCGATGTCCTTCAGCAGATCGATCGTGTACGCCTGGAGGGCGGCGATGTTGGGGTCCGCATTGAGGGCATGAAAACCCCCGGCAGCATGCCAGCTCGAACCTGCGGTCAAAACCTTGCGCTCGACGATGGCGACATCCGACCATCCGGCTTTCGCCAAGTGATAGAGGACACTGGCCCCGACGACGCCACCGCCGATGACTACAACGCGATACTGCGACTTCACCAGCTCTCCTCTCGGCTCCAGCTTGGAAACTAGCGATCTGTGACGAGCGCCGGTAGCTCGAGCCGGCTAGAGCCGGCTAGAGCCCTTTGTATGGATGCCGGTCGGGTACGCCGACCACGCGCGACCACTCGAACCAGCCACCGTCGTACACAGCCACCCGCGGCCACCCCATGAGGTAGGCACACAGCAGGGTTTCGCTCGCCCGCCAGCCTGTGCCGCAATAGAACGCCACCCGCTTGTCCGGTGTGATACCGATCTCCTCCCAGAGCGCGGCTATCTCCTCGTAGTCCTTCATCGTGTTGTCGACGTTGCGGTAGTACTGCATGTCGTAAGCGTTGGTGCCACAGTTGCCCCACACCGCGCCGGGGATGTCGCCGGTCTCCGAGATGTAGTTGTAGCCGCTGGTGTCGCCCAGGTACTCGGGGAAGCTGCGGATGCTCACGACGACGCCGTCGTCGGCTGCCAGCAGCTCCTGCACCTCCTCCAGATCGACGAAGAACGCCGGGTTGGCGGGGATGGTCACCCCGAAGTCGGCGGCCGGTGTCGGCTGCCTGGCAACGGTCTCGACGGGGAGTCCGGCTGCCACCCAGGCGTTGTAGCCGCCGTCGAGCAGGCGAACGTCCTGAACGCCGGCGTACATCAGGATGGCGGCCGCCCGGGTCGCGGCGATTTGACCCGCTTTTCTTCCCGGCTTCTGTTCGCTGGGGTCCGCCACGCTGTTGCGGCCGTACACGATGACGGTCGTGTCGTGAGTTATGCCCATTTCGATCAGCGCCAGCCGCAGATCCCGGGGAGGTCTCCGATTCCAGTCCTTCGCCGACTCCAGCGTGTTGGTATCGAGGTGGAGCGCTCCCGGGAGATGGCTCTCCTCGTACTCGGCCGGAACGCCGTAATTCACATGGCACAAGACGAAGTCGCCTGCAGGCGATGCCGGGACCTCGTGCCCGCGGATCAAGTCATGGAGCCACTGCCGGTGGACGAGCTTCTCGTAGCGAGGCAACGAAACAACCTCCGCCGAATCGTCTGCCGCCCACTCGGGAAAGCCCGCCTCGTAGGTGACGACGTCGTGGTAGCCGATGTCCGCGAGCCGCTGAGCGAGCGACTCTGTGTCGGCGCCGCCTGCCGCCACCCCGTTGCCGTAGAGGACGATCTTGTGCCCCGGCGTCAGCTTCTTCGAGACCAGCATCGTCTTCAACCCCGGGTCGTCGGCCTCTTCGGCCCAGGACGCGGGAAAGGCGAGCGCCCCCGGAATGTGGCCGCCACGGTCCTCGCCGTTGAGTTTCCACCCGTTGAAGGCGGCAGTCGGCCGAGCATCGACCACCTTCACGTGGGGGTCCACCATGAGCTCTGTCAATCGGGCCTTGTCGATGGTGGTCGTCATGCTGCGGACACCTCCCAGTGTGTCGAGCCGGCGTAGGAACCGACCGGCATGCGGCAACAGATTGCGCGCACCTTACACAGATCGGGTCAATCCGCCGTCAACTCGAAGGTTTTGTCCGGTTATGTAGGTAGCTTCGTCGGACAAGAGAAAAGCCGCCGTCGCCGCGATCTCCTCGACAGTCCCGTAACGGCCCATCGGGATCGCCGAACGCCTTTCCTCCGTCTCCGGCAGGCTATCGATGAATCCCGGCAGCAGGTTGTTCATGCGGATTCCGGCCGCGGCGTACTCATCGGAGTAGAGCTTCGTGAAGGCGGCCAGCGCAGCTCGTAGCGAGGCCGACACCGGGAACACGGGCGATGGCTCGAATATCGCGAACGTCGAGATGTTGACGATGGCACCGCCGCCCTGGGCGACCATGATCGGCGTGACGAGGCGCGCCATTCGAATCACGTTGAGCATCACCAGGTCGAGGCCGTTGTGCCAGTCCTCATCCGGGATGTCGAGTAGCGGGCCCTTCGGGGGGTGGCCAGTGTGGTTGAGTACCGCGTCGATCCGGCCATATCGCTCCATAGTGCCGGTCACGAGGGCCGCCAGGTCGTCCGGATCCGTAACCGAACCGGTGACACCAAACCCATCGAGTTCGGCAGCGAGCGCTTCGGACGCTCCGGAGGGTGACATGAGCCCCAATCGATAGCCGTCGGCGGCGAGGCGCCGCGCTATGGCTTCTCCGATTCCCCGGCCCGACGCGGTGACGATCGCAACTCTGTCTGCCATGGGTCTCCTCCTGATTGAGCACCTGTGCCGACTTCACAACGCGGCACCGCGCCCATTCCAGCAGAATGCAGGGTGATATCGGCCTACGCGGGAACCGAGACGTTCTCCGGCAGGGCAGCAACCGGGTAGGGCTGGCCGTCGCGATACTCGAAGAAGAGCTGCCACGGATCGAGTCCCGGCGCCTCGAAGGACACCCAGTGCAGATTGCGCAGCTGTGGCGGCCGCAGCGCCGCGATCGAGGCCGTCTCGTCGACATGGAACGACGCCCGCCAATCTCCGAGCAGGGCTGCCAGGCGCGCGGTCGCATTGCCACCCAACTGATGCCTGGCGCCATCACGGGTGAAAACCTCTGGATCGATGACCCCCCGAGAGGATGATGAGATGATGGAGCCCTCTTTCAGATTGCGCCTGAGGTCGCGCACGATTTCGCGCTGCATGAGGTCCCTCTCGAACGTGGCTCGGGCAACGTCTTCGGTGAGATACTGCGACTCGACCCAGCCCTGGCCGCTGGACGTCGCCACCGGCAGCCACTCGATGCCGTCCACCAGGCGGGGCCGACCGACAACGTCTACCCGACGCGAGCTGTACTCGAGCCGGTGCAGCACGGGCGAGTCGTGGGCGGCCTTCTCGTGCACGGGAAGCACCTCGCCGTACCCCACAAGCACCACGGCGTGTTTGCGCCCCGGGGTTCGGTCGCGATGCGACATGATCCACGCGGTGACTCCGATCAGACCCAGAAGAAGCAGCGGCATCAGCAGAGTCCCGAGGTGGCGCAGCAGGCTCGTGAGGAACCCTTCGGGATCGCCGGGTTCGGGAGTGACTGCCGCGGGGGGAGCCGCCCACCCCGGGCTTGTCACGAGGTTCGTTGCCGCGGTGTCCCCACCGGGGACCGGCGCCGCGGTAGGCGAGGCAACAGAACCCGCCACAGTCGCTGCGGTCACACTGATCGTCACCGTCGCCTCAGCCGACTCGCCGACCGGATCGAACACCCGGTAACCAAAGCTGTCGTCACCGGTGAAGCCGTCGTCTGCCGTGTACTCGATCAGACCGTCGTCGGTCACGGCAACGGTCCCGTGAGCCGGGCTGTTCACCGTTCCGATTACGAGGGAATCGCCATCGACGTCAACGTCGTTGGCCACAACGTCGATGACAGTCGCCTCGTCGCCGACGACCGCTACGGCATCATCGTGGGCGACAGGAGGGTCGTTTACGGCCAGCACGGTGATCAACATGACACCGGTGGTTGATCCGTTCTCCGACCGGACCGTGTAGGTCAATTCACCCTCGCCGTTCCAGTCGAGGCTCGGGGTGAAGACAACGGCGGACCCGTCGATGCGCGCGGTACCGGCCGGAGTAGTCAGGACCGAGACCAACTCGAGAGCTCCACCGGCCGGATCCGAGTCGTTCAGAAGCGGATAGACGACCACGACGGTGTCCTCGTCGACGTCGACGCGATCGGGCTGCGTCGTGGGGCCTTCCGCCTGCGCATACGCCGCGGCAACGCTGAGCACCACTAGAGCAAGAGCGCCGGCCAACGTACCGAGGGATCTGCCCATGACTAGCCGGTCGCCTGAGCCACCGGCACCATCGTGGCCTCATCCGGCTGCTCGTCTTCGGGGACAGGCCCTGCGTTCGGAAGCCTGACTCCAAAGCGGGTCAGGCCGTCCTCGCGCTGATGGAAGGCGGTGCCGCCCATGCCGACGGCGAGCGCCATGACAATCGACAGCCCGAGGCCGACGTTCTGTGAACCGTCGCGCGAGTCCACGAAACGGTTGAACAGCTGGTCTTCTATGGCGCCGGGGACCCCATGGCCGTCATCGATGACGAGCACGGTGTAGCTGTCGGCCTCGGCCTGGCCCTTGATTTCGATGTTGGGTCCGCCGTACTTGAGTGCGTTCGCCAGAAGATTCCGGACGATCTGACGCAGCCGGCGACGGTCGGCGTTGACCACTCCCTCGTCCATGGCCAGATAGACAGATGCGCCGCGGTGGTTGAGCGTGTCGAGCAACGCCCTTACTTCGTCGCGCACCTGAATCGGTTCGATGGCGTAGTCGAGCGCGCCGGCGTCGAGTCGGGACGTCGTCAGCAGGTCCTCAACGACCGCCGACATATCATCGAGCTCACCGACTAATAGAGCGTGGAGATCCGTCATTCGCGGCTGACTCATCAACTCCTCGTCGGCAGCGAGCAACTGGGCGATGGCACGCACTCCGGTGAGCGGCTTACGCAGCTCTTGGGACACTGTCATCAGGAAGCGCTCCCGAGAATTGAGGGCGGCTCTCTCGGCCTCGAGAGCGACCTCGAGCTCGTGCTGGCGCCGGCGGCGGCGGTCGAGCACGAAGTAGGTGGCGATCACCGCTGCCGGGATCACAAACACGGCAAGGAACCCGGCAACAGCCGACGCCAGTGAGTCGGAATGTTGGCCGCTGCTAACCGCCGAGAACTGACCATCCCGGATTGCCGTCAGCTCGCTCATGAGACTCTCATAGGCGGCATTGAAGTCATCTGTGGCGGTGGGCGTCCGAGCGCTGAACTCGTCTATTGCAGTCACGCCGGTGGTCCGGAAATCGGCAAACGCCACTACGAGCTGAGGCGAGGATGAGTCGCCGGCCACAAGTTGGGAGTGTGAGGCGACGGCACGGTCGATCGCGGCAGAGGCCCGCTCTGCGGCCCGGTCGATCGTGCTCTCGTCGACGGTCAAGCCCTGTGCCAGCAACGAAGCCTGGTAAGCGCCGAGCTCGACCTGGCTGCGCGCCGTGACGGCGGCCTGGATTGTCTCGTGGGCCGCGTGGAGTGTTTCGGTTCGTGATGCCACGTCTCTGCCGCTCGCCGATATCGAGTAGACGATGCCTACCAGCAGGGCCAGTGTCAGTCCGGCCGCTAACGCGAGGGCAAATCCGTTCTCCCTGAGTTTCGCCATCGAGGCTGTATCGGTAGGCCCGAGGCCCCGGTTGAGTCATTGCGTTCGTTGTGCTTAAACCGCTGTAATAGCGCGATCTAAGCACAACGAACGCAGGGATTAGGATCGCTGGATGGCCGGATACGACGTGGTGATCGTGGGGGGCGGAGCGATGGGGTCGGCTGCCGCCTACTACCTCAAATCGTTGGCGGGAGACGTGTCCGTCGCCGTCGTCGAGAAGGATCCGAGTTACGAGTACTGCTCGACGCTGCGGTCCGACGGCAACCTGCGGATCCAGTTCAATCTCGAAGAGAACATCCGGATGTCGCAGTACACGCTCGAGTTGCTGGAATCCTTCGCCGACGACATGGAGATCGACGGCTGGCGGCCCGATCCGGCCCCCAAGCGGCAGGGCAACCTCTTCCTCGCCGAAGACGATGAGGCTCGCGTCCATGCCGAGGCCGGAATGGCGGCCCAACGCGCCCTTGGCTGTGACGTGGAGTGGCTCGATGGGGCGACGATCGCCGAGCGCTAGTCGTCGGCGGCACGTTCGGGCCGGGCGACGGCGCCATCGACCCGAACGCCGTGCTGCATGCCTTCCGGCGTAACGCCGCCCGCCTGGGTGCCGATTACGTGACCGGCGAGGTCGCCGCCATCGAAACCGCCGCCGGCAAAGTCGCCGGCGTGCGGCTCGCTTCCGGAGAACAGCTGGAGGCGCCGGTTGTCATCAACTGCGCCGGCGGCTGGGCCACCCAGCTGACACGTGACGTCGGAGTCGATCTCCCGATCGTGCCGGTGATGCGCACGGTCTTCACTGTGGAGTCAACCGTCGACGGTGAGAGCCTGCCCAGCATCTTCACCCCCGGTGGGGCATATGTCATTGCCGAGGGCGGCAATACCTTCTCTATGGCGTGGTCGCGGGAAAGCGACCCCGTGGGTTTCGACTTCACCTTCTCCCGAGCCGGTTTCAACGACGTCGTCTGGCCCGAGATCATCGCGACCCTGCCGGCTTTCGATCAGCTCGAAGTGAGCGGAGGCTGGACGGGGATATACGCCGTAAACACCTTCGACGGGAACGCCATCCTCGGCGAATGGCCCGAGATATCGGGGCTCTTCCTCGCCACCGGGTTCACAGGCCACGGATTCCAGCACTGCCCGGCGATGGGGCGCCACATCGCGCAGCTGGTTCTGGCCAGGGAACCGTCACTGGACCTGACTCGCTTCGGGCCGCAGCGCATCATCGACGGCACCCCGGTACCGGAGCACGCCGGCCGGATCATCTGAGCCGCGGCGAGTATCAGCCGCCGGCGTAGCCCATGCCTTCGAGGGCGGCGCCGATTTCGTCGAGGATCACGGGGTCGTCGATGGTGGCCGGCATCGTCCAGTCCTCGTTGTCGGCAATGCTGCGCATGGTGCCACGCAGGATCTTGCCCGATCGGGTCTTCGGAAGGCGCTCGACGACGGCCGCCTGCTTGAAGGCCGCCACCGGTCCGATCCGCTCTCGCATCATCGCCACCAGCTCGTCTACTACCTCGTCAGACTTGCGGTCGGCTCCCGATTTGAGGACCACGAACCCGACCGGGAGTTGCCCTTTCAGCTGGTCGGCCACGCCGATCACTGCGCACTCGGCCACGTCGACGTGATCGGCAATGACCTCCTCCATCGCACCCGTCGACAGGCGGTGGCCGGCGACGTTGATGATGTCGTCGATGCGGCTCATGATCGAGACGTAGCCGTCTTCGTCCTTGAAGCCGGCGTCGCCGCTCAGGTAGTGCCCGGGGAACCGCTCCAGGTAGGCCTCCCGGTAGCGATCGTCTGCATTCCACAGCGTCGGCAGCGTTCCCGGAGGCAGCGGCAGCTTGACTACGATCGCCCCGATGTCTCCAGAAGCCACTTCGGCCCCCTCATCGTCGAGCACCCGCACGTCGTAGCCGGGGACCGGGACGGCCGGAGAACCCGGCTTCACCGGCAGCGGCTCGATACCCATCGGGTTGGAGATCATCGGCCAGCCACTCTCGGTCTGCCACCAGTGGTCGATCACAGGCACGCCCAGCTTGTCCTCGGCCCAGTGCAGCGTGTCCGGGTCGCAGCGCTCCCCGGCGAGGAAGAGGGTGCGGAACTTGTCGAGCTCGTAGCGGGCCAGGTGCTCGGCATCGGGGTCGTCCCGCTTGATGGCCCGGAACGCGGTCGGCGCCGTGAAGAGCACCGCCACGCCGTGCTCGGAGATCACGCGCCAGAACGCCCCGGGGTCGGGAGTTCCCACCGGCTTGCCCTCGTACAGAATGGAGGTGCAGCCGTGGAGCAACGGGGCGTAGACGATGTAGCTGTGGCCGACGACCCACCCGACGTCCGACGCCGCCCAGTAGGCCTCCCCGGGGTCGACGTTGTAGATGTTCTTCATCGACCACGCCAGCGCCACTGCGTGGCCGCCGTTGTCACGGACTATGCCCTTGGGAACTCCGGTCGTGCCGGACGTGTAAAGGATGTAGAGCGGATCGGTGGCCGCCACCGGCACACAATCGGCCGGATCGGCTGCGGCCACAGATTCAGCCCAATCGTGATCGCGGCCCGCAATCAACTCGGCTCTGGCCTGGGGGCGCTGCAGCATGAGCACGCTGTCCGGCTTGTGGTCGGCCAGGTCGATCGCAGAGTCGAGTAGCGGCTTGTACTCGACGATGCGGCCGGGCTCGATCCCACAGCTGGCCGCCATGACCGCCTTCGGCTTGGCGTCATCGATGCGGGTCGCCAGCTCATTGGCGGCGAACCCACCGAACACCACCGAGTGGACCGCGCCGAGCCGGGCACACGCCAGCATCGCCATTGCCGCCTCCGGCACCATCGGCATGTAGATGATGACGCGATCGCCCTTGTCGACACCTAGGGAACGGAGGGCTCCGGCGAGCTTGGCAACCTCATCCCGTAGCTCTGTATAGGTGTACTTGCGTACCGTGTCGGTGACCGGCGAGTCGTAGACGAGGGCGAGCTGATCGGCGCGACCGCCATCGACATGCCGATCGATCGCGTTGTAGCACGTGTTCACGACGCCACCCGTGAACCATCGATAGAGCGGCGCGGCGCTTTCGTCGAGGACAATCTCGGGAGATTCATACCAATCGATGAGGTCGGCGGCCTCCGACCAGAATCCGTTGGGATCGGACAAGGAACGCTGGTAGGTCTGTTGGTAACTCATTCAGGCACTTTCGCAGAATCAAATCCATGCTGCCAGCGGTCTTCGACCGGGGGTTCGGTGGCCCGATGAAACCACTCGGTAGCGCTGTAAGCGGCCCCGGGGTCTGCCCGTTGCCGGTGGTGCAACGGCTATCCGATCGGCCGGGGAACGCTGGACAGGGAACACATATGGCACAGTTGGCCCCCATGAACCCTCAGAAGATGCCGGAGACCTCGAGTCACGATCCGCTCGAGGGCGTCACCGCCGACCGGATGATTGTGACGGGCGCAGTTCACTGGGCCGCAACCACCGCGGCGTAGACGGCCTTGGCGATCTGGATGTCCTGGACGGCGACACCGGTCAGGTCGGCAACGGTTACCTGCTGGTCGGTGGTTCGGCCGGCCGCGTCACCGGCGATGATGCTCCCCAGCTCGACAATGTCCGTGCGGTTGAGCTTCTTGGCGGCAAGCGCCTTGTGGATCTCTCCCCGTTCGAGGCATTGCACGATGCTGTCGGCTACAACGAGGTCGGCCCGGCCGAGGATCGCCGTGGCGACTTCCTGTTTCGACGGCGTATCCGAACCAACTGCCGTGACATGGATGCCGCGTCGCAGATTCGCTGCCCGCAGGATCGCCTTCTCGGCGGGCGTGGTCGTCACGATCAGGTTGCAGGTTGCCATCACATCGCGGGCATCCGTCGTCGTGGCGACCTCGAAGCCGTGAGCGGCCATCTCGGCGGCGTAGTCGTCGAGCGAAGCTTGATTTCTCCCCCACACGAGCACCTGGCGGCATTCTGTAACCGGCGCCAGGTACTGGAGCTGTAGTCGCGCCTGGATCCCCGATCCAACGATCCCGATACGGGTGACGGCGGACGGTGCCAGGCATTTGGCTGCGATCGCTCCGGCGACGGCCGTGCGAATGTCGGTGAGCGAACCCTCATCGAGCAACACGGCAACGAGTGCGCCCGTCTGCTGGTTGAACATGAGCATGAGGCCATTGCTCGACGGCAGCAGGTTGTTGACCGGGTTCTCATAGAAGCCCGAGGCAACCTTGATCACGTAGTAGTCGTCGCCTTTGATATACCCGTACTTGATGTGCACGTCGCCGGGCGGATCCTCCAGCACCAACTCCCCCACCGGCGGCACGACAGCCTGACCGCGGCTGTACGCGATGAAGCCTTGTTCGATCTCCGCTATCAGGTCCACTTTGGGGAGAACGGCGTCGATCTCCTCTCGGGTGATAATCCGCATCAGGCGAGTGACTCGAGCGTCTTCTGGATCCGGGCGAAGGCCTCGGTGAGCACGGACTCCTCCTGACCGAAGGCGATCCGGAGATGGTGGTCGACGCCAAAGGAGTCGCCGGCGCCGACGAATACGCCGGCGTCACGACACAGCGCCTCCATCAGCTCAGTGGAGTTGATGTCCAGGTGGTAGCGGACGAACGAGACGGCGGACGCCTGGGGCGGCGTGTAGCTGAACAAACCGTCCTGCTGCTGCATCCAGCGCTCGAGGACGGGAAAGCCATTGCGGATGTACTGCCGGGTCCGGTCGATCAGCCGCGGCCGCACCGCGGGCGACAAGGCATGGGCGGCCAGCAGGTTGCTCAGCATGGTGGCGGTGATCGTCGTGTACTCGTGGCGGCGCCACACGTCTTCAACCGTGTCGGGCGGGCCGACCACCCAGCCGACTCGCAAGCCCGGCAGGCCGTATGCCTTGCTCATGCTGCCGAGGGCGACAACCTTGTCGTAGCGGCCGAAGAACGACGGCGTTTCCTCGTCGCGCAGCCGTTCGGCACCGCGATAGACCTCATCGGCCAGGATCCAGGCCCCTACCCGATCGGCGGCGGCAACAACGGCGTCGTGTTCGCATTCACCTGAGCATCGAGATCGGCCAGATCCAGCGCCCAGCCTGCGTCGGCTCGCATGTGGAACGGCCGAACGACGTGACCGGCATTGAGGGCCAGACCCCACACCTGCTTGTAGGTCGGCGTCTGGGTGGCCAGCTCGTCACCCGGCTGCATCAGCGTCTGCATGACGATGTTGTTGGCCTCTGCAGCACCGACGGTGACCAGCACATTCTCCACACCTGCGCCGTCGTACAACCCGGCGATGTTCTGGCGCAAAGCCGGGATTCCGTTGACGTGCGGGTAGTTGATCTCAGTCGCCAACAGCTCGGCGAGCTTCCCCTCATCGCCGCCGAGCAACTCTTCGAGGCGCAGCGGGTGGACGCCACTCTCGGTCAAGTTGTAGTCGACGACCTGTTCCCAGACCGACTGGATACGTTCCAGGTCGAAAGGCGTGAAGCTCATGACCGCCGATCCTACCGACTACGAACCGTCCGGTCGATGGACCGGGGAAGGGACCGACTACCCTCGCTGGTGGCGAGCACTACTCGTGATTCCACCGCGAGTTCGACAGCAAAGGTGCGATATCCCGTGCTTGAACGCAGGAAGGGTTCCGAAGCGGTTGCCGCCCAGCTAGTCGCCGAAGGTGTGGACACCGTTTTCACCATACCCGGGCTTCACAACGTCCACCTGTGCGACGCGGTCCTCGATCACCCGGATGTGCAGATCCTCACCGGTCGCCACGAACAAGGACTCGCTCTAATGGCGAGCGGCTACACCAGAGCCTGCGGCAAGATCGCCGTCCCTCTGGTCATCAGCGGACCGGGCGTGATAAACGCGCTCATGGCGCTGGCCGACGCCTATCTCGATTCGGTGCCGATGGTTCTGATCGCGGCCGGTTCCGATACCGGATACGTAGGTAAGGGGGCACTCCACGAACTGAAAGATCAGACGGGCCTGTTGGCATCGATCTGCAAGTGGAACACGTGCGTGACGCACGCCGAGGAGATCCCGGCGGCCATCCGTACCGCCTTCGAACAGGCGCACGCCGGACGCCCCGGGCCCACGGCGGTGGAGATCCCGATGGATATTCAGACGCAGGTAGCAGACTTCGAAATCGTGCCATCTCGCCGCGCCAGTCCCGCGGGGGCACCGGAAGAGGATGTTGGGAGGGCCGTTGATCGTTTGATCAGGGCTCGGTCGCCAGTGATGTACGTCGGCAGCGGCGCCACCCTGGCTCATGCCGGAACCGAAGTCGTGCGACTTGTGGAGCGACTCGACATCCCGTGTTTCACGACCGCCCTGGCGAAAGGCACAATCCCGGAGACCCATCCAATGAGCCTTGGCAACGGCTTGCGCCGAGAGCCGATTCGCGCACTCGTCGCTCAGGCCGATCTTGCGCTCGTCGTCGGCTCGAGTCTCGACGAGGTGGATTCGGGGCTGTGGCAGCTCGAGCTACCTGAGAACTTGATCCAGATCGACATTTCACCCGAAATGATCGGCCGCAACTATCCCGTCGCAGTCGGCCTCGTCGGTGACGCCAGGATCGTTTTGCAGCAAATCATGACGCAATTGGGTGCGAGGAACCCCGATCGTGGCGCTTCACCCGCCGGCCAGATTGCGGCGCTGAAGCAAGAAGAAGAGGATTCACTCCGCGATGATCCCGGTTGGCAGTACATGCAGGCGATTCAGGACGTGCTGGACGAGGACGCCATCGTCACCAACGATGCCGCCACTGCCAACGGCTGGGCGCTCCACTATCTCAAGCGAACGCAGCCGCGAACGATGAACATCTCGAGCGGTCTCGCCACGCTCGGATTCGCGCTGCCATCTGCCGTTGGTGCCAAGGCCGCTTTTCCGGATCGCCAGGTGCTGGCACTAGTCGGCGACGGCGGCTTCCTATTCAGCGACTACACCCTCGCCACCGCCGTGCAACACCGGCTCGGAGTAGTGACCATCGTTTTCAACGACAACTGCTACTCCACCATCAGGCGGCAACAAATGGCCCTCTTCGGGCGTGCCGTTGCCGCCGACCTGCACAACCCCGACTTCCCTCGGCTCGCCGAGGCCTACGGCGCTCTCGGTGCCGTGGCCCGCACGCCTGATCAACTGCGTGAGGCGTTGCTGACCGCCTGGCGGCACGAGCTGCCAACGCTGATCGAGGTGCCGCTCTAGCGGCCTGATGGTCGCAGACGTTGTTCACACTCGCTAGGGGAGATTGTCCAAGTGTGGCTGCCACCCAGGGTTCCCTCCCGTCTTCGGCCGCGGCGTGCCGCATCACTTGCGGGGCTGGCCGGCTCGTTGAGGGCGCGGGCGAAGGCTCGGGCGTCGGTGGTTCGCCGCAAGCGGTTCGTTCGTCGATTGGTTGGGGTTGGTGCCGGTTCGCCCTCTTCGATGATGTGGTTTCGGTGTGGCGGTTGTCGAGCTGGGTTGAGGCGTGTGCCTCTAGTTGGGGGGTGGGGCTCGGGTGACGCCGGGGGCGAGGAAGCGTCTCCGTTTCGGTGGAGAGTGGGGGTCGATGGTGAA
>CAMYIJ010000147.1 GCA_947258375.1 uncultured Acidimicrobiaceae bacterium
AGCGCCGCTCCCACGAGCACGGCACCGGCCGACCCGGCTCCGGCCGCAGCTCCCGAGCCGGAAAACACCGCAGCCGACTCGGAGTCTTAGCTTGTCCCGTCCGCCCGGCGCCACCGTTGGTGGCCAGGCCGTCATCGAGGGTGTCATGATGCGCGCTCCGACGGCGTGGGCCGTTGCCGTGCGGCGCCCGGACGGTGTCATCGAAGCTCAAAGCAACGAGCTACCCCGACTCAGCTCACGATCCAGAGCCGCCCGCATGCCCTTCGTGCGCGGCGTCATGGTTCTCGGGGAGTCGCTGAGCCTCGGCTTCCGTGCGCTCTCATGGTCGGCGCAGCGCGCCGGCGAGGAGGACGAGGAGATCACCCGCGGCCAGGCGATCGGCACGATGGTGTTCGCCGTCATCTTTGCGCTGGCGCTCTTTGTATTGCTCCCGGCTTTCGCCGCCGGCTTCCTCAAGCGCTACTTCGACGACTCAGGGCTTTGGTTCGTAATCCTCGATGGTCTCCTCCGGATTGCCCTCATCGTCGGCTACATCTGGGCGATATCTCGCTCCAAGGAGATCCAGCGCGTTTTTATGTATCACGGGGCGGAGCACAAGACGATTCACGCTTACGAGGCGGGTGATCCGCTCGTCGTCGACGAGATCCAGAAGTACAGCCCGCGCCATCCGCGGTGCGGAACGTCGTTTCTGATCATCGTGGCGCTCGTCGCATTCTTCGTCTTCCTGACGCTGGCGACGCTGCCACTGGCGTGGCAGATTGCCGCACGCGTCGTGTTCATTCCGGTGCTGGCGGGCCTGTCTTATGAGGTGTTGAAGCTGGCGGCCAACGCCCCCTGGATGGCGTGGGCGAGCCGGCCGGGGATGTGGCTCCAGGCAATCACCACGAAGGAGCCAACGGACGATCAGGTCGAGGTCGCCATTGCCAGCCTGTTGAACGCGCTCGATGAAACCGAGCTCGCCGACGTGCACAGCCGGGGCCCCGTGAACGAAGCCGCGCTGGCCGCCGAGAGGACCTCTGAGGAGGCCCCGCCGCAATGAATCGGCTCAATGAGCGAGTTCTCGAACGGCTCCACGAGATGGAGGAACGTTTCGAGGAGACATTGTCCGCCATGGCCGCACCCGACGTCTCGACGAATCCCAATCGGCTGAAGGAGCTGGGCATTCTCCATTCCGAGCTGAAACCGGTTGTGGAGGCGTATCGTGAGTACAACGATGCCGCTGCAGAAATGGGCGAGGCCGCCGAAATGCTCGAGGCCGAAGCAGATCCCGATATGCGGGAATACCTCAACAGCTTGCAGTCCGAGAGCGAACAAGACCTCGAGCGCATCGTGACCCGGCTCCAGGTGCTACTGGTTCCCAAGGACATTGACGACGAGAAGGACGTCATCGTCGAACTGCGGCCCGCCGCCGGCGGTGATGAAGCGGGTCTGTGGGCCACCGACTTGCATCGGATGTATGAACGGTTCGCGGAACGCCACGGGTGGGCGACCGAGCCGATCGACCTGTCGTGGGCCGACGGCGGCGGGCTTGCGTTCGGCCAGTTCGCCGTCAAAGGCAAAGGGGCGTACTCGCGTTTCAAGTGGGAAGCGGGGCCCCATCGAGTGCAGCGTGTGCCCAAGACGGAATCGCAAGGCCGCATCCACACGTCGATCGCGACAGTGGCCGTATTGCCTGAGGTCGAGGCCGTCGAGGTTGAGATCCACGACAACGACCTCGAAATCGAGACTATGCGGTCGACCGGCCCCGGCGGCCAATCGGTGAACACAACCGACTCCGCAATCCGGATCACTCACAAGCCGACGGGCATGGTGGTGTCCTGCCAGGACGAGAAGTCACAGTTGCAGAACAAGCTCAAAGCGATGCGGGTGCTTCGGGCCCGGCTGTATCAACAGCAACTCGAAGAACAGATGGGGGAGCGCTCGGACGCCCGGCGGATGCAGGTCGGCACGGGCGAAAGAGCCGAGAAGATCCGCACGTACAATTTCAAGGAGAATCGGGTCACCGATCATCGCATCGGAATGACGGTCCACTCCCTTCCGGCCATTCTCGACGGCGATCTCGACGGGTTCCATGAGGGCCTGATGGCCCAGGCAGCGGCCGACGTACTGGCAGGGGACTCATGACGACAACGGGACGACGGGTGATTTCGGGGCGCTCACTTGCCGCCGACTCCGGGCTTCCGGCGCACGAAGCCGATCGGCTTCTCGAGGCTGCAACGGGACGCGACCGCACGAGCCTCTACCGCGACGACACCCTCGACAACGCCGGCGCCGCTCGATTTGGTGAGCTGGCGGATCGGCGTCGGTCCGGGGAGCCGCTCCAGTACATCGAGGGGACTTCACAGTTCGGCTCTATCGAAGTTGCCGTCGACCCCCGGGTGCTGATTCCCCGACCCGAGACGGAGCAACTCTGGGAGCTGGTGACGCAGTTGCTGGCCGACCGCCCCCCGCGAATCGTCGTCGATCTCGGCACCGGTTCCGGGAACCTCGCCATTGCCCTGAAACAGAGTTTCCCGGATGCAAAAGTGCACGCCGTTGACGTTTCCGCGGCCTCGCTGGAGGTCGCGAGGGACAACGTTGCAACCGTCGGCGCGCATGTTGCCCTCTATCACGGCGACCTGTTCGCCCCACTTCCCTCCGATATTCGTGGCAGAGTGGATCTCGTGATCTCGAACCCTCCCTATATCGCGACGGGGGAGCACTCAGCGCTTCCGCCCGAAGTGCGGGATCATGAACCGGCCGTGGCCCTCTTCGCCGGACCCGACGGTTTGAGCGTGCTGCGCCGGATTGTCGCCCGGGCGCCGGACTGGCTGGCTGCGGGCGGGCTGCTGGCGTGTGAGATCGGAGAGGGTCAGCGAGCTGCTCTCCTCGATATGGCCGCCGACCTCAAACCGGAAATCATCAAAGACCTGGCAGGAAGTGATCGCTTCCTCATAGCGCAGAAAGGCATGGCGTGACCCAATCGGAGATCTCGTACGCAGTCGGCCACCTCGCAGCAGGCGAGCTAGTTGGATTTCCAACCGACACGGTATATGGCGTCGCCGCCGATCCGTATCAGGAAGAGGCGGTAAACGCTCTCGCCCATTTGAAGGGTCGCGACTCCTCGAAGCCGCTGGCGGTATTGGTGGCCAACATGGATCAGGCGATCAGCCTCGTCAAGTTCTCCGATGTGGCATTGGACCTCGCCGACGAGCACTGGCCGGGGGGACTCACGCTCGTGCTGCGTCGCCTCGAATCGGTACCAAGGTGGATTGGCGACGCCCAGGCTCGCACCGTGGGAGTCCGTTGTCCGGATCACTCGGTCGCCCTCGCGTTGCTCGAAGAATTCGGGCCACTGGTCGTCACTTCAGCCAACAAGTCCGGCGACCGTCCGGCGCTGAACGCAGACGAGGCGGCCGAAGTCCTTGGTGGCGGTGTGGCGCAATACATCGACGGCAACTCCGGTGGAGGATTCCCTTCCACGGTCGTCGACCTCACCAAACCCACCCCCTTTGTTCTCCGACAGGGACCCGTCGCCGTATAGGAGTCGCGCCTTTTTTGGCGTCAGAGAGCGGAATATCTGCCGATGTCTGACGCCAGAATCGAAGCGGCTCGACTCCGACTACCCTCGTCTCGATTCCGAGTTGAGGTAGTTGATGATCGATCGCCGGACTATTGACCAGGTGGATGCCGAGCTGGCGAACCTGATCGCGAAAGATGCGGCTCGGCAGAACAGTCACATCCAGCTCATCGCCTCCGAGAACCTCGTCTCGACGGCGATGATGCAGGCATCGGGCTCGGTTCTGAACAACAAGTACTCGGAGGGATATCCGGGACGCCGCTACTACGAGGGTTGTGAGGTAATCGACGAGATAGAGCAACTCGCTATCGACCGGGCCAAGCGGCTCTTCTACGCCGACCATGCCAACGTTCAGGCCCACAGCGGCTCGTCGGCAAACCTGGGCGCCTACCTGGCGCTCCTCGAGCCGGGCGACACGATCCTCGGTATGCGACTCGACCAGGGCGGGCACCTCACTCACGGATCACCGGTCAACTTCTCGGGTCGGCTCTTCAACTTCGTCGCATATGGCGTTGACCCGGATTCAGAGATCATCGACATGGACGAAGTGCTGCGTCTCGCCAAGGAGCACCGGCCGAAGATGGTCGTTGCCGGCTACTCGGCCTACTCGCGAACCATCGACTGGGCTGCTTTTCGCCGGGTCGCCGACGAGGTCGACGCGATCTTCCTCGTGGACGCGGCTCACATCATCGGACTAATCGCCGGCGGAGCACACTCGAATCCGGTGCCGCACGCCCACGTCGTGACGGCCACGACCCACAAGGCCTTGCGGGGCCCGCGCGGAGGTTTGATCCTCTCCACCGAGGAGTATGCGGCAGCGATCGACAAGGCCGTTTTCCCGGCCGCCCAGGGTGGTTCGATCAACTCGCAGATTGCCGGCAAGGCACTGTGCTTCGAGATCGCGTCCACTCCCGAGTTCCATGCGTACGCCGGCCAGGTCGTCCGCAACGCCGCCGTCCTTGCCGACACGATGAAAGAGGAAGGCGCCCGTATAGTGTCGGGCGGCACCGACAACCACATGTTCCTCAGCGATATGCGGTCAATTGACGACGATCTCACCGGGAAAGAGGCGGCGACCTTGCTCGACGACATGGGCATCACGCTGAACCGCAACTCGATTCCCAACGATCCGCGCTCGGCTTTCGTCACGTCAGGGATCCGGATCGGCACGACTTCCGTCACGACGGCCGGCATGAAGCAGGAGCAGATGGCGACCCTGGGCAGGCTCATCGTGGAGATTCTCCGCCAGCGCCAGGAGTCCGCTGGTGATCAGGCCGTAGACGACCTTGGCGGTATCGAAGGCGCTGGTGCCGACGGCATGGGCGATGTCCTCGATCGAGCGCCGCTCGTCGGTCTTGCGGATGACCGACCACTCGGCCGGGCTGAGTGTGATGGTCGCGCCGCCGCCGTCCTCCGTGAATACCGGCACGAGGCGCGTAGAGGGCACGCGCTTCGACAGCACCTTCCATTCGTCGATCCGTCGGGCCGCCTCCATCAGGAGGCTCGTATTCGACTTGCTGATGGTGGTGGGGACGCTCTTGTCGTTCGGGGAAAAGACGAAGTCGCCATCGGTCCAGATAGCGAGCTCGTAGACCGCTTCCTCTCCCTCCATACCACCGAGGACGGCATGCACGATCTGCCCGTTCAACAGGTAGATCTCTCCGGTGTCCCGCTCGTTTCTGATCGTGAAACTGCCGGTCTTTCCGGAGACCGCAACCAGCTGGAGTATGTCGGGGAGAGGCAGCTCGGCGAGCGACCCCTGAAATGCCATCTTTCCCCTTACTGGAGCTGGAAGTTGACCGTCAGGTTGTAGATCACCGCCACCGGCTTGCCGTTGAGCGTGGCCGGCTTGAAGGTCCAGCGCGCGACGGCGTCGGCTGCGGCCTGGTCCAGGCCCATCGGCAGTCCCTTGAGGACCTTCACATTGGTGACCTTGCCCGACTTGTCGATGATCGCCTCGACGATCACGACGCCCTGAATGCGCGCCTTGCGAGCGATCTCGGTGTATTGCGGCGACGGGTAGTTGATCTTCTCGGGCGGCTTGACGTCGCCACCGACGCGGATCGGCCCGCTCGGCTCGTCCGGCGGTGGGCCCTCCGGAATGCCGAAGATGACGTCCGTGTCAGGCATCTCGATGTCGGGCTCGATCTCCTCGGGCAACCGAATCGGCTCCGGCTCGTCCGGGGTGGGATCGGGGATCGGCACCTTCTTCGCCTTCGGCTTGGGCAGTTCCTGCTGCTGCTTCGGCGGCGGCGGCTTGAACCGGACCTGCTTGACGACGTAGACCTTCTTCTTCTTCTCTT
>CAMYIJ010000148.1 GCA_947258375.1 uncultured Acidimicrobiaceae bacterium
AGGGCGGCTGCGTCGTCGAGGGCGGCTGCGTCGTCGAGGGCGGCTGCGTCGTCGAGGGCGGCTGCGTCGTCGAGGGCGGCTGCGTCGTCGAGGGCGGCTCGACGGATGTGGTAGTCGTTGTTGATCCGGGGCCGGCGGTCGTCGTCGGCGGCACGCTTGTCGGCACGGTCGTCGATGCGCCCGATACCGATGGCGGCAACGATGTCGCCCCCGCTGTCGAGGCCGTGACAGGTGAGGTCGTCGAACTGCCTTCAGCCGCGGCGCCGGAGAGCGCGCCATCAGCCTCGGGCTTCAGTTGCGGTGCAGGTACCCCAGCGGCGAGCTCTACGTCGGATTCGAACACGACCCGGTCTGGTGTGGTCGGCGAGGCGACTCCACCGGGAATCACAGTGAGCACTGCCACGGTCAGGATCCCGGCCGTCACTCCGGAGATCGCGCCCATCCAACGCCGCCGATCGAACATCCCGGTAACGACAAGGCCCGCTCCCGCACAGATCACGATGAGACCCGTCGCCACGAGCACCCAGCGCGGCGTGCCGAACTCGCCGACGAGGATGCTCGACGTCGGACACTCTCCGCCGAGGCAGACCGGCGCGGGCACGCCGACCGCATATTTCACGAGCGTAAAGGTCGCACTCGGCACAGTCGGATCGCTCGCCGGGACGTTTTCGATTCGCGAATCCCCTTGATGGACGGTGTAGGTGCCGGGCTCCAGACATGACGACCTGAAGTTCCCGACAACCGCCGCGCCCACCGACAGTGGGACGCACTCCCACGCCGGCGCATCGGTAGTGGCCGGGTGCCAACTCGTGCAGATACACCGCCCAGGCCACATTCCAGGTTGCTATCTCCTGGACCTCGAAGCTGTACTCGATGAAGGCCGCGGGTTCCTCCGGGTCGTCGGTCCAGATGGGAAGAGTCGCGACCTCGCCGTCGTTACCGGGGTAGCCAACGGCCCAGGCTTCCCGCCCAAGCCAGTCGTAGACAAAATCGCCGCCACCCACCATGTAAGCGCCGATGGCGAGGTGCCCCTCTTCGACCCCGGTGAGGTCCGCGATCAGGTCTGCTTCTTCTCGCATTACTGTTTCGAAAGGCTCGTAGTCGATGACGTCGAAGATCCCGTCGTAGTCGCCGACGCGGTGCTGCAGGAGCATCGGTTCGGTTGTCAGCGGAGGATCGAAGGTCATCGAGTCGCCGGAACCCATCTGGTACGTGCCGCCCCGCTCGACACATCCAGCGTGAAGGTACGGGTCGTAGACACCTAGCACGCCGAAGGGCAGGGGTCGCGAGTCGCGCAAGTGGTGGTTGTTCTCGTAGTCGATCTCGGCCCATGCCTCTTTGGTGCCCGGCGGCCAGCACCAGGTGACGAGACTGTGTTCGGCGTCGGTGCAACTCGTGTCACTGACCCATGGCGGGCAGAGCGAATGCGCCGGATCCAGTTCGGGCAGCCGCATGGCAGCCGAGAAGGAGATGTCGCCGCGGCCTGTGATCTCGTGGTCATCGACGATTGTGATTGCGTGGATGCGGAGCCGCCACACGTCCCACACGTCGTAGCCCTCCCAAGGCGAGACCGTAGTCACCGAAATCTGGCCCTGGTCGCCGAGCGTAGCTCCAGCTAGTTCGGGGTAAGCCGCTCCTTGGGTCTCCAGGTCCGGTGTCGGCATCGAGTACGTGATCGACAAGGACGCCGCGCGGGTCGGATCTCCCTCGAACGTGTCGACTTTGATGGGGCTACCGAGGACGGGCCACATCACCAGCTCGATGGACGACCCGGTTTGCCACCCCGGCGCCGCACGGAAGGTTTCGATCATCGAATCGAGCCGGGGGCTCTCGTATGCGCCGCCGCCGCTCAGCTCCCACAGCGCCGAGTCCGGGAACACGTCGCTCGCCGGATCGCCTATGCAGTATGGGTGCAGCGGTGTGTGGGCCGTCGAGAACGGGGCGGCATAGTCGGGGGATACGACCGCCACATCGAAAAACGAAGGCTCATCGCGCCGAATGACCGTCTGGGAGGCATTCCACAATCGGAGCCTGGCGTCGAGCAGCGTGGCCTCCGGCGGGATGTCGACATCGAAGCGGAACCCGGCGACGGAGGTCGATCCAGCACTGTGTCCGGCGAGCAACTGAGGTCCCTCGAGGTCGATCAGTGCCGACCCATCTGCAAGCTGGTCACATCTTCCGTCCGGTCCTGCGGGGAGACGAACGAAGCCGTCGTCTTCTCCGCGGGCCACCGAGAATGTCACCGTTATCGGCGATCCTTGCTCGGCATCAGCTGCATGAGCGGGCGCAGTCAGCAACAGCGGCGCCGCAACCGCTCCGATCACCAGGAACGGAATCGTTCGGCTTCGTTGTGTGGCACTGAAGAGATCGGTGATCATGGTGGCTCCTCGCTCGATCGTGGCCCTATCCAATCCGACTCACATTGCGACCCGGTTGCAGTCGGTCGACGGGCTGACCCGAGCGGCTGCAACATTCCTGCAACCCGGCCGTGGGATTGATGAGAGGCAGCGACCGCACACCGCGGATCACCGAAACAGGAGGATCACCCATGCACGGCGTACTCATCACCTTCCAGTCGGCGGCACCGATCGAGGCGCTTGAGGCACCCTTCACGGCCTACGCCGAACAACTCCGGTCGATCCCCGGTCTGATCACCAAGGTCTGGATCCGGGACGGCGAGACTGTCGGCGGATTCCACGTGTTTGCCGACCGGGGCGCCGCCGACCGGTACCTGGGCAGCGAGTTGGTAGCCGGCCTCACATCCAACGAGGCCTTCTCCGACTTCGCGATAGAACGGTATGAAGTTCTCGAGCAGCTCAGCTTTGTCACCGGTATGCCTTCGGTTCAGCTTGCCGCGGTGACATAAGGGCTCGCGCCTGTGGCTCGGGACGGTGCCGGGGCGAAGCCCTACTCTTCAAAGATGGAATTCCGCATCCTGGGGCCTCTCGAGGTCTCCCACGATGGAGAAGTCATCGCAATCGGGGGTCGGAAAGAGAAGGCGCTGCTGGCCCTTCTCGTAGTCAATGCGGGTACAGCCGTCTCCGTGGACCGGATGGTCGACGAACTCTGGGGAGACGAACCGCCCCAGACTGCGACCAAGACACTGCGCTCCTACGTCTCCCGGCTGCGACGGCGGCTGGGAGATGGAGCTTCCATCACCACGGCCGGCTCGGCCTACATGCTCGAGACGGAGCCGGATGAGATCGATGCGGCGCGGTTCGAACGCCTGCTCGACAAATCTCTCGAACACCAACGGGTCGATGCCCACCTTCTTGCCGCCGACCGACTGGGCGATGCCCTCGACCTCTGGCGCGGCAAAGCGCTGGCCGATCTCGATGACCACCCGTTTGCCCAGCTCGAGGCGACTCGTCTGGAAGAGAGGCAACTCGAGGCGCTCGAGGCTCGGATAACCAGCGATATGGCGCTCGGTCGCCATCGCCGGCTCACCGCCGAGCTGGAGGAACTGGTCGAGCGCCACCCGCTCCGGGAAACCTTCTGGACCCAGCTCATGCTGGCGCTTTATCGATCCGGCCGTCAGGCTGATGCGCTCCGCGCTTTCCAGTCCGCTTCCACCCTGCTCGGAGAGGAACTGGGAATCGAGCCTTCCATCGAACTACGGCGCCTCGAGGAGGCGATTCTGCTACAGGATGAGAGCATCGAGTCGCCGACGACCGTGCCGATCTCGCACAACCTTCCGAATCCGCGCGACAGCTTCATCGGTCGAGAGACGGAGCTGGCAGACATCCGGCGCCTCCTCGCCGACTACCGCTGTGTGACGCTCACCGGCGTGGGCGGATGCGGCAAGACCCGGCTGGGACTCGAAGCGGCACGACAGGCACTCGAAACCAGCCCCGACGGGGCCCGGTACATCGAACTGGCCGCATTGAGCGATCCCGACACTCTCGCCGAGCACGTTCTTCTTTCATTTGGGGAGCCGGGGAGCCACGCGGCGGATCCAGGTCGCGTGCTCGTCGATCACCTCCGCGACAAGCGCTTCCTTCTAGTGCTCGACAACTGCGAGCACCTGGTGGCCCCGACGGCTGAGCTCGTAGACAGACTCTTGGACGGATGCGCAGGTCTCAGCATCCTGGCAACCAGCCGCGAGCAGCTGGGAATTGGCGGGGAAGCCAACTTCCACGTCAGACCGCTCGCCGTGCCGGCGATCGGCGACAAATTGGAAGATGTACTGAGTGCCGAGGCGGTCAGGTTGCTCGTGGATCGGGTGCGCATCCACCAACACGACTTTGCCGTAGACGACCACAATCGGGCCGATGTTGTGAGCATCTGCAGGACCCTCGACGGAATCCCGCTAGCGCTAGAACTCGCCGCGGCCAGGTCCCGTACCATGTCTATGGTAGATCTTGGGACAAGACTCGACGAGCGATTCGCCCTCCTCACTCAAGGCACCCGCACAGCACCACCACGGCAGCAGACGCTGCGAGCCGCCATCGACTGGTCGTACGACCTGCTCTCGGATCAGGCGCGCCGGCTGCTTCGCCGCCTTGCATTGTTCGCCGGCGGGCTGAAGCTCGACGCCGCCTCCAGCGTCGCCGGAGACGACGACACGACGGCGACACTCGAGGCCCTCGACGAACTGGTCGACAAGTCACTCATCGAGGTCGACGACGGCCGCTACCGGTTGCTCGAGACGATCCGCCAGTATGCGTTCGAGCAGCTCGTCCTGGCGGCGGAGGCACCCGAGATCGGCCGCCGCTTTCGCGACTGGTTCACGACACTCGCCGAGAGCGCCGACTCGGGCATCCGCGGTGCCGACCAACGCGAATGGTGGACCCGGCTCGAACATGAGCACGACAACGTGCGGGCCGCTATCAGCTGGTGCCTCAACAATGGTGATCCCGACGGCGCCCTCCGCCTGATTTCTGCAATGGGGTGGTTCTGGTTCGTCAGGGGCTACTGGCGCGAGGCCGCCAGGTGGACCCACCGGGGACTCGACGTCGAGGGGGCGTCGTCACTCTGGAGAGCGCATGCAATCACTCGCGCCGGGTGCGGTGAGATCATCCGGGCCAATCTCACATTCGCTCCCAACCTCGACGAAGCGCTCCAGGCGTACAGGGCCCAGGGGCCAAGCCCGAGCCTGGCGTGGGTGACGTTCCTCCGCGGCTACGTTGCGGCATACAGCGATCAATCGGAGGCCCGAGTCCGTCTCGATGAGAGCCACGCCATGTTCGAGGAACTGGGGGATCCATGGGGCACGGCGTTCGTCAGCCGCTACCTCGGGGACGTGGCCGTGGACCCGGAGGCGGTCGTCCGTCATCACCTTGTGAGCCGAGATGGTTTCGCGGCACTTGGCGATCGATGGAACGTGGCCTTCACGCTGTACAACCTGGGCGCGTGGTATCTCAGCATGAACCGGCTGGCAGAATCTGAGGACGTCTGCAGCCAGGCGCGGGAGACAGCTGCCGAAATCGGCGATGTCGTCTGGTACGCCCACGCGACCAGGACCGTTGGCATGGCGGCATTTGCCGGCGGCGACCACCTGAGGGCCGAGGCCTTCCTCCGGGAGGCACTGGATGACCTCGAGCTTATTGGCGATGAGACCTGCGCCGTAACCATGAACAGTTTCCTCGCTATGGTCGAGCTCGGTCGAGGTCGCATGAGCGCTGCCGCAAGGCATCTCGGCGCCGCACTGCGAGGTGTGCTCGCCGTCGACTCGAGTGGGCGGCGTGGCGGAGACCATCTGGTGCGCGCCGCGCTACTAGCTGCGGCGGTGGGAGATCTCGAGGCAGCAGCGCGCTTCGCCGGAACCTCCGCACCGACCACCACCCTATCGCCCACCTATGAGTTGGAACGCGACAGGCTCGATTCGCTCCTCGCAGGGCTGGATGCCGGTGTGCGCGACACAATCACCGCAGACGCACGGCAGCAGGCCATCCCCGACATTATCGGCGAAGCTGTGGCACGGTTCGAGCGGCTCGATAACGCGTGATGCCGTGACGCCGACATCGGATTCGACGGCACCGTCGCCTGCACTCTGCTCCTATCCGCCGGGGGCGAACATCGCTGAGTCGTATGTCGCGAACGCGCCGCAGGTGGCACTGTCGGTGGTGGTGCGGACCTGTTGTCCTTCG
>CAMYIJ010000149.1 GCA_947258375.1 uncultured Acidimicrobiaceae bacterium
TGGGTTCCCATGCCGATCAAAGGTGCACGATCCGATCTGGCCTGCTGCAACACTGCAATCGACTCTCAGACTCTGAGGAGTGCCGATCACCTGATCTCGCGACATAACGCCCGTTCAGCCGAATAGCGCCGAGCGGCACTTCTTGCGCTGCTCTGTCGGCTACCTGTAGTAGTTGCCTGACTAGTTGCCGTCGTCGCTCGGCTGGTTCCTGAGGGCGACCCTGGAGAGGGTCTGCTGAGTCGGGAGTGGGTTGACCCGACTGGCTGAGGTCGGAGCCGCATTGGCCTCCGACCTGGTCAAATGCGGCTGGTGTTCTGTTGGGTTCGCAGCTCACGTCTGGCAGCCCAGATGAAGACGATCTCGGCGGTGAAGCTCACGACCGTCTCATCCTTCCGCACAGCTCGTCACTGCACGGTTCGCAGCGACACGCCACATCACCATCAGGTGGGGCGGGTCGTCTTGTTTGCCGTTGTTGTGCGTGGGTTTCTTTGTGGATTCACCCGCATGGGGCGTACGGGGGGGCGGCTGGGTTGGTTTGAGCGTCCGGCGGGTACGAAGTGCGACAATCCCTGGATGGGTCCTCTGTTGGCGTTCGTGAAACTGAGCCGGCCGCACTTTCTGCTGGGCGGTGCGCTTCTCTTTGCGCTCGGTTCAGCTGGGGCCGGCGATATCGCCTGGTTCGAATACGCACTCGGACAGGCCATGGTGACCTCTATGCAGATCACGGCGCACTTCGTCAACGAGTACGCGGATCGTGAGGTGGATCGGGCGGTCGACCGGCGCACGATGTTTTCCGGGGGGAGCGGTGTTCTGGTTTCGGGTGATCTCAAACCTGAGGTAGCTCTGCGGGCGGCGTGGGTCTCAACGACTATCGGAGTGATCTTGGCTGCGGTGGTCGCCGTTGGGTCCCCGCTCGCCGCTGGCGTCGGATTGACAACCCTCGCCGTCTCTTGGGGCTATTCGATGCCCCCGATTCGTCTGCTGGCGACGGGTTGGGGTGAACTGGCGACTTCGTTGGTGGTGGTCGTCGCGGTTCCTGTCATTGGGTGGGCTGTTCAGCAGGCACCGGCCAGTGTCGCCCTTTGGTGGGCAATCGGTATCTTGCTCCCAGTTCATATGGCGATGATGCTCGCCTTCGAACTCCCGGATATTGAGTCCGATACCGCTGCCGGCAAACGGGTGCTGGGGGTCCGTCTCGGAGAGGCTCGATCAGGTCGACTGATCGCCATCATGCTGGTATTGGCAGCGGTCATCGCCGTGATAGGTGTAGCTGTGGGCGGGATCGCTGCAGGGGCCGGGTGGGCGGTTTTGGCGGGGCTGATTCCGGCCCTGATACTGCTGGGAGCCGCCCGAAACCGCAACTATGCCGCCACGACTCTCGCTGCGGTGTCGACTCTCGTCGTCGCCGCAGGGGTCCTCGTGTTTGTTGTCACCGGCTAAGTAGCGACTAGCAGGGACGGCTTGGCGGTCGAGGAATACGTCGACTCTCAGTCCGGTTCAAAGCCGTATGGATAAAGCAGTCAAGAACGCTCTTGACGCGGCGTCGTCGTCGTCGATATCACGACGGTCGGAGCGAGGAGCGGAAGAAATCACCGGATTGGGATCGTCTTCCATCACTTCGACGGGAGCTCCTACATCACGGGTAAGCCGGGATTCAAACGTGACTGGCTGGCGAACATGAACGCCAATCCCGAGTTCACGGTCCACCTGAAGCGCGGCCTGACCGCAGACGTTTCGGCCGCGGCGGAAGAGATCACCAACGAAGATGAGCGAGCGAAGGTGCTGTACCGAATACTCACCAAGAGTTGGGACAACGAGCCGGCTAAGGCCGACCACATCCTTCCACGGTGGGTCAAGGACGCGCCCTTGGTGCAGTTCACCATCGACTGACCCGCGGACCAGTTTCAGAAGCCGGTGGCCGAACCAGACCCACACAGATCGTCGGATATGGGCGATATCGCCCCTTTTACCTATCCACGCATAACGGCACGTCGAGGAGCGGTTCAGAACTGCCGGTTATGCGTTGCCGTCAAGTGGGTCGGTTGGCTGGCCTGAGCGTTGATATGCGCTATCTGCGAGCGGATAGGCCAGTGGTACTCCCAGATGGGGGACCGGCGGGGCCGGTTGAATGATGTGGAGGGGCTACGTAGGGCGTTGTCACTCGGTGGCGGACTCGATGAGTGTGATCCATTCGCCGGTTGCGACGTCGAAGGCGATGATGGGGTCCTGCCCTGCGTAGCCTTCGCCACCCAGGATCAGGACCCGTTCGTTCACCAGGTCGTAGGCGTTTGAGAAAACCCGGAAGAATCTCTTGGCGGCTGCGTAGCTCTCGTGAGGCACAACAGTCCAGCGTTGCTCGGAGGCGTCGTAGGTAGCCAGGTACCTGCTAGCGAAGAGGATCGAGACTTCATTCGCCTCGTCGTAGACGAACTCTTCGCCGGTCGGCGCCCATCCGAAGCCGGGTTCTGCCGGGGTATCGGTCTCCTGCTCCTCCCAGCGGCCAGCCCGGAGGTCGAATTCCCAGGTGCTGCCCAGGAGGACGTCGGGGTCGCCATCAGATGCAACGTACAGGATCAGCCGGTCCACCGAGGCGTCGTAGGTGAGGAGCTCGACATCGAGCGCAGGTGGCAGGATCGGTCCCTGGTCGATCTCGGTCCAGGTGTCGGTGTCAACGTCGTAGGTCCCCATCACGGATAGGAACGGCTCTCGCGCAACAACGAGGCCGCTGACCGGGTCGTACACTGCCTCGGGGTGGGGAAAGTCGGGGTGGGCCCTCCAATCGACCGCCCAGTCGCTCTTCCTTGTCCACCTCTGCGTAGCGGGCTCATAGGCCCACACGTTCACCGCGCTCTCGTCCACGCGGGTAAAGGCGATGGCACGCTCCGAGTCGACGTCGTACACAAAATCCGAAACCCAATCCCAGTCACCTGGCGCGGACGCCGTCGTCCACGTGTTGGTGCAGACGTCGAACGTCCATAAGCCCTCGGGCTCGTTTCTGACGCTGGGCCAGTCGAGCATGAGCACGTGACCAGAGCCTGGATCAAATGTCATGGGCCTGTGGTCCGGCGGACGTGGCTGGTCGGCCGGGCCCGGATGGTTGGGGGTCGAGCCGGGCGGGCAGACGAACCCTCCAGTCGCTGTCGGACTCTCGTCGCCGCCGACCAGCAGTAGCCCACCACCGAGGGTGCCGAGCACCAGGATCAACGCGAGCCCGGCAACCAGTACCGGGCGCAGCCCTTGCCGTGTGGTCAACCGAGCGGCACGAGTTTGCGGTGGTTCTGTCATCGGGGTCGTTGTGGCAGACCTCCCGCGTGCAACGCTGTCGCGCACCAGGTCGAGGTCGTCAACTGCCAGTTGTTCGAGCGACGGGGCCGGGTTGGCGGCTCGCATCTGCTCAAGGACATGCTCGGTGTTGACCATCATTCACCTCCCGGTGCGTCAAAACGAGGCGCCACTCCGGACGCGTACTCAGCCTTGGTGTGCAACTCACGGCCGAGGCGCTTGGCTGCCCGATGGACTCGTTGGTCCACGGCATGTGCCGAGCATCCGAGCAGCTCACCGATCTCACGGTGAGAAAGCTCCTCCCAGACGGCAAGCCGCAGCACCTCCTGATCCGTCGGCCGCAACCTTCGTAGCGCGTCGAGCACCGAGGTGTCGGCCTCTCGGCGCACCACAACCGTCTCGGGTTCATCCACCTGGTCTGTGGTTGGGTTTGCTTTGAGTGCATCAACCAGGGCGCGGCTTCGGGTCCGGCTTCGGTAGCGATCCCCGATGACATGGTGGGCGGTGCGGTAGAGCCACGGCAGCGCCGTGTCACCGTCCGGCACGTCGGCGATCCGCCGCCACGCCACCAGAAACGTATCGGCCGTACAGTCGATCGCCTCGTCGCGATCGATACGACGCAGGCAATACGCATACACCTGCCGCTCATAGGCCGCATAGATGCGCCGGAACCGTTCCTCCGCGACAGCCTCGTCAACCACGGACATCCCCATCCGTTCGCTTCAAGAGGTTTGTTGTCTCATCTCAGGATTCCTCACACCCGTTCCGTCCGCAAGAGCCCAAGTGCCCGATGCGTCGACAGGAGGCGTCATCGGGTCGAAAGGCACCACGCCGATCACCGAATATGGAGGCATATCGCACATTCCGCCGACCGCCCCCGATCGGCACCTCCGCGAGCGGCGCCTCGAACACTCACCGTGACGATCGTCATCCTCGACTGCACCTATCTGCCGGATATCTCTCGGTTCTGCACGTTATGAACGGAGGCCGCGGGGTGGCACTATGGGCGGGTGGATTCTGTCCGTTTTGGAACTGTGCATCTGGCGCTGGTGGCCGCGGTGCCGGAGTTTCGGCCGGTACTTGATAAACATCTGATCGACCAGAACGGCAAGGTGCTTCACGAAGTCCTGTTCGGTGACCTCACGCGATTCGTCCTGTGGGCCCATTCCGACGGGAACAGTGGCACCGTTGCTAGATCTCTCGAATTCCTTGAACGAGCAGCGCAATCTGATGACCCGCGCGTCGAAGACCTTGTTGCGGCTTCGTTTGTCGCGAACGTTGAGCCATCGGACCCCGCAGTCGCGGCGTTCATTGAAGGGTGGCCACCGCACGTGCAGAGAATCGCACACGAGCAAGTGAGGACCACCCCCCAGGATCGAGAGAGCATGGCGCGAAGCGCTCGTCAGCGCGGATCGGGCTATCTGCAGTTTGGCGGACTGTGGCTGGCTGCCGGCATCCTCTTTATCATCCTCGATCAGGCCGATTTCCTCTTCCGGTGTCTCCATCCCGAGCAGAGCTCCTACTACGGGAACGTCAATTGGTCGTGGTGGCCGCCAGCCACCTACTGCACCTGGCACAACGACGAGTTGGTCGGTGACCCGGAGTACTTCTTCACAATTGCATACTCACTGGCAGTTCTCCTGCCCGTTGCAGTGATCGCCGCGGGGTATCGCCTACGCAGATCGTCAGATCGGGCGCGATAACACACCGATTCCGAAACAGCGCCGAGCATCACTTCGGAGTGTGGATCAGTCCCTGGGCGTGATGCCGGATCCGAATCGGATGAGGTTGGCGTCCCGGTCGAGACAGGCCCCTTCCCGAAGTCCGTAGCTCGTATCGGTCGGCTGGATCAGGCGCCCGTCGATCCCCGCCTGACTCCACTCTCGATAGAGGGCGTCGGCATCATCGACGTACAGATACACCGCACTCATGT
>CAMYIJ010000150.1 GCA_947258375.1 uncultured Acidimicrobiaceae bacterium
GCGCCTCTCCGACAAGTCCTACGTCGAGGGTATCGAGTTCTGGGAATGGGCCGAGTCGTTCTCCGACGAGGAGCAGATCGAGAAGTTCACCAAGAACAAGCAGTGGAACCTCACAGAGGAGGAGCCCCTCTTCGACGCCGCCGACATCGGTCGGTTTGGCAAGGATCTCTTCGTGCAGCGCTCGACGACCACCAACGGGGCGGGCATCGACTGGCTGCGCCGCCACTTCTCCGACCACCGGGTGCATGAAGTGCTGTTCTACGAGGGCCACCCGATGCACATCGATGCCACCTTCATCCCCCTGCGGCCGGGGTTGGCTCTCAGCAACCGGCAACGGGTCCCTTTGACCGAGGAGATGAAGGAGCTCTTCGCAATCAACGATTGGGAGATCGTCCCGTGCGCCGAGCCCGCGCTCGACAAGAAACCGCCGCTGTGCTTCTGCAGCGTCTGGCTCTCGATGAACACGCTGCTGCTCGACGACAAGACGATATTCGTCGAGGAGCAGGAGAAGGCCCAGCAGGAGCAGTTCTCCCAGCTCGGGTTCGAGGTCATCCCGGTGCCCTTCTGGGCCGTCGGCCCGTTCGGCGGAGGTCTCCACTGCGCCACAGCCGACGTCTATCGCGAGGGGAAGATGCAGGACTACTTCCCCAAACAGGTACCGGGCTACTAACCCGGAAGAGTCGACAAAGTCACCAGATCAACACGAGACGGAGAGTCAAATGGCAAAGCGCAAAGTAATCGTCATCGGAGCCGCCGGACGCGACTTCCACAACTTCAACACCCGCTACCGGGCGGATGACGACGTCGAAGTCGTGGCGTTCACTGCCGAGCAGATCCCCGGCATCGACGATCGGACCTACCCACCGGAACTGGCGGGACCGCTCTACCCGAATGGAATCCCGATCCACGCCGAGGAGGAGCTGCCGAGGCTGATTGCCGAGCTGGGCGCCGACGAGTGTGCGTTCTCCTACAGCGACATCTCTTACCAGCACGTCATGGGTGTCTCCGCCATCGTCCAGGCCGCCGGCGCTTCCTTCACGTTGCTGGGGCCCGGCGATACCCAGATCAAGAGCACCAAGCCGGTGGTCTCGGTTTGCGCAGTGCGGACCGGAGCCGGCAAGTCGCAGACGTCGCGGGCAGTCGTCGAGAAGCTGATGGCCAAGGGGCTCAAAGTCGTCGCCATCCGCCATCCGATGCCGTACGGCGATCTCGTCGCACAGAGGGTGCAGCGCTTCGCCGAGATCGCCGATCTCGAGAAGCACGACTGCACCATCGAGGAGATGGAGGAGTACGAGCCGCACATCGTGCGCGGCAACGTGATCTACGCCGGCGCCGACTACGAGGCGATCATCCGGGCGGCCGAAGAGGATCCCGACGGTTGCGACGTGATCGTGTGGGACGGTGGGAACAACGACTTCTCGTTCTACAAGACGGATCTCGCCATCACAGTTGTCGACCCGCATCGTCCCGGCCACGAACTGGGCTACTACCCGGGCGAGGTGAATCTCCGCACCGCAGACGTCGTCGTGATCAACAAGATCGACTCAGCCGACCTCGACGGAATCGAGACGGTGCGAGCCAACATCGCCAAGACCAACCCGACCGCCACAGTGGTCGACGCCGCCTCCACACTCCGCCTCGAGAACCCCTCGGTCGTCGAGGGCAAACGGGTCCTGGCCGTCGAGGATGGCCCGACCCTCACCCATGGCGGGATGAAGATCGGTGCCGGCGTGGTCGCCGCCGCCAAGTACGGCGCTACGGAGTTCGTTGATCCCCGCCCGTACCTGGTCGGCAAGCTCAAAGAGACCTTCGAGATCTACCCGGACATCGGGACGATCCTGCCGGCAATGGGATACGGCGAAGAGCAACTCGCCGACCTCGAGGCCACGATCAATGCGACCGATTGCGACGCCGTCGTCATCGGCACTCCGATCGACCTGGCCCGGATCGTCAAGATCGACAAGCCGAGCACCCGGGTCTTCTACGACCTCCAGGAAATCGGTCAGCCCGATCTCGACGGGATCCTTGCCGAGTTCGTGGACAAGCACGGGCTGGCCTGAACCGGATCGTGCCGGGCCCACTGATGTGTCTCCCCGGCGCGCCCGCTAGGACGCCGATAGAGGTAGAGGTCAACCGTCGGGCACGGCTCCCGGTCCGTTGTGATCCGGGAGCCGGATGCGATGGAGTCACGTAACCGGGAATCACCCCACACGATCCGCCCCCCTACCCGCTCGGCGACTTCGTCGCCGGCGGGGCCCTTCCCCCCTTCGGGTGGACACATAAGACAAGCCCGCCGAGCTGGTTCACCACCCCGAGCCGATCCCGCATTTCAGCTGCAATCAGAAGAGCGCTCTGAGCGGCTGCAGCCAAGGCTTCAACTGCTGCCTAGGTGGGAGCGTTCTTGGCGCCCGGATACGGCGTCCTCCTGAACCCGCATTAGACACCATGCGACCGCAAAGGCGACGAGGCACAGGCCCGACAGCATGGTGAACCACGGGCCCCTCCCCATGGTCTCGTAGGCCCACCCGGTGGGTAGCGCGGCCGCGGCGGCAGCGAGGAATCCGACCGCCTCCAGGAGGCCCTGGCCCCGCGCCACCATGTCGGGCGGGCTGCCCTGAGCGACGAGCGAAGCAGCCGCCGGGGCAAGTGCGGCGCTCCCGACGGCATGGGCGATCCCGGCGGCACCCAGGGCAACGGGGACCGCGAGCCAGCCGTACGCGAAAATCGCGGGGGCAACCGCAATCATGCCGAGCCCGGCGACCAGGATCGGACTCCTGCGATCGACCAGCCGCCCGAATCGAGACGCCAGGAGGACCAGCGGCAACGCCATCACGGTGAACGAGACCCCGATGAAAACGGTCGATGCGCCGAGATCCGTCAACAGGCGGGCCCAGATCGCGTCGAAAGATCCGAACGTAGCGAACTCGACGAAGCCGAGGGCGACACCCGCCAGAACCAGCCGGTTGCCCAGCAAACTGAAGAGGCAGCGCTCCTCGCGGATCGGGACGGGCTCCGGTGCCCGGAGCCGCGCCACCACCGGCACGGCCATCAGCAGCAGAGCGGCCGGGACGAGGAACGGCACTCGCAGCCCGAAACTATCCGCCAGGACGGCACCGATCACGGGCCCGAGCGCGAAGCCGGCCACAGAAGCCGCCATGATTCGTCCCAGCACCTCACCCGGACGGTCGGGTGACCAATCGAGCACCACTCGCCGCGCCGCCGGGACAAAGGCTCCCTCGGCGAAGCCGAGACCGGCGCGAGCGAGCACCAGTGTCCACAACCCGCGCGCATAGGCGGCCATCACCAGCGCCAGAGCGCCCGTCAGCGATCCGACGATCAGCATGGTCTTGGCATGGCCCCGATCGGCATAGCGGGAGAACCAGATGTATCCGATGAACGCGGTGATGAATGCGACCCCGGCAACGAGGCCGAGCCCCGCCGTCGGGAGGTCGTAGGCGTCTTGAAGATCGGCCAGCAGCGCGATGATCACGCCGAGGCCGATCGTGTTGGCGGCGACCGCTACGTGCAGAATGAACTGGTCGACGCGGCGCGGCTCTGGTGTCACGCTCAGTAGACCAGGAACTCGGGGGCGAGGATCACGGCGACGCCGCCGAGTTCGTAGACTGGGAAGGCTTCGCCGGCGAAGGCGGCCACACTTTCCGTCCGTTCACCATCGATCATCCGGCGGATGATCGAAAGGTGGTAGCCGCTGCGCATCACCTCGATCAGCTGGGCGCCGTGCGAGCAGTAATGCCATTCCACGTCGAGACCGCTGGCGATCACCAGGTCCTCTTCCAACAGGTCGAGGTCCCGCACCAGGAACTCGTCGCCGATGAACGTGTCCCCGCCGAAGAGTATGTGGTTCTCCTCGTCGTAGAGCGCCAGGCCGTCGGGCGAATGGCTGGTGGTGTGGATCACGCGAAAGCGACGGTTGCCCAGGTCGACGACATCGCCGTCGGCCAGGAATCGAATGTTCTCGCGGGGAAACGGCGGGATCCTGAACGTGGCCGGGTCGAAATCGGCGGGTGCCGCGACTCCGGGGTGGTCCTTCACCTGGTCCCAGTAGGCAACGAACCGCCCGTCACAGGGCAGGCCCTCCGTGAGTTTGCGGATCGCCCATTCGTCTTCGATGATCCAGGCCTCATCGAAATCAGTGTTGCCGCCGTTGTGGTCGAGATGGTTGTGGCTGTTGATGACCATCAGCTCACGATCGGGCCAGCTCTCAGCGCGGCGCAGATCGGCCAGCGCCCGCCCGATGCTGGCGATTCCCATGCCGGTGTCGTAGAGGACGTCACGCTCGCTGCCGACTATCAAGAAGGCATTGACCTCTTCTACATGGCCCGGCTCCCAGAACGCGTAGACCTGGTTGGGGAGCTCGATGATTTCGAACCACCCGGTGTCGTTGGGTATCCGCCGAGCCCCCTCGAGAATTTCCGAGAGCGACCGCTCCGCCTCTTCACGTACCGTCTCTGGACCGTTTTCGATCGATCCGGTCGCGTCCGGGAAGGGTCCGCCGCTACTCATGCCGAGTCCACATCGGCGGCCTCCACAAGGGTCTTTCCCACCGAGTGCTCCTTCGTGTGTTGGTCCATGATTCAGCAAGACACGACGCTGGATGTTATCCTAGCCTATCGATCGCTAGGCTGATGAACAGCGGACGTGAAGAACTCAGCAACTTGGAGGTCCGGCATGAAACTCACGAGGGCAATCGCACTCGTCGCGGCACTGGCGTTGCTTGCCGCGGCATGCGGCGATAGCGGCACAACATCAACGACGACAGAGCCCGCCGCGAGCGGCGGCACCCTGAATGTGAGCCGGTTCGAATCGTTCGACGGATGGGTGCTCGACGCGGCGGCGGCGTACGTCAGTTACAACACCCACCAGGCCGTGATCGAGCCGCTCCTCCGCTTTGGCGCAGATGGCAAGAGCATCGAGCCCGGTCTTGCCGAGAGCTGGGTGTACCTCCCCGACGTGCCATCGATAACGTTCACCCTGTTCGAAGGTGCTGCCTTCAGCAACGGCGACCCGGTCACCGCCGCAGATGTCGAGTTCTCCCTCGGCGTGTGGAACGAGGGCGTCAACTTCGCCGGTTCATGGGATTCCATCGTCGGCGTGACCGGTGAAGGCC
>CAMYIJ010000151.1 GCA_947258375.1 uncultured Acidimicrobiaceae bacterium
GGCCGGGTCGGCAACCCACTCCCCGAGCCGTTTGGGCATCCGCTCGATCTCGAGGCTGAGGAGGCCGATCTCGTTCATGACTTGCGGCACCACGTCGGGCACCATGCCCAGATCCTCGCCGCAGGCCAACAGGTCGGTGGCGCTGACCACAGCCGGAAGGAGCCGCCGTCCCTGGTCCTCCCACTGGAGGCCGTGGCGATGGTGGAAGAAATCGACGGCAAGGGCGTCGAATGCCTCCTGCTGAGCCGGGGCGAGGAGCCGGTAGTGCGTTGTGTCCCGCCAGGCGATGGCCGGGGCATAACCGCCCGCGACCTCGACGAGCAAGACATCCACCGCGAAGTCGAGCAGCCGGCGCTCCAGCTCGGCCCGCTCGGTCGCGTCCAGCTCCGCGAAAGCACCGGTGGCGAAGGCGGCCCTGATCTCCTCCTGCGATGCCACCGTCGCCGGCAGGTCGCCTCCGGGGGCCGCGATGATGAAGCGCTTCATCACCTCAGGGGCCAGGTCACCGAACCGTTCCACCAACTCATCATCACCAACACGGGGTCGTGTCAGTCCGGCGACATCGACGGCGCCCAGCGCCCGCTCGATCTCGACGTGTGTCAACGGCAAAGTTGGGCGGAAGTGGCCCGCGATGCCGTCGAAGCCACCGGCGGGTATCTCCCAGATGCGGAAGAACCCGAGGACGTGATCGATGCGATAGGCGTCGACGTAGGTGGCAAGCGCTTTGAATCGTGCTCGCCACCAGGCGAACCCGTCTTCGGCCATACGATCCCAGTTGTAGGTAGGGAAGCCCCAGTTCTGGCCGCGCTCGGCAAACGCATCGGGTGGCGCGCCCGTCTGGGAGCCGGCGTGGAACAGGCCGGGGCGGGTCCACAGCTCGACACTGTGGGGAGCAACCCCGATCGGGAGGTCTCCCTTGAGGGCGATGCCCCGGCTCCGGACGTACTCGGCCGCCTGGTTGAGCTGGCGGTGGAGATGGAACTGCACGAACCAGTGGAATCTCAGGTCGTCGTAGTCGGGCCCTCCGGGCGTGGCCATCAGATCGACCTGTTCGAGGCTGTAGTCGGCTGCATCCCCCCACTGCGTGAAGTCCGCTGTGCCGTAGCGGTCGCGGTTCACACACCAGGCCGAATAGGGACCGAGCCACTCCCAATGGCTATCGACGAATTCCTCGAATTCGCTGTCGGTGTCGAGCGTGGCGCCCAGGTTGGCGAAGGCCGCTCGGGCGAGCCGGTTCTTGAGCGTCATCACCCGGGGAAAGTCGATCTCGGGAAGGCCGTTCAGCTCAGTCCTGGCGGCGGCGATTGATCCGGTGATCCCCGCACCGGCAATCTCATCGAGGTCGAGATAGAGCGGGTGGAGGGCGTGCACCGAGACGGGGTTGTACGGATACGAGTCATCCCACCCGAGGTTGAGCACGGTGTCGTTGACCGGCAGCAACTGGATCATGCTGAGGCCGACATCCGCCGCCCAGTCGGCGAACGGAATGAGATCGGTGAACTGACCGACGCCGACGCCGGCCGAAGAGCGCAGCGAGAACACCGGAATGGCCACCCCCGCCCCCCGCCAGCCGGCGAGCCCGGAGAACTCCTCGTCCCGAACGATGATCGGCCCCTGCCGGCCGGCCAGCAGCACCCGATTGGGGCCCTCCTCCCACATCGCAACCGCGCCGTCCTCATCGAGCAGCACGTACTTGTATTCGGTGGCTTCGCCGAGCAGATCCACAGCCGCCGCCCAATGGGGATACGGGCCGGCGACCATTGGTACCGCCGCGTCGGCGCTCCAGGCCCCGAGTTCCGTGGCCGAGCCGACAACCGCCGGCACCTGGCCCACCGGCACCCACGGCTCGAGCAGATCAAACCGCAGTGCCCCGTCCGGCAGCACGTCAGGTGCCGGGTAATGCGCTCTCCGGCCGCGAGAGTAGAGAGCTGAAAGGCGCGACAGGCGGGCCGGTTCTGCGACACGCCACCGATCGATCAGGATCGTGTCGTCCACCCACGTGGGGTCGACTCGCCGCAACGGCAGGGGCTCATCAACAGGAGAGACGTCGGCGCCCACGAGGCGGTAGCGATATCCGTCGACCTCGGTGAGATCCACAGAGCCGCCCCACCAGCCGTCCCCCACCCATTGCAGAGCGATCGGGGCGTCATCAACGACGATCTCGACGCGCTGCCCGAAGCCGGTCGGATAGTGAATGCGGAAGTTGACACGCATCAGGGCTGGGTGGCCGCCGGCGTCGAGAGTTCCTCGATCAGCTCCGGCGTGTTGTTGGCAACCTTGTTGACCAGGGTCGACACCGCGTGAAAAGCCATACGGTCGGCGGGGTAGGTGCTGAGAAGCTTGGCGGCCGCCGCCGGGTCGGTCAGGTCTCGATCGAGCCACTGGCCCCACTGTTCTTCAGCTAGGGCGACGGGCATCCGATCGTGGATCGGGGCCACGAGATCGTTGGGCTTCCCGGTGAGGATCGTGCATGTCTTGAGCCGCTCCCCGGACTCGGGGTCCTTCCACGACGACCAGAGCCCGGCAAACACGAGGGGGTCGCCATCCTTGCTGAAGATGTAGTGAGGCAGCTTCCCCTTCTCTTTGACCTGCCACTCATAGAACCCGTCGGCCGGAATCAGGCAGCGCCGTTTCGCCAGACTCTCTTTGAAGGTCGGCTTCGTAGCCGCGGTTTCAGAGCGAGCGTTGATGTTGCGCGCCGCCCCCTTCTTGTCCTTGGCCCAGAATGGGAGCAGGCCCCAACGGAACGATCCCAGCAGCCGCTCCCCCTGGTGCTCGGCGACGGCGTAGACCGTGTCGGTGGGTGCGACGTTGTAGGAGGGCGGCAGCGGGTCGATTCGGATTTCATGGACCCCGAGAAACTCGGCGTACTTCTCCGCCGCTTGTGATTGCACAAATCGTCCGCACATGACTCGATTGTGCCACGCCAGCCGCGAGATATTCGCCGTTCCGGTAGGTACTCAACTCCTGTAGCTTCAGAGCCGATGACCCCACAGATGACAACGGGGATCCAGCTAGACGGCGTGAGCCGCAGTTTTGGCGAGATCCGGGCAGTAGACAACCTCACGATCGACGTTCCCCAGGGCAGCGTGGCGGTGCTGCTCGGACCCAACGGCGCGGGCAAAACGACGACTGTGCGCCTGATCACGGGCTCGCTGCGTCCCGACGCGGGTTCGATCAGTATCTTCGGGCTCGATCCGGTCGAGGATGGCCAGGCGGTTCGGCAGCGCTGCGGCGTGGTCCCCCCCAAGCCGGCTCTCTACGATCGGCTCACCGGCCGCAGCAATCTCGAGTACGCCGCCATGATCTGGGATGCCCCGCCGGAGGCCATCGATGAGGCGGCGGAGCGATTCGCCATTGACGATGCGCTGCATCTCAAAGTCGCCGGCTACTCCACCGGGATGCGCACCCGGCTCGCTCTGGCGCGGGCGGTGCTGCACGACCCCGACATACTGCTCCTCGATGAACCGACGGCCGGGCTCGACCCGGAATCGGCCCGGGCAGTGCTCGACCTGATCCGGGAGCTGGCCGGCAGCGGCCGTACCGTGATCATGGCAACCCACCTCCTCCATGAGGCGGAAGGAATCGCCGATCAGGTGATCCTGATGGGCGCCGGATCGGCTCGCGCCGCCGGACACCCCCTCGATCTCGCGGCCCGCTACATGAAAGACCCCGTCGTCATCATCGACGCCGAGGACCGCCAAAGCCTCAGCAGCCTCGAAAGCCGCGACGGCGTGATCGGCACCAGCTGGAACGGTGCGTTGCACATGACGATCGAGTCGATCGAAATCCTTCCCGACCTGGTGGCGGAGCTGGTCAACGACGGCGTTCGCCTCACCCGGATCGAGCCGATGGCCGCCACCCTCGAGCACCTCTACTTCGAGATGCAACGCCAGCTGAGGGAACAGGCACCTCCTCCTGGAGTTGCGCAGCAACTCCCAAGGAACCCGAAGGGTTCCCCGCCATGAGGTGGGGCAAGGTTTGGACGGTCGCTCGTATCGACCTGCACCGGTTGTTCATCAGCAAGGACTACTGGGTGCCGATGGTGATCCTCGGCGGGATCTTTTTCGTGTTCATCCCGTGGGTGCTCCTCGGCGTCGTGACCCGTCCGCAGAGCATCAGCGTCGTTCAGCAGATCGGCGAGGTCCTGACGTCATTGCCGGGAGCGGCCAGCGAGAACATCCCGGGCGACACGGCCCAGGGCAGGGCGGCCTATTCGTTGGCGGTGTTCCTGCTCGCTCCCGTCGCCATCGTGGTCCCCCTGACGATCTCGTCCGCCGTCGGAGCCCAGGCAATCGTCGGCGAACGCGAACGAGGGATCGGCGAGTTCCTGGCACACTCCCCCCTCACGATCAAAGAGATCTACGCGGGCAAGCTGGTCGCCAGCGCTCTTCCCGGATACCTCGCCACCCTGGGCGGGTTCACCGTTTACGCCTTCATCGTCAACCTCCGCGCCGGGCCGATGGTCGGTGGGTGGTTCTTCCCAACCGCTGGATGGTGGCTGCTGATCTTCTGGGTCGTGCCTCCGTTCCTGCTGGTGGCCCTGGCGATCATCGTCCGCCTGTCGGCCCGCGTGCAGTCGACCGCCGCCGCCCAGCAGGCGGCCAGCCTCATCTCGCTGCCGATCATCATGGCTTCGTACGTGGCCAGCAGCGGCTTTGTTCTCGACCCGACGCTGGCGGCGGCCATCGTGGGCTCGATCGCCTGGGTACTCGCAATCTGGGGAATCGCCAGCGGAGCCCGCGCCATCAACCGGGAACGTCTGCTCGGAGTGGGCACCGGGAACTAGGCCGGCGTTAGCGTCCGTGTCGGCTCAGGCCTCCAGCCAGAGCGGCTGGCCACCGGTGAGAATGTCGTATCCCTTGAGCATGCTGCTGTAGTCGTAGGGACGGGTGCTGGTCTGGTTGATCCGCTCATCCATCAGAGCCCAGGCAATGACGTTGGCCGCATGCTCGCCACCCGCCAGGTACCAGTTGTCCGAGTTGCTCCAAGTGTCCGCCTGCGCCAGCTTCAAGAACTTGGTCCGAGTCGCTCCATCCAGGGAGTGGTTGTCCCAGGCGTGGGCCAGCTCGTGCAGCAGGGTGAAGTCGACACCACAGCTGTCACAGCTGTGCAGAATCCACCCGGTCTCGGCTGAGCCGCAGAGGTAACCAATGAGATCGTTGCACTCGGCGCGATCGCTGTGGATGTAGATGGCAATCGCCGGCAGATCGAGCCCCGCCTCCGCGAAGCGACTGAGTGCCCACTCGACTTGCTCGGCTTGTTGCGCCGTCGCGGTGCTGATGGTGGTTTCGCCGGCCGCCCCGAAAGCCAATGTGGTGGTCGCCGATGTCGTGGTCGTCGGAGTGGGGAGAGTCTCCCCGGGGGCAGGTGCGGTGGCTACGATTGCCCGACCCTCGATTGCGGGCCCGGCCCCGCCGGGTGTGAGAGCGCCGAAGCCGGCGGAAACAAGCGCCGATGCCAGAACGATCCTGAGTGCCGATGTGGCGTTGGTGTATGTCATGCCCCCAAGGTCGAGGAGGGGGCTTAGGGGATGATCAGGGCTTGATTAGGCGTCGCCTAATCTGCGAGCAGCAGCGTGGGCGCCGGGAATTAGGCCGGCGTTAGACACGCAAGAACGCTGGGAGGAGTGGTCCCAGCGCACTTGCGTCGGCCCTGGATCAGGGGATGATCGCGGTGGTTGTCCCTCCGGGACAGTCTCCGATGGCCCTCATGCTGCATGTGGCATTGCCGTGCACGTCGACGGCGAGGATTCGCCACTGGTACGCGCCCGCCGCGCTCAACGGGCCAAAGTCGATCTGGTATTGGCTTCGCACCAGGTTCATCTCGCCGAAGGCCACCCAGGACTTCCCGACTAGCTGCCACAACTCAACCGTGGCGATCTCTGATTGATCGGTGACGGTTGCCGTGATCCTCGTGCTTCCGCTTGTGAAGACCGGATCCGGAGAATCGTCGATCGCCGTCACTTTGGGTGCTGCCGTATCAGGGGGAACCGTCGTCGGCGGCGGCTGCGTCGTCGAGGGCGGCTGCGTCGTCGAGGGCGGCTGCGTCGTCGAGGGCGGCTGCGTCGTCGAGGGCGGCTGCGTCGTCGAGGGCGGCTGC
>CAMYIJ010000152.1 GCA_947258375.1 uncultured Acidimicrobiaceae bacterium
TGGTCTCGAGCCACTCTTCGGCGTGTCGACGGTTTCGATCACGGATGCCGAGTGCTGCCGCGATCGTGACGACTATGCCTATGAGCGCTACCGCAGCAATCACCGGATTGCGACGCGCGGGTTCCTTGCGAGACATGTGTCATCCGTCGGCATGCGGGTGGTGATCTTCAGCGAATCACCGGAGCGTGGCCTAGGAGACCCACTCCCCGTTTCGCATGATCGTGCGGCCGACGAGCTCTGGCTCGCCGTGCCAGGCGTGGATCGTCTCGGGGGTGAGCGTCAGCAGCGACCACCGACCGTCCTCGCCACGGGGGTCCCAGCCAGCGGCCTCGACGAAGAACTCGACCACGTCGCCGGGAGTCTGGTCGAAAGGTGTCACTGCGGCCGAGGCGACGACGATCACGACGTCGTCGGTATCGGCGAGAGAGGCACGCGCCCATTCGGTGGCGATGATGTTGCGAGCAGTAGGACTATTCGGCGGTGTCGCGAGCAGAATCCGCGAGCCGTCCCACGCCAGCGATAGGGGGATGAGGTGCGGCACACCGTCCGCTGAGGCCGTCGCGATCCACACATCCGGTTCCGACTCGAGCCGCCGGATCGTATCGGCGATTCGGGTTTCGGTAGAGCGGTTGGCCATAGACGGATGCTACCCGGCGACGAGCGACGGAACACGGCCGCCACTCACGTAACATGAGGTCATGAAGTCGTTCTGGTCGGCGCTGCGATTCTGGGTGAAAGACACGTTTGCCAGCCGCGGCCATGCCATTGCGCCCCCCGACTCCCTGGCCAGGACCATCAAGGATGCGTCCCATGTCAGGGGCATCCGCGGCGGGATGGCTCGCTCGAGCAGCGAGGAAGTGCACCAGCATGCCGCCGAGGGCCACGACGACTATCAGAAGTCCTTCAAGAAGGGCAAGTAGCCGGCGCAGCTCCGGCCTCAGTCTTCTAGTTCGCGCTGTTCTAGTTCGCGCTGCATTTGGATCCGCTCAACGCGTCGATGCTCGATGAACAGCACGACGAACATCACGATCACGACCAGGGTCAGCAGATTGAGCCCCTCGACTGAGCCTCCGAGAAAGACGATGCCGGCAATGCCGATGGCACCGACGAGCCGCTCCCGCGCCTGGGCCCGAAAAGCGCGCCACACTGCGAGGTAGACCCCGATCAGGAACAGGAAGAGGCCGCCGGCCAGCATCGTCCGAAACTCGAGCGGGACGGTGTCGCGGGGGTGCAGCGCGATCTCTTCGAGCGCCGCCGCCGCCAGGATGATGCCGGCGACGATGGGGGCATGAGCCCAGGTGTAGACGTCGCGGATGTACTGGCCGGCCGCAGGGCCGCTCAATTGGGAAGCGGCGTACTCCAATCCCGGGCTCGGGCGATCGAAATACGCCCACCAAAGCAACCCGGCAAAGCCACCTGAAGCCAGCAGGGCAGAGACAGTCGCCAGAGGAAGGCTGTCGCCTTGCTCGAGGGCAGCAACCACCGGGATCCCAATAGCAACGATCACCTCGCCCAGCGCGATGATGATGATCAGCCCGTGCCGCTCGGCGAAGTGGCCCGGGCGCACCATCCATTCGCCCTCAGCAGCGTTGATCATCGCCCAGAGCACGATGGCAACGGTGCCCAGCCAGAAGGCGAGCCGGACGGTCCCGTCGAAGAAGGATCCCACGACGAGCACCGTGATGGCTGCGACGTTGGGAATGATCCAGCTGAAAACCACTGCCCGGTAGTCGGCTGCTTCTCTCGTCCCCAACGTCTGCATACGGAACCCGATGAGCATGATCCCGGTGAGAGCGATGGCAAACACCGGCCCGCCTCCGGCAAACGCGGTCGAGGTCGACGCCGCCATGGGGATGCTGACCACCGTGGCGCCGACGAACAGGGCCCGCACCGGCCTCCCGTTGCCCGAAACGGCATTGGCCGCCCAGGTTAGCTGTTGCCACGGCAGCCAGAGCAGAGCGAACAGCAGCGCCGCCTTGCCGACGCCGGCCCATGTCGGGTCGTGGACCAGCAGTGCCACCAGCTGGGAAAAGGCGAACACATATGCCAGGTCGAAGAACAACTCGACCGGATCGGCGGTGAAGTCCTCAGTTCGCGGCGGGAGTTCGATGCCCTTCATGGAGAGGGATTGTAAAGACGTAATGGTCGCTAGTGCGGAGGGCGCAGGTGACTAGTTAGCGCGCTGCCGCGGAGAACCCTCCTCGGCATTTGGCGCCGGGCTGCCGATGAACACATAGACGGCATGGGAGGCAGATTGATCACGACAAAACCGACACGGGCCCGATGGGTAATCGCATTCGCGGCACTTCTCACAGCAACCACGGCGCTCGCCGCGGCGCCCGCTTCCGCCTCCGCTGACGACACCGCAGTGTCCGTGATCGTGCGCGAAACCGCAGATGCGGCCAACGAGGCCGAGGACTACGTCGCCGCGCACGGCGGCTCAATCGACAACCGGCTATCTATCATCGAGTCGTTTGAGGCCTCACTCCCCGCCTTCGCCGTGGCCGAGCTCGAAGCCCTCCCAACCGTTGTTGCCGTCACTCCCAACGCACCGGTGCAACTCCTCGATTGGGACACCACACCGGGCCAGACCCGCAACACGATGGATCGAATCACCAACGATGTGCTTGACGCCGACAGATTCTGGAACGAAGGAGTCCACGGGCAGGGCATCGACATTGCCCTCATCGACTCGGGTGTCGTCCCCGTCGAAGGGCTGACTATCGCGGGCAAGGTCGTCAACGGGCCGGATCTCTCCTTCGAATCCCAAGCCGACAACCTGCGCTACCTCGACACGTACGGTCATGGCACTCACCTCGCCGGCATCAGGGCCGGCAACGACGGCAACTTGTCGAGCATCACGACCAATTCTGTCAAGAAGGGCTTCCTCGGAGTCGCTCCCAAGGCTCGGATCGTTTCGATCAAGGTGGCCGACGCCAACGGCAACACCGACATCTCCCAGGTCATAGCCGCCATCGACTGGGTCGTGCAGCACCGCAACGACAGCGGACTCAACATCCGGGTGCTCAATCTGTCCTTCGGTACGGATTCGACTCAGGACTATCGTCTCGATCCGCTGGCCTATGCCGCCGAAGTCGCCTGGAAGCACGGCATCGTCGTAGTTGTCGCCGCCGGCAACGATGGAAACGATTCTGGACTACGCAATCCTGCCACCAACCCATTCGTCATCGCCGTGGGTGCCATCGACGCCAACGGCACGGGTCGGACTCGTGACGACTGGCTGCCCGGATTCTCGAGCTGTGGAACGGCAGAGCGCCATGTCGATGTTCTGGCCCCGGGCAAGTCGATAGTCAGCCTGCGGGCCCCCGGCTCCTCGGCGGACATCGACTTCCCCATGGCTGAGTTCGAGGATCGCTTCTTCAAGGGCAGCGGGACCTCACAAGCCGCGGCAATGGTCTCCGGCTCCGCCGCGCTGCTCCTCAGCCAGCGGCCCAACCTGACTCCGGATCAGGTCAAGAAGATCCTCGTCGACAGCTCCGAGACGGTTTGGTGGATCGCCAACGAGTGCCACGGCGCCGGGTTGATCAACCTCGCTTCCGCCGAGAGCGCGCCGACCCCGCCGACGCCCATCGCCGCGCAGACGCACGATGCCGCCACCGGTCTCGGTTCGCTGGAGGCCGCCCGGGGTTCCATGCATGTAGCCATGGACGACGTGACATTGACGGGCGAGCAGGACATCTTCGGCCAGTACTGGGACGGCGCCTCGTGGAGCGGAGCTTCATGGAGCGGCGCATCCTGGTCGGGCGGTGAGTGGAACAGCTCTATCTGGACGGGTGCATCCTGGTCCGGGGCATCCTGGAGTGGAGCCTCATGGTCCGGAGCGTCCTGGTCCGGTGCATCTTGGTCCGGGGCATCCTGGTCAGGAGCATCATGGTCGACCAACATATGGAACGGTGCCTCATGGTCCGGAGCCTCCTGGAGTGGAGCCTCCTGGAGTGGAGCTTCCTGGAGTTCCAACGGATGGCTGGGGGCGACATGGGAGTAAGAGTGGGCAAGCAGACGCTCGGGCTCAGCTGGCAATGACCATGCGAAAGACACCATCCGGCCTCAGCTGGGAATGAGTCAGCCGCTGCGGCGACCGACGATCTCATCAACCTGATAGGGCGCCGACCACGACGTTGCGGGAACCGGCATCACGATCCACGGTCCCCCACCGGCACGCCACCGCACGAACCAGTTGTAATCGACCTCCATCACATAGTCGCCTTTGGTTTCCCACATGTGAGCCACCCGACCATCAGGATGAGCAGCAAACAGACCGAACTGGGACTCCGGGATCGAAACCTCACTGCCGTCGCCCCACCGGATCGTCACCGTGATCACCTTGATCTCGATATCGACCGCGACCCCACTCACCGGCGACACCAGCGACTGCACCACAGGCAGAGGCGGCGTCACATCCACGAGGGACTGCGCACCGGTGAGACCGATCCCAGGCGGAACCACATCCGGAACCGGATCCACGAACGGGTAATTGCCTATCACCTGAAACACGAACGACATCGGGGGCTCACCCGGAGTCGGTTCCGACGTACACGGCTCCACCCAGGCGTCACCAACCAACGGCCCACCGGGAATACCGTCTGGATCCCACCAGAAGTTCATCAACGACCCGGCCGACCCCCGCGCCACCCATCCCGTCCACGGCCCCGACCGCCGGTAATAACACTCACCGATAGCGTCGTACCCAATGTCGTACACCAACGGAACACTTACACCACCCTCCCCCGGCGAACCCAGATCCCGAACGACCCCGTCAATCCGGCAGCGCATGTGCTTGGTGGTCGTGCTGAATGCCGGGTCGAACTTCTCCACGTACCAGCAGACGTAGTTCTCTCCTGCATCGGCAACAGCTGGTATGAGCATGCCTGCTACCACAAGCGCGAGTGTTACGAAGCGTCTCATGGCCGCACCTCTCGCGCTGTGAGATCACAGTCCTGCACCCATTCC
>CAMYIJ010000153.1 GCA_947258375.1 uncultured Acidimicrobiaceae bacterium
CCCTCTACCGCAACGGCGTCCATCACCACTCCGCCGCCGGGGATACCAGCGCCGGTGGCCCAGGGCGAAGACAGATCGATGCTCCTGCCGGCAACGACCGGCTCAGGGGCTGCGATCTCGGGGGGTTGAATCGTGACCGGTGCCAGTGTTTCAGACACCGAATCGTCCCCGGGTTCCATCAAGACCAGGAACCCGGCAACGCCCAGCAGACCGACTACGCCGGCGACGACCAGCGCTGCCGCAGACGACGGCGGCGGGCTCGACGAAGTCATGTCGACAGGCTGGGCAACCCGCGAATTGGGGTCCGGGGCAAGGACACGCACCGCGTCGCCGTGCCCATTGCGTCGAATCTCCGAGCGCTTGGTCACTGTCTCATTGTCCGCTCCGCGAACGGCAGCGTCTAGCCTTCGCCGGCCACCGGCGAGGCCTACCTATGCAGTTGCCCGCTCCTCGGACGGGGTTACGGAATCCCGGTCGCCGTTTCGCAGGACGCCTTCGTGTCGATCCCGAGGCCACCACGGCAAATGTCGACGCCCCCGCCGCCCAGGTGGGCATCGGCGCCTACCTGACCTTTCAGCGTGTCGTTGCCGCTGTTTCCCTCCAGGCGGTCATTGCCGGTGCCGCCCCAGATGATGTCACGGCTGCCACCCCCACGCAGAACGTCGTTGGCACCTCCGCCGTAGAGCACATCACGGCCGGCGTGGCCGTACACGATGTCCCGGCCGCCTCCGCCGCGAAGCTCATCGTTGCCACCGTTGCCGAGCAGTCGATCACGACCGGCGCCGCCGGTGGCGACATCCGCCCCCGGTCCCAGGCAGATGACGTCGTTGCCGGCGCCACCGGCGATCGTGTCGTTGCCGCCGAGCGCAACGATCACGTCGCGGTATGCAGTGCCCGTGAACACGTCGGCACCGTTGGTTCCGATCCAGGTCGCCGGGTGCCCATTGCAGCGGAGGAACTCCCAAACCGAGACACGGTCATGAGCCTGGTCGGCCAGGAGGACACGACCCTTGTGGTCGATCGTCAGATCACCCAGATTCCCGAACTGGTTCGGCGCCGAGCCGAAGCCTCCGAATGTCCCGATCGGGAAGAAGTCGGACCCGTAGACCTTGCCTTGGCTGAAGAACTCGTATGTCATGCTGACCCAGAGCCGATCGGCTTTGTCGATAGCAACGCCTACGGCGAAGACATTGCCCGGAGCAGCCGCGACCGTGACCTTGTGGACGAAGTTGGGGTCATAGATCTCGACATTGCCCGCGAGGTTGGACACGAAGATCCGTCCGACACTATTGACTGCGACCGACATCGGGTTGGCACCAAGACTGTCGTTGAACTGGGTTACATAGGCGCCGAGCGTCGTGAAGACCTGCATCCGAGAGTTGAACCGATCAACGACAAGCAGCCTTCCTTCGCTATCGAACGCTACGTCCTCCGGGTAGTCGAGTTGGCCCGCACCGCTGCCGCTGCTCCCGATGAACCGCACAAATGCGCCGGTCGTCGTCACGACCTGCACGCGGTCGTTCCCCGACTCGGAGATATAGAGGTTGCCGTCCGGCCCGAGGTCGATCCCGGTGGCCCCTCCAAACTGGACCTGTCCCGATCCCGCTGTGCCGAAGCTGCTCACGAACGTGCCCGCCGGATCGAATCGGGCGACCTTGCTCGGAGTGACGACGAAGGTCGTTCCATTCGGCAGCGCGACCACGTCGACGGCGCCTTCGATGAACGCGGCTCCGCCGTAGTTGTCGACCCAGACCGGTGGAAGAATCGGCGGGGCGCTCGCGCCTGAAGCGGCGCCCGGTAGAACAATGAGAACGCTGGCCAAGAACCCCAGAATCAAGCCAACACGACGCATTACACCCTCCCTGTCTGTACCTCAGTTGCTGATACCCACACCGTTGCGAAGGCTAGCGAAAGTGCCTCGATGGTGCCGGGGCTGCTAGTGCCTCGGGGGAAGCCGCGGCCTCCTTTGAGCGGCGTAAGCTGTACGACTGGAGGAGGATATGAGCGAGCGAACGAAGACCCGGGTCCATCCCGCCTACCGGGTGTTCGTGAGTTACATCGACAAGTCGCGCGACTACTACGCCGCACACGGCTACGAGCGTCCCTATCGGTGGGCCCACAATGAGGAATCGCCTTTCACTCGCCTCGCCAAGCCGCTCAGCGACTGTCGCCTCGGTGTCGTCACCACCGCACTCGACGGCTCGATCCCGGATGACGTCGATCAAGAGACCTTGCCTCCCAAAGCGACATACGCAGCGCCGCTCGACCGGATACCCGAGCGCCTCTACACCATGAGCCTCTCGTGGGACAAGGAAGCCACCCACACTGACGATCTCGACTCGTACTTCCCCATCCATCGCTTGCAAGAGCTTGTCGCCGGCGGCCAGATAGGCAGCATCTCGCCGCGGTTCTACGGCGTGCCTACCGAGTACGGCCAGCGCATCAGTCGAGAGGTCGACGCTCCGCAACTGCTCGAATACATGCACGAGGACGAAGTCGATGTTGCGCTGCTCATTCCGCTGTGACCGGTCTGCCACCAGACCGTGAGTCTGGCCGCAAGACATCTCGAGACCAACGGAATTCCGACGGTCATCTGCGGCTCGGCCCGCGACATCGTCGAGCAGGCGGCTGTTCCGAGGTTCCTCTTCACCGACTTCCCGCTCGGGAACCCGATGGGCAAGCCGTACAACGTAGACATGCAGCAGGCGATCACAACGATGGCCGTCGACCTCCTCGAGTCGGCCGTCCATCCACGCACCACCGTTCAAGCTCCGTTCAGTTGGGGGGACCACACGTGGCGGGACCGCTACATGCGAGTCGACGACTCGAACCGTGACGCGCTCCGCCGGGTTGGTGAGGAGCGTCGCGAACGGCAAGCTCGCGCCAAGGCCGAAGGCCGCGTCCGCTCTGCCTGACCGCTGCTGCCTCACCGTCGCTCGCGGCTAGATTCAGCTTCGAATCCAGCTACGGAGGGACAAGGCATGCCGCGGCTCAGTGCACCAACTCGCAGGACCTTCATGATCGCGGCCACCGCTATCGTCATCGGGATCATCCTTCACTTCGGATGGCTCGGAATCGACGCCACCGACGACGTGAGCTTCGGTTTCACCGCCGCCGGCGGCCTGTTCCTCGCACTGGGTACGATCCTCAACCGGCTTTAGCCGGACACCACTTCTGGAGCCCCGGTCGCGAGCCATCTGTAGCGGGGCAGGCCGGTAACCACCATGACGATGCCGAGGAGCGCCGCCGCGATCGCAGCCCACGGCGGCCACACGATCCAAGCGCTGCCTACGGCCACCGCGAGCAGGAGCACCTCGATACCGATCCGGATGGGTCCCGGCGTTGCGATCCCATCGGTGTGTTTATCCCCCGGAGTGTTGAACACGGCCGGCAGACCGACCAGAACCAGCAGCGCGGGTAGTGCGACCCAAGCTAATCCTGCGACTTCGGCTGCCGCCCACGGGCCTGCCACCCAGGCGACAAGCTCGATGGCAAATCGCGAACCCGCTGATGCGGGGGTGTCGTAGGGGCTGGGACCGGCCGCGCTCTGCGCTGATTTCGGTGAGGATTCCATGCGGCGCCCAAACCTACAAGGCGCGACTGCTCAATGCTCCGCCCAGCCGGTCGTTCGACGTCATAATCTCAGCTGAGCCGCAAGAAATCCGCGAAAACGTGTCACCCGGAGAGGGCACCGGCGACGTCACATGCTCGAAATGACCGACGAGGAAATCTACCGGAAGTACGCAGACGATCTTGTCCGGTTCGCGACGGGTGTTGTTGGCCCGTTCGACGCACAGGACGTGGTCACCGATGCGTGTCTCCATGCGTTCGGTGGGAAAGCGTGGCCCACGGTCGCGAACCATCGCGCATATCTCTATCGCTCGGTCCTCAATCAGGCGCGATCGCATCATCGGAGCACACTGCGACGCCGTGTGCGCGAGATGCGGGCTGCGCAGCCGGAGCGGACAGATCTCAATGAGGCAGATCTGGACGTTCTGGCCGCAGTCGACAAGCTGAGCGTGCAACAGCGCGCCAGTGTCGTTCTCACTTATTGGGAGGACCTGGCGCCGGCACAGGTGGCCGGCCGCCTCGGGATATCCGAGGGGTCTGTGAAGCGCCACCTGGCGCGCGCTCGCTCTCGCCTCAAGGAGCTCCTCGATGACTGATCACCACGACGTGAAGCTACGTGAACTGACCTTCAAACTCATGCACATGGCGCCGGACGCGCCCCCTTTCCCGGAGACACCAATGACAACCCTGACCCCGCAGAGAACCCCCGAGAAGCAGAGCATCCCGCCACGACGGCGCACCTGGAACGGCCCGGCCGTTGCAGTCGGCGCCTTCGCCCTCGTGTTGCTGATCGCACTGCCCGCCATCCTCCTCAGAGGCGACGACGCCGATACGGTCCCGCCTGCCACTAGCCCGCCGGTAACGACGGCGGCACCACCGACGACACAGGTGCCGGCGACAACGACGCCTCCAACGACGCAGGTTCCGACGTCCACGCCACCGCCGACAACGCTGGCTCCGGCGTCGATCACCGACGTCTGGTCCGACCTACCGGGCGGCGCCTTGCTCGACGGTGCGACCGTCATTGAGACTCCGCTGGCGATCACCGGATGGGCGCAAGGTGCCGCAGAGGTCAGCGTCAACGGGGTGATCGTTCCGGTGGTTGACGACTTCTTCGAAGCGAGTGTCGATCTCACGCCCGGGCTCAACGAGATCTCAATCGGCGACGGCGCCACAGCCACCGTCTTCGAGGTGACCTACATCCCGAGCGGCACCGTGGAGTTTGCCTTCCTCACGAAGGTCACAGGCGACGATATCGTCGCCGACTATGCCCAGTGGCTCACCGGCGATGAAGCCAACCAGGCCGCCGTCGAGGACGGCGAGATCCCCGAGGGCGAGACCGTTCCCAACGACTACTACATACGCAACCAGAATCCGCAGCT
>CAMYIJ010000154.1 GCA_947258375.1 uncultured Acidimicrobiaceae bacterium
GTGGGTGTCGTGACCGCAGGCGTGCATGCGGCCCTCGACGGTTGACGAGAATGGTTCCCCGGTGTCCTCAGTCAGCGGCAGCGCATCCATGTCACCGCGCAGCAGGACTGTGGGCCCGGGACGGCCTGTATCCAAATCAGCGACAACCGAGCTGAGATTCTCGCCCAACTTGATGTCAAGCCCCAAGCCGGTGAGTGCCTCGACGATGCGACTCTGGGTCCCCGGGAGCTGCAATCCGAGCTCGGGGTTGGCGTGAAGATCACGCCGCAGCGCGAGTATGTCCGGCAAGATCGATTCGGCGGCTTTGAGTAGCCCATCTGTTGGTGCGTTCATGTGGCGAGCGTAGTATGCGCGGCCAACCGAAAAGGGAGTGGCGTGGAGACTGTTTTGAGGCCGGCAACCGAGTTCACGATCAATCGATATCACGTCGATCTGAACACGCTCACGGTGCGTCACGAGGAGGTTGCCTGTGAGGATCTCGAGGACGTCCTAGGGGGTATTGCTCGCGCCACGAAGCTGTTGTCCGGCATGAAGGTGGACGATCCATACGATCCGGCTTCGCCGCTTGTCATGAACCTCGGGTTGCTCAGCGGGACCAGTGTGATGACGGGGCTGCGGACCTTCTTCCATGGGTATTCGCCGTTGAAGGCCTCTGTTTCGGGTCGGCCGGGTTTGATGTGGTCGGCGGGAAGCGGTCACTTCGGAACCAAGCTGCGCGGTCTGGGGATCGACGAGGTCATTTTCACCGGCCGGGCGGAGCGGCCCACCTTGCTGCACCTGACTGAGGGGGCGCCGGGGGAGCCGGCCCGGTTCGAGTTCCTCGACGCGTCCGACCTTGGTGGCCGCAAGATCAACGATCGTATCCAGGATCTCCACGGCCGGTGGCCGGAGGCGCACTTTGCGGTGATCGGTCCGGCCGGGGAGAACTACGAGTCGGTGCGCTTCGCGGCCATCGCTCTGTCCAGCGACAACCAGCTCAAGACGGGTGACGCCAAGGCTCGGTTCTGTGGGCGGGGGGGCTACGGCGGGGTGATGGGATCGAAGAACCTGTGGGCGATTGCCGCCGATGGGCCCAACCCGGGACGGCAACGGGGACTACGAGATATCAACCGTGAGGTCAGCCTCGGCGACGGAAGCGCCCGCTACCGCGATGTCGAGGGAGACCGGGGCGGCACGTGGCGCAACCTGAAATGGCTGATGGAGGCCAAAACGCTACCCGAGTTCAACTTCGCCCCAACCGGAATCGAAGTCTCTGCTCCCCTGACACGCCCGACTGTTGAGGAAGGGCCGTATGTTGTGGTTCCGGAGGGCTGCTTCCTGTGCGCTATCAAGTGCCACAAGAACGTCTACGAGGAAGCCGGGGAAGGTGAGCGAGGCGACTTTCGTGCCAAGGTGGACTTCGAGCCGATCACGTTGCTGACATCGAACCTCGGCATCTTCGATCCCGACGAGGCGCTGTCGCTGATCGAACTCGGTGACGAGCTGGGAATGGACTCCATTTCGCTTGGAGTGACCCTGGGATATGCGATGGACTACAACCGGCGCAACGATACGTCGCTGTTCGGAGGGATTCAGTTCTCGGACGTCGCAGGTACCAAAGCGGCGATTGTCGCCATCGCCGGCGGCGACCGACCCGACCTAGGGCAGGGTGTCAAACGGCTGTCCGAGCAAACCGGCGAACATGACTATGCGATGCAATCCAAAGGCGTCGAGTATCCGGCCTACCAGCCGCACACGAACCCGGGCTTTCCGTGGGCGTTGGCCGGGGGCCACATGTCGATGCGCACGTTCCTGCTCTATCTGGTCGAGCGGGAGTCGGGCGTCGACTACTGGATCGATGCCATCACCAACCGGGGACCGATGTACCTGCTCGATGACATCACGGGTATCTGCAAGTTCGCCATGATCACTCCGGACCTCGAGGCGGAGGCACTGCGGATCGCGGTTGGGCTCGCCGTCACCACCGACGAGTTGTCCGACGTCGTGATGCGGACATTCCTGCGCGGCTATGCCAATGAGCGGGTGCAAGGCTTCGAGATCACTGATTACGCCCTCCCGGCCGAGGCGCATGAGCCGATGGCCGGCTCAGACCTGCCGCATTTCAACACGGTCGAGTTCTTCGAGGAGGTCCGCGCCGGAGTGATCGAGACCCTCGATCAGAGGGCGGCCGCCGCCGGGTTCATGTAGGCGCCCCGCCCACAACGCTCACGAGTACATCGATTCGTGAGTCTGCCGTGACGGGCAGTGTCATTGCGCTATCCCGAGGCGCTTGCTCACCATCGACAAAGATCAGCAGGTGAGGATGGAAGCGGCCTTCACCGTCGAGCAGCCGGATCTCGAGATCGGGATGGTCCGCCACTGCTGCCCGGGCGGCGTCGCCTACGGTAGCGGCGGTCACCTCAACGAAGTCGAGGTCGCCGGCGTACTTGCGGAGAACCTGGGGAAGTCGGATGCTCGCCATGGTGTCTACCGGCGCAGAACCGCGGCGAGGCGGCGGCGCAGTCTGGGGCCGGACCGCCAGAGTGCCCAGCCGAGAACGCCCCCGAGGGCGCCAAAGACGATGTGGTTCCCGAAGGCACGTATGAACCCGTAGACCTCTACTCGCCGCAGGATCCCGGAGACCCAGGCATGGCCGATGATGACACCGAACTTGGCGACATGCACGATGATTCCGGCGAGACCGGCGCCCCAGGCGCGGTGCAGCGGTAGCCGAACCAGCGTGCCTGAATCCAGGAGGGCTCCGGCCATCCCGTAGAGCATCATGTTGTAGGCGAGCGAGTGGCCGAGGCCGACCGGGACACCCCAGAGGCCCATCGAGAGCCCCGCCACCGTTGCCATGCCGACGCGACCGTTGATGAGACGGCCGGAAACGAGAACCGCGATCCAACCGACGCCGGCGTGGCCGGGAATTCCCAGGTGGAAGTCGAGATAGCGTTTCGCGAGGGCGGCGACGAGCCCGGTGGCGACGGCAATGAGGATGGCGATGGCGAGGTCGGTAGCGGGGGAGCGCTGCCGGGTAGCGCTACTTGGAGCGAGTGTCCGCATTGACCCATCCTTTCCCGTCTCGCTTTGCAAACAGCACAGGTTGACCACCGACCAGGCGCGGCCGCACCCAATCTCCGACGTTGATTATGGCCGATCGATTGAGAGGTGTCCCATCCTGATCGACGACATCGGAGATGGCCGTGCGGTCCAACAAGGCGGCGACCTGGATTTCCCCGACGACTTCGCGAATGCCGTCGAGGCCCACGTAGCGTCCATCGTGGCCATCGGCTCGGAGACTCGCGGCACCGAGCGCTCCGATGACACCATCGTTGGTACCGCCTAAACCGACCAGGGCGACTGCGGTAGCGGCGGCAAGCCGTAGTGCCTCAGCCTGATCGACCAGCCCCGTCTGGGCGCGGCGGCCGAATGCAACCAGCTCGTGCTCGACCGGTCCGGTGAGCAGGCACACCCCGGGATCAGAGCCGGGAATCGATTCCCGGGTGACAATGGCGCAGAAGGTCTCGAACAACTCGCCGGCGGCGGCAACATCGGAGAACATGACCGCCGCGGCCGAGTTGCGCGAGGTCTTCGGCACGCCAGGCCCCTCGAAGAACTGGTGGCGGGTAACTCCGATCGATTCCCCGAGGCCTCTTGCTCCCACCTCAGCGGCTGCCCGCCGCGCCAGGCTGCCGGTACCGCCGATGTCCGGCATGTCTGTGTCGTCGATGCCGACAATCCATGTATCAGGGGATCCTGATCTCACCGACATCCCTCACCCACTGTTGGCGCGGTAGGTCCGCGGCGGCCAGCTTCAGACCCCCCTGTTTGGTGACGTCCAGGATCCACTCGCCGTCGACGTCTGCCGAATCGATCTCGAGCGTCACTGCGAAGACTCGTCCTTCGCCCATCCCGAATACCTCAGCGGAGTCCCATTCGCCGACGTCCGACGCCTCGAGGACATCCAGCAGAAGGGGGCCGGACTGCTTGTCGCCGTCCACCGTGAGCTCGGCGAACTCGAGGGCGGCTTCCAAGTCCGCCATCGTCCAGTCGGTCGCGACCTCGCCGCCGGCGACAACCCGCAGTACGACGTCGGCGCCGGGCGGATCGGTCGATTCGGTGCCTCCATCCGCGCACGCCGCCACCATCATCAGGCTGCCCGCTGCCACCAACGCCACTGCTCGCCGCCACATGTTGTGCCTCTTCCACCAGGTTTGCGAAGGCAATCCTACCGGTCGTGCACCTGCGCGATTCGACAGCGACGCGGTAGGGAAATCGTGCCCGTTGCGGACTGATTACTGTTTCCCCATGGCTTCTGTATTCACAATGATCATCAACGGCGAACTGCCGGGCCGCTTCGTGTGGCAGGACGAGCACTGCGTCGCTTTCCTCACCATCAACCCGCTGACGCCGGGCCACACCCTGGTCGTGCCGCGGGTGGAGGTAGACGAGTGGACCGATCTCGACCCGGAGGTGTGGAACCACATTTCGGACGTGGCCCGCAGCGTTGGTAGGGCCATCAAGGAAGGCTTCGACTACACGCGAGTCGGAGTTGTGGTCGCCGGGTTCGAGGTCCCCCACGCCCACGTCCACGTGTTCGGGGCCGACACCATGGCTCAGTTTGATTTTGCGCGCGTCGATCCCGACCCCGATCCGGACGCCCTCGACGGCGCGGCCGAGACCATCAGGGCGCTGCTGCCGGCCGGCGGCGTTGCGGGCGGAGGCTCCTAGAGGAAAGGCGTGATCGCAGCGCGCTAGGGGTCGGAGATCAGCGGGATGTCGACGGTGACATCAGCATCGAGAGTCACCACGGTGGCCGTTGCGAAATTGGTGCCGCCGAACCACTGGTTCGAGTAGCCGGCCTCGTTG
>CAMYIJ010000155.1 GCA_947258375.1 uncultured Acidimicrobiaceae bacterium
ACACCTGCACGGTGACGGTCACTGGGGACTTCACCAACTTGGCGACGGCGTCGGGTAATGACCCGAACGGTGACCCGGTCTCGGATGAGGATCCCTCGACTGTCGATGCGGTGAAGCCGTCTGTCGACATCGAGAAGTCCACCAATGGTGAGGACGCCGACGAAGCGCCGGGCGTGTTCGTCATTGAAGGCGACCCGGTCGTGTGGACGTACGTGGTCACGAACGACGGAGACGTTGATCTGACCGGAGTCGTCGTGACTGACGACATGCTCGGCACGATCTGCACCGTTGACATCGCCGTCGGCGACTCAGCGACTTGTACGGCAGACGGCATTGCTGTCGCCGGCCAGTACGAGAACCTGGGGACTGCCAGCGTCGACTACACCGACGATGCCGGCAATGTGGTGACTGTGTCCGACCAGGACTACAGCCACTATTACGGCGTCGGACAGAACCAGCCCTCGATTCAGATCGAGGACGTGACGGTCGAGTTCTTCGATGGCGATACCATCTCCGGAGTGATCCTCATCAGTGATCAGTCCGAGATGGGCCCCGACTTCGAGGTGGCCATCACCGAGCTGACCCAGTACGTCGAGTGGAAGCGCGGCGGCAAGAACTGGAATCGGATCGACCTGACTTGCACGTACACCTGGACGGATGCGTCCGGTGACAGTGGCACCGGTCTACCCATCGTCTTCAACGACGAGGTGACGATCGACTACTCGTGCACACTGAATGGATCGATTCCGAACAGCGCCAAGCAAACGAGACTGGTCACAGAGGCCGGTATCTTCAGCCGGACTGGAATGACGTTCACATATAGGACACCGCTCTAGGAAGAAGACGCTCGCTAACCGAGCCTAGAGAAGCGGCCCCCGGGGACACCCGGGGGCCGCTTCACGTTCCGGTACAGTGCGATCGATAGTGCGTCTCACAGCTACGTCCATTCTCCTCCTGATTCTTCTCAGCGGGTGCAGCCGCGCCTCAGACGTCAGCACCACTGCACCTGAATCGACAACGTCACCGCCCCGACCCGAAACAACGGCGGCCAATGAGTTGCCGCGGGAAATATCAGGGGACTTCGTCATTGCCAACACAACCGCCGGGGGAGACGAGGTTGGGGTCGAGTCGATAGTGGTGCTCGTCGAGGCACAAGTCGGCACCGACGCCTGGTCGGAGCTGGCAGCCGAGTGCCGGCTCTTGCCTCCGGCGCCGTTCGTGGTGAGCGACCGGCAGCCGGTGACGTTTGAATGCGAGCTGTTGGACCAGCCGCCGGCTGAAGGCACGATCCGGGCCGTGATCCTTGCAGACCTGTTTGGCACCGACGATGTCTTCCGCCAGGAGATCGTCATCCCCTGATTGCCTGCAGATCGGCAGGTGGCGGCCCCGCCTGTTGCGCCGGGCACCGGTTGCTCAGAGCGGGGTACGCAGTGCACCCGTGCTCGCGACGGAAAAAGAACTTCCGCGTGCGGGCGGCGGCACACCTTTACATGGGTGCGCACACGAGCGGACTGGGAGACCGAGCCGGTTGTTGTCCGCCTAGAGAAGTCGCCATCCAGCCTAAAGCTATCGGAGCCATATGCCGATGACTCTCTGTAGCCATATATGTCACGTTCCGTGGGGCACTGGGGACAGGAACGGACACGAGAAGGGAGCTAATCCACATGGGTGTTCATACCCTGTACCAAGCGAGCCGTTCACGAATTCTGGTGATGCTGGCCATCATCGCGGTCGCAGCCACTGCACTTCTGGCGGTCACCGCGCAGGCGGCGCCGAAGATGCCGACTGCAACCATCTCCATTGCCGATAGCTCAGTGGCGAGGTCCGTCGCGGCCGATGGTGCGACGGATGGCGTCTTCTACGGTGCGAGCGTTGCGTTCGATCACACGTTGGAAGCGAAGATGGGCAAGAACAACTACGTGACTATCAACGTCGTCTGCAAGCAGGACGGAGTGACGGTCTACAACTGGTACGGCCAGCCGGACTTCTCATTCCCGATTCGGGCCCAGGGCGGCAATGTATATACCTGGCTGGACGGCACTGCGGCCGACTGCGATGCCCACCTCCGCTACTACGCAAACCATCGAGTCTCGGTAGTTGCGACGACGTCATTCGGTGTTGTTGGTTCGTAGAACCAACGAAGCTCACTCGACCGGCCGCGCGCGGTCAAGAGTGATATAGGGGCCCGGGCCATGCCCGGGCCCTTGGCGCGTGCCGATCGGCATGGATTCTCGACCGGCCCTGGCGGTTGGTTCGCTCGAATTGGGTGCTCTGTGTGCTTCGACTCGAGGCGCGTCTTGAGGACACAGGACTCAACCCGCGGGTGCTCTCTCGGCAACCCGGATCGATGTAGATGCTGTCGGTACGCACCGGCGGCAAAAGTGTCTGACGACAAGACGATGGAATCGGGACCGCCGTGGCGAAGGGTGCACCCGGGACCAGGTGCTGGTGAGCAGCGATCTTCTGGAGAGGCCCCCGGACGCGTCAACGTCGATCGAGAAGGCCGCCACCCTGGCGGGCGAGTCAGCGGAGTTCGGTTCAACGTCAACGTTGCCTCTGGGTGTCCTCCGTCGGCGACAGTTTCGAGGGTGGCTCCACCGGCGATACGCCACCTCGGCTGCCTCCAGGTTCCGAGCTACCGCGTCATGTAGCCACCGTCACCTCGCTCGCCGATCGCAACGCCCTTCACCCATCCGTCCAGTTGGGCCGAAGACCCCACTGGTGGATCACCCTGTTGAAAACGATCATCTGGTCGAGTGAGCCGGGCAGCGAGTTGTGCGGAGGGGCCTGGACGGTTCTCGCCTTCGCGACCTCGGCCCGCGCCACGCGTCACCCGCCCACGGAGTCGGCCGCTCGCCATGTGGTCGAACGCGGCCAGCCACTGGGACGGACGCTCCCGACTCTGCGCGCGCCGATGTAATCGTCGGCGCGTCACGACGCGTTCACGATCGCTCCGGCTGGACTCACGGATCCACCGTGAAGGCATCGGGCCCTGCCTGCCGTCGCGGCCCGGGGGGTGGCGTCACGTCTTGGTGTCGATCGAGCCATGTGGCACCGCTCGGTCTCAGGACAGCACGTTGGGGTACATCTCGAGGTGATTGCAGGTGGCGATCTCCGAGACCGCGTTCCCGCCTATCAGGGCGCCCGATGAGTCTGCAGACGTCGATGAAGTCGCCATCGCGTCCTTCGGGACACGCGACTGGTGGACGGGTCGCTTGCCAAGGTCCGCGGCGGCGCACGGTCGGAGGACTCGTTCCGATTCGCGGAAGGCTGGGGAGTGCGATCGATGCGCGTCCTGCCTGCAGACGCCCGGCGGTGGATGCAGCGACGAGGCCGGCCGCTGAGTCCGTCTCGATCTCGCAATCGCCAAGACAAGGTCCGAGGATGTATTCGATCCTGAATGGGCCCGGATATGTCGAGCGTCAGTCTCCACGGACGCACGAGTTGGGTTGCGCGACATCGGCGCAACTCGGCCGCCGATTCGACGGAGGCCGGATGCATGGCCTAGTCCATACCTGGGAATCGAGTGACTTCTCCTTGGCCCGGTCTGAGACAGGAGATTTTTTCGCGATCTCGACCTCTTTGACGCCTCGAATCAAGCAAGTTCGACCCAATGTCGCGAACGAATGTGGAGCCCGCCGCGAACCCTTTGGAGGGGTCATTGACACTCTTCCCGCAGGACGGCCCCGTTCCTCGAGTGCCGGTCGACCCGACCATGGGAAACGGGCTCTGCGTATGACGCCACCTCTCGTCCTCCGGCCCGGCCACAAGCCGGGAGGGTGACTGAATGACCGTGCGGCTGGGCTCGACAGGTTGACTCCTGTGGTGCTGTCGGCAAACCAAGTCTCAAGGGGCTTGGGACACCTACTATCGATTTCGGCCACTTTCCCATTTATCCACAGGCATCCTAGAATACTAGAATTATACAAATCGCCCGGAAACGTTGAGATCGGGGCTTTCGGGCACGGCTTCGTCCGAAGCGGGCTACTGGATGGGGTGCGCCCGACGCTTTGGTGAGAGCGGCCCGGTCGGCGGCTTCACCGCGCTAGGGCACCGGGTTCCGCGCCGCTGATTCGAGACTCGGGAATGGGTCGATCCTCAGGCAGATTGAGCCCGTGAGCGCACTCACGGCGCCGGCATTTGTTGTGTCCAAATCCGGTCTTTGAGACCGCGCTTTCCTCGTTGATTTCGGCTCCAGTCACTTCGGCAGAGCGCGAATTCCTTCTTGACATCGGAGTGACCACTCTGCCAATGTCTGTCGGGCAGGGTTCATGGGGGACTCTGTTTCGGGAGTCGGCGCAGAGGGAGTGGCCGGGCCCGGATGGAAGGCAATCCTGGAGCGCTACCAGTTGGTTGGGGTTCGCACAAGCGGATCCAGCTGGGAGTCCCCCGGAGGAGCAGATGGGTGGTAGCGATCACCGGGCAGGTGGGATCTTTGGCCAGCGTCGACACGAGTCTTCGCGACTCGCTTCGTTCAACCTCGTACTTCGTTCAAGTTCTTTGTAATCGGCATCAGTTGCCATCTCGCGCGTGCGGCAGAGCCCGGCGCTTTAGTCGGGCTCTTTAGGAGGACCAATGTCATCATCCGCCATTTTCGGCACACGGAATCGGACTCGGGGCCGGAGGGCTTATGCCCTTCTCGCAGCATTCAGCATGGTGCTGTCAATGCTCGTCCAAGCCGGATTCGGTGTCACCGGACTGGCTCAAGCTGATGCGGTCGCGCGCGCCCAGAGTGAAGCACCCGTAACGACGACTGAGGCTCCTCCGACGACTGAGGCTCCTCCGACGACTGAGGCTCC
>CAMYIJ010000156.1 GCA_947258375.1 uncultured Acidimicrobiaceae bacterium
GCGATGGTGGCCAATGTGATCACGTATCGGGCTCGCTCGGTGCTTCAGGATGTCGGCAAAACCTTCGGCCTCACCCAGGCTCAGGTCAATGCTCTCACCAAGTATCTCGACACCCGCAGCCCGAAGCATCTGCAGGATGAACTCGACCTCCCGGCAGGGCTCACCAGCGAGTTGATCTACGACGTTTGCCGGCGCCTCGACGGCTTCCCCCGCCACCTGGGGATCCACTCCGGGGGAATGGTGGTGGCGCAGCGCCCCCTATGGGAGGTGGTCCCGATGGAGTGGGGCCGTATGGAGGATCGCACCGTGCTGCAGTGGGACAAGGACGACTGCGCCGCCATGGGAATCGTCAAGTTCGATCTGCTGGCACTCGGCGCCCTGAACGCGCTCCATCTATCGGTGGATGCCATCCGGGACGCCCACGGCGTCGATATCGACCTGGCGACGATCCCGCAAGAGCCGGTGATCTACGACATGCTGACCAGGGCGGATACGGTCGGGATCTTCCAGGTCGAGTCGCGCGCCCAGATGGCGACGCTGCCCCGGATGAAGCCGAAGACGTTCTACGACCTGGCTGTCGAGGTGGCGCTGATCCGGCCCGGCCCGATTCAAGGACACTCCGTGCATCCCTACCTGCGGCGCCGCAACGGAGAGGAGGCGGTCCGGTTTCCCCACCCCCGAGCCGAGCCGATTCTGCGCAAGACCCTTGGCGTGCCGGTCTTCCAGGAACAGCTGATGGAGCTGGCCCGGCTGTGTGCTGGATTCAGCGCCGCGCAATCCGATCGGCTTCGCCAGGCAATGACTCACAAGCGGTCGGACGAAGCTATGGCCGATCTGCGCGATGAGGTGTTCTCCGGCATGGAACGCAACGGGGTCACCGGTGCCGCCGCCGAGGAGATATGGGAGAAGCTCCAGGGTTTTGCTTCCTTCGGATTCCCCGAATCACACTCGGTGTCTTTCGCCTACATCGTCTACGCCGCTTCCTGGCTGCGGTATCACTGGCCGGCCGAGTTCCTGATGGGCCTGCTCAACGCCCAACCGATGGGGTTCTACACTCCCAATACCCTCGTGCAGGACGCCATCCATCATGGGGTTCTCGTCCTGTCACCGGACATCAACCACTCCGAGTATGACTGCACGATCGAACACGTCCCAGCCGATCCGAACGACATCGCCGAGTACCTGGGGATGAAGTGGCGCCGGGGGAGAGGTGCCGTTGACGACCCGGTCCGTGCCGCGGTCGCCGTCCGTATCGGGTTGCGTTACGTGCGCAACCTCGGTGATGCAGAGATCACCAGGATCGAGGGGGCTCGCCGGGTCGGGGGGGCCTTCGTGAGCCCGGAAGACCTGGCGCAGCGCTCCGGGTTGCCGCTCGATGCCCTCGAAGGGCTGGCAGCCTCGGGGGCAATGCAGTCTCTCGATCTGGATCGTCGCGAGGGAATCTGGGCGGCCGGAGCCCTGGCCGAGCTGGGTCCCGACCGCCTGGCGTTGGCTCCGGGGACCCGTCCGCCGGAGCTGGCGCAGATGGACCGATACGAACAGGTGCAGGCCGACCTGTGGTCGACTTCGATCGCAGTCACCCATCCGGTCTCGTTCATTCGGGAGGCGCTCAGCGAGTCCGGGTGTTTGACGATCAAGGAGGCACTGGAGCTGCGCAAGCACGGGACCAAAGCCCGGGTGGGCGGCCTGGTGACTCACCGGCAGCGGCCGGGCACTGCCAACGGGGTACGGTTCCTCAACCTCGAAGACGAAACCGGTCAGCTCAATGTGATCGTGCTGCCCCCGGTGTGGGATGCCAATTACGAGATTGCCCGTAAGTCGATCGGCATGGTCATTGCCGGTGTCCTCGAATACCGCGACGGGGTCACCAACCTCGTCTCCCACCGCTTTGAGGACTGGCCGGTCCTTGGAGTGAAATCACGGGATTTCCGTTAGGAGCGGCCGGCGCGCACACCGATACGGAGCCTGGAGCCGGTACCATTGAGGAGCGAGATCGCACGGCTTTCGACAGTACGGCCTTCGACAGTACGGCCTTCGACAGTGATGAGGAGGCGGATATGTCCAGCTCGCTGCCGATCCTGGTCCCCGTTGACGATCGCGCCGACATGCGCGCGGTCGAGTTCGCCCAGCAACTCGCTCCCACCATCGGCGCCGACGTCCGGGTTCTCTCTGTTGTATCCGACCGCAGCATGGCGACCGATCGCGAGGCGGCTCTTGCTGATGCCGCGCAGCGTTATGGCGACCCAGTGCCTGAGGTGCGGGTGGTCGCCCACCACGACGTGGCGGCAGCGGTTGTTGACGCCAGCCCTTCCGCATCGACCATATGTATGACGACGGCGGCGACACTGCTGCCGCACGAGGGTCACTTCGGATCGATTGCCGAGGCTGTGGTCCGGATGCTGAGCCGCCCGGTCATACTCCTGGGCCCAAAGGCGCGGGGGCCCTTTGGGGGAGTGGGCACCCGGCTGATAATGCCTGTCGACGGATCGGTCGCCGGTGAGTACGTCATCGACAGCGCGGCTGCCCTGGCCGCCGTGCTGCGGGCCGAGCTCTGGGTGGTGACTGTGGTCAGTGCTCGCGAAGAGCGGCGGGTTGTCGAGGCTGCCGGCGACGAATCCGGCGCCATCGAGGTGGGCTACGTGCGGCGCCTGGCCGCGGCCTTGGGCGGCGGAGTCGAGGAGGGGGCCCAGTTCGAGGTGCTCCACGGGCCCGATCCGGCGTCGGCGATCCTCGATTTTGCGGATAGTGACGGCCTGATCGCCATGAGCACCCACGGCAGGACAGGCCTGGCACGGATCTTCGCGGGAAGCGTCACCACCCATGTGGTGGCCGGCTGCCGGCAGCCGGTGATGGTGGTGCGGCCTCCCGACAGCGTTCTGGCAAACGACTGACGCCGTCACTCGCCTCGTAGGGCCCGCCGCATGATCTTGCCGGTCGTGGTGCGCGGCAATTCGTCGATGAAAGTGACTTGGCGGGGCACCTCGTGGGCGGCGAGCCGGTAGCGGACATGGGCCTGCAGCTCTGCGGCAAGCTCGGGGCTCGGTTGCCGGCGCGCCCGCAGCACAACAAATGCTGCCGGGGCCTCGCCCCTCATCTCGTCGGGGACACCGATGACGGCACACATGGCTACGGCAGGGTGCGTCATGAGCGACTCCTCGATTTCGCCGGGACCGATGCGATAGCCCCGCGACATGATCACATCATCCTTGCGGCTGCGGAACCACAGGTAGCCGTCCTCGTCTTCCATACCGAGGTCGCCGGTGAGCAGCCACCCGTCACGGTACTTCTCGGTTGTGGCTTCCGGTTGCTTCCAGTACTCGAGCATCATCACGGGATCGGGCGAGCGGACACAGATCTCGCCGGTCTCGCCGATCAAACGATTGCCCATGTCGTCGAAGATCGCTACCTCGTGTCCCGGAAGGGCCCGTCCCATGGAGCCGGGCCGCACCGGCCACACCGGGCCGCAGTTGCCGACGACGAGGTTGGCCTCGGTCTGGCCGTAGCCCTCATTGATACCGCAGCCCAGAGCTTCGGCCGACCAGGCCAGCACCTCCTCGCCGAGAGCTTCGCCGCCGGTGAAGATCGTGCGCAGTGCGAGGTGGTCACTGCCGGCGCCGGCAGCGCGCATCATCTTGAGTGCCGTCGGTGGGATGAAGGCCAGGGTGACGCAAAGTGCGACCATGAGTTCGACCGCCTGGTGTGGGTCGAAGTCCTGATCCACCGTCAGCACCGGCATGCCGAAATACCAGGCCGGCACCAGGACGTCCATCAAGCCGCCGATCCACGCCCAATCGGCGGGTGTCCAGATGAGGTCATCCGGCTGCGGCGGGAACTCGTAGTAGCACTCGAAACCCGGAAGATGGCCAAAAAGTGATCGGTGGGCATGGAGAGCGCCCTTCGGAGGGCCGGTGGTCCCGGACGTGTAGATCAGGTAGGCCGGGTCGTCGGCTGCGGTGTCGACGGCTGCGCTCAGTCGGGGGGCCGCGGCCGCGTCATCGAAGTCCTCGCCGATCATGACGATGGGGAGGGATGGCGCCGCCTCACGGAGTTTGGCGACGTTGGCTGCGCTGGCGACGGCGATGGCGGCGGCGGAATCGCCGAGGCGATACGCGAGAGCATCCGGGCCGAAGAGAGAAGCGAGCGGCAGTGATACTGCGCCGAGCTTCCACACCGCGACGTGTGTGAGCGCAGTCTCGAGCGACTGCGGAGCGACCACCGCCACCCGGTCGCCGCGTTCGACACCCCGGTCGCGCAATCCCTGGGCCAGGCGGTCCGACCGCTCGGCGAGTTCGCCGAAGGTGTATTCGGTTCTGGTGCCGGCCGCGTCGATCGCGATCAGGCCGGGGTTGTCCGGGGGATGGGCGTCACTGCACGCGACGCCCATGTTGAAGCGCGGTGGGATCTGCCAGGCGAACCGGTCGCGGAGAGACTGGTACGTCATGCCGTCGTGGGGTGTCACGGTGTGCTGGACCACGCGCCGAGTCTACGGAAGCTTGAATGGTCAGTATGGCTCGACATGTCGATCATCTGGTGGTTCCGGTTCACGACCTGAGCGGAACGGCCGCAGCCTTCGAGAGCGCCGGGTTCGTCGTGACGCCTCAGGCCGATCATCCGTTTGGCACCTCCAATCGGCTGGTGGTGTTCGCGGACA
>CAMYIJ010000157.1 GCA_947258375.1 uncultured Acidimicrobiaceae bacterium
ATCCAGTACTCAGTATCCGGTACCCAGGCCAAGTACTCAGTATCCAGTACTCAGTATCCAGTACCCAGGCCAAGTACTCAGTATCCAGTACTCAGTATCCAGTACCCAGGCCAAGTACTCAGTATCCAGTACCCAGGCCAAGTACTCAGTATCCAGTACTCAGTATCCAGTACCGCGGCATCGCGGCTCCGGGACTGAGTGCTCTATGCACTCACCTATGAGTACGAAGAGCCTGGCGTACTGAGTACTGAGTACTGAGTACTGAGTACTGATTGAGTACTTAGATCAGATCTTGCTCGCGGATACCGAAGCTGGGGTGACGGAGGCGGCACAGCGCCAACTTCTCGAGTTGCCGAATCCGCTCTCGGGTGAGATTGAACTCGTCGCCGATCTCCTCGAGCGTACGGGGCACACCGTCGTAGAAGCCGTAGCGCAAAGCCAGAATGCGGCCTTCACGATTGGGCAGGCGCTCAATCGACTTGCGCAGGCTGTCGGCAATGTCCATTTCCTCGGTGACCCGCACCGGGTCGACCGCGTCCTCATCCTCGATGAAGTCGCCGAGCTGCGCACCGTCCTCGCCGACAGGCTGCTCGAGTGAGACCGTATCGGCCACGCCGAGCGCCAGCTCGACCTTGTCGACGTTGACTCCGGCCTCCTCGGCGATCTCCTCGGGACGGGGCTCACGACCGAGCTCCGCTTTGAGGCTGGCCTGGGCGGCTCGCACAGCGGCCAGGGTGTCGTGGAGGTGCACGGGGATCCGAACCGTTCGTGACTTGTCGGCGATGGCTCGGGTGATTGCCTGCCGTATCCACCAGGTGGCATACGTCGAGAACTTGAAGCCCTTGCGCCAGTCGAACTTCTCCACGGCACGAATCAGGCCGAGGTTCCCTTCCTGAATCAGATCGAGGAAGTCGATGCCCGACGTATTGGCGTAACGGCGGGCGTTGGCCACAACGAGGCGCAGGTTGGCGGTGAGGAAGGCGTCCTTGGCCTCCTGGCCGTGACGGATCTTGCGACGCAGCATCATCTGCTCCGTCTTGTCCGTCACCTCGCCGGCTTCGAGGCGCTCCACGGCGTCCTGGCCGGCCTCGATCTTCTGGGCGTAGTCGACCTCGTTCTCAGCGGTGAGCAACTCGTATTCGCCGATGGAGGTGAGGTACTGACTCACGAGGTCGGTCGTCAAGCGGCCACGCTCGTCGGTCAGTTTGCTCCGATCACGGTCCTTACGAGAACGCGTCAGCGTATCGCGGGCGATCCGCTCTTTTGCTTCCTCGCGCTCACGAAGAGCTCGATTCTGCAGTTTGTCACGCGTTTTGCCACCGGTAGCCATCGAAATGCGTCCTCCAGAAGGTTCCTTGAAGATATGTCAGCCCGTCCCCCTTGTCACTCTCTCACCAACGCATCTGCGGCGGCCGGGACCGATAACTCCGGTGTCGGCTCCCAGTGCTACGCCGGGCGAGCATACGTTCCTTGTGAAGGGTGTCACATAGGGGGTATCTGCGTAACTATCACACAGAAGGGCTCATTTGTGAAGACCCAGTTTTGACTTGGCATGGCCTGCCATATTCAGGGCAATCACATACCCACAACGGTGCGGTCACTGCAGGTATTCCCGCGTTCACAAACGGGCTACGCTCGGCTGACTGAATCGACTGGAGTCCTGTGCCCAACCGTCTCGCCAATGCAACCAGCCCCTATCTGCTCCAACACGCCGACAACCCGGTGGATTGGTACGAGTGGAGTGACGAGGCCTTTGCGCTGGCGAGAGCGACCGACCGGCCGGTCCTACTGTCGGTTGGTTACTCCGCATGCCACTGGTGCCACGTGATGGCCCATGAGTCCTTTGAGGACGATGCCACCGCGGCATACATGAACGAGCACTTCATCAACGTGAAGGTGGATCGGGAGGAACGCCCGGATATCGATCGCATCTACATGGATGCCGTCCAGGCCATGACCGGGCAGGGCGGCTGGCCCATGACAGTGTTCCTGACGCCGGATGGCGGTCCCTTCTTTGCCGGCACCTACTACCCCAAGGAGCCGCGTGGTCCCTACCCGACGTTCATGCAGGTGCTCTCCGGCATAACCGCCGCCTGGAGTGACCAGCGCTCCCAACTGACGAATCAGGCGGACAAGCTGACGGCGGCGGTGCAATCCCAGATTCCGCCGGCTCCCCGGCCGCCCGGCCGCGATCTCATCCCGCAGGCGATTACCCACCTGGAGGCCCGCTTCGACAATGAGCGTGGCGGGTTCGGCGGCGCCCCGAAATTCCCCCAGGCACCGACGCTCGAACTGCTGCTGCAAACAAGCGCCGCTTGGCCCGACGCCGCTCTCCGGGAGCGTTCCATGGCAATGCTGACGAAGACGCTGGACGAGATGGCCGCCGGGGGAATCTACGACCATCTCTACGGCGGCTTCGCCAGGTACGCCGTTGACGCCATCTGGCTGGTACCGCACTTCGAGAAGATGCTCTACGACAACGCCCTTTTGGCCCGGCTCTACACCCACGCCTGGCGGATCACCGGCAATTCCAACTACCACCGCGTCGCTACCGAGACTCTCGACTACCTCGTGCGGGACATGCGCCACGAGTCCGGAGGGATCTTCTCTGCCGAGGATGCCGACAGCGAAGGTGAGGAGGGCAAGTTCGCCGTCTGGTCCGCCGCCGAGTTCTCCGAGGTCGTCGGCGAGGACGCCGGCCTCATGGCGGCGGTGTACGGGGTCACTCCCGGTGGCAACTTCGAGGGCCATAACGTCCTCGAGCGGTACCGGCCACTTGCCGAGATCGCCGCCGCGTTCGAGATGAGCGCCACGGAGCTCGCCGAGCGGCGCGCTCTGGCCGACGCTCGGCTGGTGGAGCGGCGCCGCACCCGGGTCCCCCCGTCCGTCGATGACAAGGTTGTCACTGCCTGGAACGGCCTCGCGCTGCGGGCCTTCGCCGAGGCTGCAGTTGCCTTTGGGCGCCCCGACTACAACGAAGTCGCTATCGGAATCGCAGAGTTTGTGGCGACCCGGGCAACCACGGGGGAGGGCCGTCTCGTGCGCAGTTGGCGCGACGGGCAGGTGTCCGGGCCCGGATTCTGCGACGACTACGCCGCGGTCGCCGTCGGCCTCTTTGCGCTGTACCAATCGACCGGCGATGAACGCTGGTATCGGGACGCGATTCGGCTGACCGATGAGATGGTCCGCCTCTTCGCCGATCCTTCCGGCGGCGCATTCTTCGCGGTGGGTGCCGATAGCGCAGAACTGATCGCGCGCCCCAAGAACCTGATGGACAACCCGACGCCCTCGGACAACTCCCTCGCGGCCGAAGCCCTGGCAATCCGAGCTGCCTTCACAGGCGAGCCCCGCCTGGACGAGCACGTCTCCGCAATCGGCCAGGCCGCCGGAGTGCTGACTGCAGACCACCCCATGGCCGTCGGGCACCTGCTGAGCCTTGTCGCCGTGAGCCCGCTGCGTCAGGTGGCAATCGCGGCCGCCGACGACGGCTCCGCAGAGGAGCTGATCGATGCGTTCAATGCGAGTTTCCGCCCGGGCCACGTGCTCGCAATCGGCTCGGCCACCCCCGGCGACATCCCATTGCTCGACCAGCGTGTCCCGATCGACGGCAAGGCGGCCGCCTACGTCTGTGAGGGATTTGTGTGCCAACTCCCGACAACAGACCCCGCCGAGCTCACCAGACAGCTCGAAACAATCGAGCCCGCATAGCAAAGCGGCGACCAGGCACGCGCCCCCTTACTCGCTTCGACGGCTTCGCCGTCGGCGGGTCCCTTTTGAAGGGGCCGACCGGCTCGTCGACGGCGCGGGCGAAGGCTCGAGCGTCAATGGTTCGCCGCGAGCGGTTGGTTGAGGTTGGGGTCGGTTCGCCTGGCTCGATGCTGTGGCTTCGGTGTGGCGGTCGTCGAGCCGGGAATGGGGTGTGTGCCTCTAGTTGGGGGGTGGGGCTCGGGTGACACCAGGGGCGAGGAATCGTCTCCGTTTCGGTGGCGATTCGGGATCGATGGTGAACCCTTGTTGGTGGACCACGATGTGGTGGTGGAACCAACAAAACAATGTCAACCCGTCTGGTTCGTGAGTACCGCCCCGGCTGCGGGGTGTGATGTGGTGCGGTTCGAGCCGGTAACGACTCGAACACCCATCAGCAGTACAGGCCCCGTCTCTGAAGAACACATAGTCCCTGAGGCGGTTCGGTAGCCGGTCCCCACCAGTCGGCACCGCCTTCAATCCGTCTATGTCGACAAGGGTGGTTTCCGTCTCCCCACTACAGAGGATCTCATCAAGGGTGTTGGGCCCGACCTTGAGCCCCGAACGGGTGATAGCCCCAGACTCACCACTCGTGCGGTGGCATTGGTCGGCGTCTATGAAGATGTGAGCCTTTAGCCGTCGCGGCGCCGGAGCCTCGCTCCCTTGGGGAACTGGGACGTTGGCGTCTAGGGCCAACGAAACCAAAGCGTCTAGACGGCGTTGCTCAAGAGCCGGCCGGTTGGGATCGTCGGGGTCGATGATTGCGTCGGCTCGGGCGTCGAGGGCCGTGATAAACGAGTCGGCGT
>CAMYIJ010000158.1 GCA_947258375.1 uncultured Acidimicrobiaceae bacterium
GGTTGACGGTGACGAAGGAGTCCATCGCAACCGGGTCGAGTCCGAAAAACTCCGGAAAGCGACGGTTCAATTCGCCGCCGGCTTCTTCGGCGAAGTGAAGAACCTGACAGACGATGGCGAGAATCGCCATGCGGACCGCGCTGCGTAACGCGGCAGAATCGGCATTGATGCCGCCGCGGGCGATCGTGACCACCAACGCCACCGCGGCCATCGCGGAAAGGGCGATGATGCTCGGTACGAAACTCATCGGTCGGCCCGTCGAGTTGACTTCCCGATTCCTCTGAAATCCAACGAAGGCCTCCTACGCTTCTAGAGCTCAGTCAGGCCGGTCTCAACGCCTCTCCCGGGCCGCCAGTCGGGCGATGCGGACGACGATGGATTCGAGGTCAACGCGGCCGTCGCGGTTGGTCTGCACGGCGACGGTCAGGCCGCTGTTCATGAAGTGTGCGACGTGGGTCCGGTAGCCCGACCACAGGCCCGCGTGGCCGTACGATCGGCTCGGGGTGTGGACGAATACGCCGAAGCCGTAACGCCATTCCGGATCGGCCGGGTCACGGTAGCCGGACTCGAGCATCAGCGCCAGGCTCTCTCTGGTGACGACCCGGCCATTGGCGAGCGCCGCATAGAACTCGACCAGCATGGTCGGGTTGGTGGTGAGCCCGCCACCGGTCCACTCAGAGCGGGGGTCGAGCTTCATGCGACCGTCTTTCTTCAGGTTGCGCGCCCCGCCGGTGTACCCCGGCGTGATGTTGGGCAGTACCGAGTGGACCGCCGGCTCGATCTCATCGAGCTCCAGCGGTGTGAGAATCCGCTCGTCCAGCAACTCATAGTAGCTGCGGCCCGAGGCCGCCTCGATGAGCCGCCCGAGGACCAGGTAGCCGATGTCGGAGTAGCGGTAGCCCTCACCGACCGGGAACAACGGCTTGCGGTTGAGCGCGAAGCGGATCAGCTCCTCGGGCTCGAAGTAGGCGCTGCCGTGACGCAGCACCCGGCCGACCATGGCGAAGAGGAATCCCGGTCGGCCCGGGTAGTCGCCAATGCCCGCCGAGTGCGAGAGCAGGTGCCGCACCCGAATCTCATCGGCGTTGGGCAACTTCGAGAACCATGGCCGGTCCCCGAGCCACTTCGAGGCCGGGTCGTCCAGCGACAGCGTGCCGTCCTCGACCAGCAGCATCGCCAGCGCGGCCACGAACGTCTTTCCCGTACTGCCGCCGGGCATGCCGATCACGTTGTCGAGCGGAATGCCGGCCTCGACATCGCCGAGGCCCACTGCCGCGCGCACGAGCCGGTCGTCCGCGAGCTGCACGGCCGCGCGCAATCCCGGCATCTTCATCTCGGTGCGGGCCTCTTCCAGCAGCGCGGATAAAGCCGCTTCGTCCATACCGAGGGCTGGGGAACACCAAACGGCCGCCGTGACCAGGATCCCGGCCCGGAAAGTGCTCTGCAAGTCGAAGACTCGCCCTCTGCTCACGATCATTCCGTGTGCTGGTCGATCAGCACCGGGTTGCCGTCTGGATCCACCAGCGTCAGGCTTGCGGGCCCGGTGCTCGACTCGTCGGCTTCGGTGGTCAGGATCAGGCCATGCTCCTTCAGGTGGCGCTGGATGTCTCGCACGTCGGTGAACTCCTCGAGGCGCTGCGCGCGCGCGTCCCACCCGGGATTGAAGGTCAGGATGTTGCGCTCGAACATGCCCTGGAACAAACCGACCGTGCTGGTGCCGTTCTGCAGGATCAGCCAGTTCTGTTCGCCCTCGCCACCCGTCACTTCAAAGCCGAGTTTTTCGTAGAACGTGCGGGAGGCGGCCAGGTCCTTGACGGCGAGGCTGATCGAAAAGTGACCAAGGTACATGCAGCGGCTCCTTTCGGAATCGAAAACGGATGGACCGCCGTCGCTCGCATGGCAGGCGCAAAGCGAAGGCACGGCGATGAGACTGATGAATGATCACACGACGCGGGAGAACTCTACGAGCAGGAGCCGGCCACTGGCGCCGCGCTCCGGAGGACCCAGCGTTGACCGTTTCGACACTACCTAGCGCCGGCGCTTTCCGGCGAGGCGCTGGTGACCGCAGCTCAAGACACCTCGGATGAGGAGCCCACTCACGCCATGACGGTCTTACGCCTCGTCGGAGAGATAGGCGTGGGTGTTCTCTTCGCCGTCGGCGCCGTCTTCAACGCGGTCTACACACTTGGCCACACTGGCAAATTCTACGGGGCCTGGGTCACGGGAGCATGGCACGAGCCCGCTCGCTGGTTTCTTCGCTCCGTCATACTGCCCCATGCCAAGGCGTTCACGGTGTCGCTCATCCTGTTCGAAACAACCGTGGCTGTCTTGATTTTCGGCCAAGGCGACCTTGCCGGAACCGCCCTCGTAGCGGGAACCGTCTTCTGCATCATTGCCGCTGTTGTGTCCAGTCCCGGCGGAACCGTCGGCAATCTGGCACTTGCTGCGATTCAAACCGCCCTGGCCCTGGCCAGGTAGCAGACTGGAGGGCACCCCACTCCATCGGGCCCGATCGTGGTCCAGAGCAGTCCGGCTCAGATCCCGAAGGTAGAACAGAGGATCGCGGCCGCCTTGGCGTCTTCGCGGTCGTAGAGCTGCCCGAGGCCGGGCATCACGACGGAAGGCCCGGCTGCGAGGGTGTTGAGAAGAGAGTCGATTCCGAAAGGCTCAAGTCTCTCTGATGAGCGCGTTGGAGCTCGATGCCTTTGCTCGTCTATCCCGTTTCCCTTTTTCCTTTTTCGCTTCTCTTGCGGCTTTCTGCTTCAGGCCCTTGTTCTTGTCTTTCTGACCCTTGTCTCCCATTACAAACCTCCCTTTCCAGCAGTCTATCGCCGTCCCCTGCGAAGCCTGAATGGCCTCGGCGAGACCGGCGATCACGGATCTCGAACCCTCTTGCTGCGAGACCCCGACAGCTCGTCTCCGAGGTCGAGAAGCAGGATCTCGGTCTCCGACTGCGCCGTCAGCGACACCGCGCGCTCGGCCGTGACGCCGGCGCCGTCGCCCGTGGTCAAGACGATGTCGCCGAGCGTCGCCTCTCCCTCCACGAGATGGAGCCACGCGATTCGCCCCTGCGAGAGCTCGTGGACCACGTGCTGACCGGGCTCGAGCAGGGCCGAGCACATCAGAGCGTCCTGGTGGATGCGCAGCGATCCTCTCCGGGCGTCAGCCGAAGCGAAGACGCATAGACCCCCGCGGCGCTGCGCCGTACTGAATCGTTTCTGCTCATGGCCGGGTTCGAGCCCCGGCTTAGACGGAGCCAGCAAGAGCTGGAAGACCTGAGCCCAATTGGATCGTGACGCATTCTTCTCGCTCCGGCGAATGCCGCGCCCGGCGGTCGTTCCCTGAAACTCGCCGGCCTGGATGACGCCCGAGCGACCCAGCGCATCCTCGTAGGCGAGTGCTCCCTCGCGTACGTAGGTCACGATCTCGGCATCGTGATGGGGAGTTCGCGAAGCGGTCGCGCCCGGCGGAAGACGCCGCTCGCTGAGACTCTGGAGCGGTCCGAAAATGTCGGCTCGGGGGTCGGCTCGATCCCTCGGATAAAACGTGAGCCAGGCCTCCTGTTTGTGATGCCGGTCGTAGTGCCGTTCCTCGGCCCTGCGGAGCGTGATCATTGGCTCGACGGCCCGCCGTTCCGGGGGTCGGTCGTCAGGGCCTGCGGCTGCGCGCGCACCCTCTCCGAGCCGCTGGTCGTCATCGGTCGGCCCTTCGGCGTGCGGGTCGAGGTTGCTCGCCCCTCGTCACCAGCCAGCATGTAGCAGACCCCCAAAGTCTCGCCGGCGTAGTCCTTCCTGTGGAGGTAGGCATCCGCCCACTCCATCCACACACCGGCATTGCACATCGGAGGATTCCCTTGGAGATGCTCCGGGGGCGGCATGCGCGCCCAGCCTTTGTCGGCTTCTTGGAGAGGTTTGGCCAGCTCCGGCGGCGCTCCGCTCAGGGCTTGCTCGATCACCGCCACCGCCTGGTGGTTGGCGAACACGGGAGTCATCAGACCTCCCGCACCCAGCCAACTCAACACAACAGCGGACACGAACACGGTCCTCAACATGCCATTCCCCTATTTCGAGCTGTTTGCCACATTCAGTCTCTCGTCAGTCATTCTCACTGCAAGCCCCCGGCCACACTCACATCTCTCTTGTTTTCAACTATTTGCGCTCAGAAAACGGCTTCGTTCCCTTGAGTGTGCAATCGATATGAAGTAGGCTGTCCTTCACTTTGAAGGACGTGCCCGATGCGGGTCGAGGATCTACATCACAGCGAGCTCCTGGAGCTGGACCCGGAGGGAGGCGTCATTCGGTTCGCTGGGCAGCGCGCCCTCTTGCTCGACGCTGTCGCGATGGGGCTGTTGCGGCAGTATCTCGTCGAGAACTTCGGCCTGACCGCTGCCCGCACGGTGCTCACCCAGTT
>CAMYIJ010000159.1 GCA_947258375.1 uncultured Acidimicrobiaceae bacterium
CTCCCGCCAGCCACGAGAACCCCGAACCGGAGCCACCCCAAACACCCGATCGCACTTCGCCCCCCGCTCCCTTCGCCAGCAATTTCGAGCCCGTCCGGCGGACGGCGACCGAATCGCGCACTGCCGTTCGTCCCCCTCTACGCGCTTCGGCGACTGCGTCGCCGGCCGGTCCCGGCGCGGGACGTTTGGCTTTCGGCAAGACCACAGCACATACGGGGTTGGGGCCTCACCCAAACCCCCCTCGTCCCCCCTGCCGGGAGACACACAAGAGGACCGCCCCCCCGCCGCCTCCATCTCCCTTCGCCAGCAGACACGAACCCGCCCGACAAGGGGCGACCGCATCGCGCACCGTCGATGGTCCCCTCTACCCGCTGCGGCGACTTCGTCGCCGGCGGGTCCCTTCTCCCCTGCGGGGAGACACATAGGAAGGGCCACCCCCCATTGCCCCATCTCCCTTCGCTAGCAAACACGAGCCCGCCCGAACGGACGGCGACCGAATCGCGCCAATGGCCGGGCTCTCGCCGCCCCCGTCCTCCTTCGCCGGCAACGCCGGCCACTAGCGTGACTCCGACACCTCCGACGCCGACCGGAAGGCACCCATGGCGAATACCCGAACCCCGCGACGCAACCTGATCGAAGGTCGGCCCGCACTGATCGTCATCGACATACAGGCGTCGACATTCGTTCAACAGGATGTTCGCGCGATCGACCACATGCCGGGTTATGCAGAGCGAATGGCCCGAGCCCGGGTCGCCATCGACAAGGCGCGCGAATGTGACATACCCGTGATCTTCTTCCAGGAGGTCCACCGGCCCAATCTCGTGGACTTCGGTCGGGAACTCGACGGGAGCGAGGACATTCATTGCCTCGAGGGCAACCCGAATACCGAAGTCGCGGTCGAACAGCTGGGATTCCTACCAACCGACTACCTGATCAAGAAGCGGCGCTACTCAGCCTTTTTCGGAACCGACTTCGAGATCCTGCTGCGCGGCTTGAAGATCGATACGTTGTTGCTGTGCGGCGGACTCACCGATGTGTGCGTGCACTACTCCTTCGTCGATGGTCATCAATCCGATTACTTCTGTCGCGTGATCGAAGACTGTGTCGCCGGTTCCAGCGAGCCCGCCCACGAGTCTGCGCTGCAGGCAATGGAGTACCTCCAGACCGGTGCGCGTCGCTCCCTCAACGAGACGCTGAAGGCCATGGAGGCCCACAAAACCGGGATGGCGAACGCGGGTTGACACCCGCCCGCGATCAACGGGAACCGAAGATGACCTGCTCCGGTCCTCTCCGCTAACAGGGACTGCTTTTGCCTCTGCAACTGTCGTTCCGGTAGGTAACCGGATCGCTAGGGTTCGTCGTATGCACTACATCCTTGCCGCCCGCTGCCAGGTCCGTCCGGGAGAGATGGAGACCTTCCTTCGAGATGTCCAGCAATGGGAAGAGGATGCCATGGAGACTCCGGAAGCACCCGAGTACCACGCCCTCTACCTGAATCGGACCGATCCCTCGCACGCTCTTGTCATCACCCATTTCAACAACAAGGAGCACGCCGACGCATTTGCGGCCACCGGATTCCTGGACAGATTCCGCGACTCAATCCTGTCCTGTGCCATCGATCACCTCGACGCGGAGGGATACGATCTCTACTACGCCGCCGGCCCCGGCGGGCCGCGGGCAGTCTTCGGCGAAGACGGTTAGCCGGCCGGATACGTCGCTAGCCCTCGTCCCACACGGGCCGGCGTGCCTCGGGGTCAACGATGCGGATGTTCTTGTCGCGCAGGGCACCGATCCGGCTCATCTCGTCGTCACTGAGCTCGAAGTCGAACAGGTCGATGTCCTCCTCGATCTCGCTGAACTCGACGGCGCGCGGCACGACAACGAGTTGAGGTTGCTGGACCAGCCAGCGCAGCGCGACCTGAGCGGCCGTCTTGCCGTGCGCTGTGCCGATCTCAGTGATGACCGGATCGTCCAGCAGCCGCGTGCGGGCCACCGGTGCGTAGCACGTGACGAACAGCCCATGGCGGGCGCAGGCCGTCAGCAGCTTATCTTGGCGCAGGTAGGCGTGATACTCGACCTGGTTGGTGACGATCTGTTCCGAACACTTTGCCACCGCCTCGTCGAGCAGCGCCACTGTGAAGTTAGACACGCCGATATGGCGCGTCAGCCCATCGCGCTTGGCCTTGGCCAGTGCTTCGAGCGTCTCTTCGAGTGGAACGCTTGGCTGCGGCCAGTGGATCAGCAGCAGGTCGACATAGTCGAGGCCGAGTGTCTGCAGGCTGGTGTCGACCGACCGGGCGAAATCGTCCGCCTTCGCATTCTCTTCCGTCACCTTGGTGGTCACCCACAGCTCGTCCCGCGGAACGCCGGAGCCCCGGATGGCCTCACCGACCCATTGCTCGGAGCCGTACTTGCGGGCCGTGTCGATGTGGCGGTAGCCGTACTCGATCGCGTGCGCGATCAGCCCCACGGCCCGCTCGGGCTCCGGATACAGCATCGTGCCGTAGCCGACGACGGGAATCGTGGCACCATGCGCGGAAACGTTGGGAGCTCTGCCCGATTCCATACAACTCCTTTGTGAAGATCCGACCGCGCCGACACAAAAAGTGACTGCCGGCGCCCTCCGCCGATGCTAGTGCTCCGTGCCGCCCAGACCCGCCTCAAGGCCGTCCCGTTGTCGCCTCGTCGGATTCGAGTCCCCCTCAGCATCTAGCGACGACCGACGCCGCTAACCGCCTTTGTTGCCGTTGGGATCGTCATCGGGGATGGTGCCACGAAAACCGATCAGGGTGTCGGTGATGAACACTGCTTGCTGCAGCGACCTCACGCGGTTGCGCGAGCGAGCACCGACCAGTGCGGAGCCCGCCAACAGCGCAAACACCGAGAGCACGATCAGGACCTCCACGGGTAGGAAGCCGGTCAGCAGCCCGAGCAAGAAGAACACGACCGTCGCAGCCAGCACATACCGCATAGCCGCATCGTACACCGGCCCTGCCTCCGGGCACCACGAGGGCCCTGCCGCTCCTTCACCCCCCTCCGCAGCCTCCTGAAGAGAGGGACACCCTCGACGGTATGCTCACGCGTCACCCCAAACCCTGGAGAGAACACCTTGGCAGTATCCGATCAAGTCCCCACAAATTCGGGATTCGCCGCCAGAACCGATGGCGCCGACGTCATTGCCGACCTCGACCTAGCCGGCAAAACGGCGATCGTGACCGGTGGCTACAGCGGCATCGGCCTCGAGACAGTCCGCGCGCTGGCGGCCAAGGGTGTGGCGGTCGTCGTCCCGGTGCGCTCGCCGGAGAAGGCAAACGAGAACCTGGCCGGCATCGAGGGCGACGTCAGGACCGCACCGCTCGACCTCTCGGACCTCTCCTCGGTGCGACGGTTCGGTGAGTCCGTGCTGGACGAGCTCGATCGTCTCGACCTCCTGATCAACAACGCCGGGATCATGGCCTCCGCCGAGACACGAGTCGGCCCCGGCTGGGAATCGCAATTCGGCATCAACCACATGGGGCACTTCGCACTCACGAAGACCCTGCTGCCGCTAATCGAGCGGACCCCCGGGTCCCGCGTCGTTGCGTTGTCGTCGACCGCCCACAAGCTCACCGACATCCGCTGGGACGACATCCAGTTCGAGCGCGAGGCGTACGACAAGTGGCAGGCGTACGGACAGGCCAAGACCGCCAACGCGCTCTTCGCCAACGCGTTATCGCGGCGCCTCTCGGACAAGGGCGCGCTGGCGTTCTCGGTTCACCCGGGAGGCATATTCACACCTCTCCAACGCCACCTCCCCCGCGAGGAAATGGTCGCGCTGGGCTGGCTCGACGAGAATGGAGAACCGACCGAGCTCGCCAAGGCCGGCTTCAAGACGCCCGAGCAGGGCTGCTCGACCACCCTATGGGCGGCGACGTCGGCGAAGCTCACGGACACGCCTGGTGTCTATTGCGAGGATTGCGACATCGCGGCGCCGACGGATCTCGAGAGCCCCGCCGCCCGCTACCAGGGCGTCAACGACCATGCGTGCAACGACGAGTCCGCGGAGAGGCTCTGGGCCGTCAGCGAGGCGTTGCTGGCCGAAGCGTAAGACCGTCCAACGAGTCTCTGAGCAGCAGAAACTCGAATGGTCCCGCCTCAGGCGGGGTCCGGAGGATCCGAGAGGCGATGCTGCTGCGTTGGATCGGAAACGATCGGCGGCGAGTTCCGTTACTGCGCGGTGGTCACCCGGCCCAGCCGTTCGACACCGTGGCGGTGCTTCGCGTCACACTCTCCACAGCCCGCGCGGTGCGGTTTGGAGTTCTTCGACACCGTCGTTGGTGATGAGCACGAGTCCCCCAGTCTGGACCCCGGCCCGCTCGTCGGTCGTGATCACGTTCGGCTGGACGACGACGGTCATCCCGGACTCG
>CAMYIJ010000160.1 GCA_947258375.1 uncultured Acidimicrobiaceae bacterium
AGCCGCCATCGAAGGCGTCAAGCGAGAGATCGTACGTCCCCCAGCTACTGACGTTGCCATTCTTGAGGTTCCAGTTCCAGTTGACTACCGACAGGTTGAAGCCCGTCAGGTAGTCGGGGTTCTCGAGGCCTTCGACCCGGTACAGCAGCGTGAAATCGCGGATGTGCCACATGTTGCCGGTGATCGTGGACTCGCCCGGATCAAGCACGTCGATGAGCATCGCGTCGGCCGTGGAGTGGATCTCGGCCGGTCGGGCGGCGCTCGGAACGGCCAGCAATGCGAGCAGCAGAGTGACCACGAGGATGGTGAACAGAGAGCGTTTCATCTCTCCCCCTTTAGAAGCCCACCCCAGCCAGCCGGAGAGCCATTCCCTCCGTTTCAATTCTGCCAGCGCGGCGAGGGAAATGGGGCTGGGTGCTGTGAATTCGGGTCCGCTGTCGCGTCACCGGCTCGGGTCGGTGACCTGTCCGGCGAACAGAACGAGGCCGGTTGGTCGATGGCGGATCAGATAGGGGAAGGCTGTCGTCCGGATCGTCACAGGCTGCCCGTCCAGCGGCCCAGCTCCTCCCCGTCGGCGTCGAGAGCGATGACTTCGAGTGGCCCGACGGCTTCCGCAATCCGAAAGAGGCCGTAGCCAAGCACGGGTCGCTGCCAAAGGCGTCCTTCGCCGGTATCGAGAACGACAACTGCCGTCTCGAGTGGAATCCTCACGTTGACCGTCGACCGGCCTCCTCCACTCGAACCTCCACTCACGCCGTAGCCAAAGTCTGCGAACGACCCACCGGCAGAGCCTCCCCCGCCGTCTGCGTTTCGAACCGTTTCGAAGAAAAAGTCGACATCGAGTATCTGCAGAAGAAGCCGGGTCCCATTGTCGAGAGTACCCAGGTAAACGACGGTCTGATCGGCATCGGTATAGCCGGCCAACCGGCCGTACGCACGCATCGACGGGACGTCTATCTCATCACCCGGGCGGGCCGGTAGGAGCGGCTCCTCTATTCCGAGCTCCGAGGTGTCGAACCGCGGTGCGGGCGACGCGGGAGCCTGGACGATCAGCGGCTCGGTGTGAAGGACCGCGGCTGCGGCCACGGTCGCCTCGAGACGTTGTCTCAGCTTGTCCGCGATCTCGGGAGCGAAGCTGACCCTCAGGCCCATGTCGTGGTATTGCGCAGCCACCTTTTCAGGGTCCGCGCCATCCGCGAGCGACACGAACGCCGCATACCGCGGCAACGCAGCAGGCTCGGTATCTGAAGTGGCGGGAGGTCGTAAAGCTACTCCGGGCTCGATCTCGGCAGCCGTCGCTGGCGACCCGTCCGAAGAAGCCAATGAGAGGAGGCTGCGGTAGATGGCCGGGCCCCCGAGTAGCTCCGAGCCAAGGGCCAAGCGAACGTCCGCCGTTCCCGGGACGTCGGCCAGGCGACGCCTAATGGTGTCCGGACCGTCGGCGGCTACGCCTTGCGCCCGCAGATCCCATCCAAACTGCTCCGGGGGCTCTTCCTCGAAGGAGTCCCTTGCAACGAAGATCACGCCCTCAGCAAACGCTCTCACGTCCTCAATTCCGATTCCACGTGCGCTGATCTCGGTGACGAGCGCGGAATCCTCGAGAACTAGCAAGGCTATGGCTCCGGTTGGCCCGATCCCGAGCGCCGCGGGGCGGCCGCGCACGGTCGCACGCTCGACATCGACAAAGCCGCTGGCATTGAACGCCTCGACCACCTGGTCGAGTGTGTATCCGTCGCCGCGCAAATCGCGATACGAGTGCCGGGCGAGGAACGGCCCAGTATCGGTGATCACGCCCGCACCGGTCGGTACGTAAAGCGCGACACCGTCCTCGAGCACCGGGTTGGTCTCATGAATGAGAAGCTCCATTCCCTCTGGAACAAACGACGCCACGACATGGCCGGATGACGCCGCGCTGGGGTCAGCCACCGAAGTCGGCGGTTCCGCGATGAAACTGGTGTCGGTCGGCGCGGCCGAACGCAACATCGCGGCCCCGCCGACGGCGAGTACCAGTAGCGAAGCAATCCCGAGGGCGGCCTTCAATCGCGGATGCCGATTCCGCAGTGGCGGGAGGTCCAAGTGGCTCATCCGCTGGTTCGTGTCGGCGGCGGCACGTTGAATCCGGTCCTCCAGAGTCATTGACTCGCCTCCTCCGAAACGTCCAGCGTCTTAGCAAGAGATCTGCGCGCCCTTTGCAGGTGGGTTCCGACAGTCGGGACAGAGATACCCAGGACGACGGCGATCTCCTGATGTGACAGCTCTTCCAGGTAGGTCAGGGCGACGACCTGGGCTTGGCGGCGCGGGAGACGGCGAACGACTCGCCAGATTTCATCCGAGTCCGCTGCCAGCTCTGGAACCGAACTGCGCCATCCAACCACCATCTTGGTCAATGCCCTAGTTTCTGCCATCCGTCGTCGGTAGCTCGACACCGCCCGGTTGGCGATCACCCGCCGGACCCAGGCCCCTGGGTTCTCGTAGGACCCGATGTCCTTCCACCGACGATGGGCTTCGACGAAGGCGTCCTGAGCCAGATCCTCCGCGCCAAGATGACTTCCGGAGAGCACATAGGCCAACTGCACACAGGCGGCGTACTCACGTCTGTAGAACACGTCGAACGGCTCCGTTCCTCGCACAACCGGGATCGCACCGTCTGCTCCCGCAACGTGCATCCGTTCACCCACGTCGTTCATTACCAGTTACTCGCACGAAGCCCTCTCAGTTATGACCCATTCTCGTCGCGCCTCCGTACCCGCTCCAGGTTGGCGTACCATCGGTGTGATGGCCCAGCCTGTTGCCCTGAACCTCGCGGCCGTGACCGCGGCCGTGACCGCGGACCAACCGCGGGTGCTCACGATCCCAGCGGTCGCCGACGGCGTGTCGTCGCGGCCCGGTATACCGAGTGGCCCGCTGTCCGACGACCACCACACGCTCGAGCGGGCGCTGCGCCACTGGATCCTCGATCAGGCCGGCATCGAGGTGGGATACGTCGAGCAGCTCTACACGTTCGGTGATCTCGACCGCGGTTTCACCGCCGGATACCGCAACGTTGCCGTGGCGTATTTGGCGCTGGTTCAGGAGGCCACGACGGCTCACGACGCCGAATGGGTCGACTGGTACGAGCTGCTGCCTTGGGAGGATCACCGGGCCGGCGTACCGGATGTGCTGACAACAGAGATCGTGCCGGCACTCGCCCGTTGGTCACACGGTGACGCAGATTTGGAGCGCCGGATCACAGCCGCCTTCGGACACCACGACGTCGGGTTCGACGGTATCCGAGCACTCGATCGCTACGAGCTGCTCTACGAGGCCGGACTGGTGGCCGAGCGGTTTCACGACGACGGGTCGGCGGTGCCCACCGACCTCCCCGAATCGGTGGCTATGGCCCGCGACCATCGCCGGGTAGTGGCCACCGCGCTCGGCAGGCTCCGCGGCAAGCTCACCTATCGCCCGGTGGTGTTTGAGCTGCTACCCGACGAGTTCACGCTGCTGGACCTGCAGACGACCGTCGAAGCGCTGGCCGGGGTGCAGCTCCACAAACAGAACTTCCGCCGCCTCGTCGAGCGCACCCGCCTCGTCGAGGGAACCGGCAGGCGGGCCGACTCAACGGGGGGACGCCCCGCCGAGGTTTTCCGGTTCCGCCCCGAAGTGGTGCTCGAGCGTCCTCGCCCCGGCCTCAACGTTCCGTATCGGTAGCGCTACGGGCGATACGCATCCTGCGGGTTCTGTGGAAGGGCCCCGCAGCCGAGCGCATACTCCACGATCTCGGTCAGCTCGCCCGGCATCCACGGAGTGTCGGCGAAGGCTCCGCGCCCCGCGGTGGCATCGAGTTGAGCCTGGAACTCGGCGCACGACTCGTTGTCCGCTGCCAGCGCCGTGCGGTACGCCGCCATCTCCGGACTGGCCGATAGCTCCTCCCAGTCGGCGGCCGTGCCGGCCCGGGCTGCCAGCTCGGCGATCGGGAGCTCCCTGAAGAAGATCTCGTGAATCTCGGCGACCTGCTCAGGCGGCTCGATGTCGGCGGCGATTGCCAGGGTTTCCGCCTGGATCTCTGCCACCCGCTCCATCGCCACGTGCAGATCCTGCGGGGTGAAGTCGGAAAGCTGGGAACCGTCCTGGGAGAACCCCATGTGGTCGCCCTGGCCAACAAGGAGCACCTTTCCCTCCGGGGTGGCAACGAGCACCTCGTACTGGGAGATTCCGTTCTGGAAGACCGCATCAACCCGGTCGACATACTCGTTGAGCGACAACTCGTCCCCACCGCCGCAGCCGCCCGCCAGTAGCGCCGCAAGCAATGCCGGAGCGACGAGGCGTGTCCGGCTGAGATAGCGGCTCATCATGTCAGCCTACCCCCACCGTTCTTGCGGATATCCGCGCCAGATATTGCGCGGATATCC
>CAMYIJ010000161.1 GCA_947258375.1 uncultured Acidimicrobiaceae bacterium
TGAGCGCCGTACGGTCGTGCTCCAGCCGCACGCGGTAGCGAACGGAAACCGCATCTCCGGACTCGTCCGCGAGGCGCCAGCGGCTGAGCCCCTCCGGCTCACTGGCGATCGGAAGCCCCCCGGCGTCGCGGACCTCGAAGTCGCGTACGGAGCCCGCCCAGCCCTCGGCCAGGCCCTGATCGCCCTCGTCGTTCATCCACAGGCTCCCGCCGTCCGGCGTCAGCGTCGCTTCGACCTGGACCCATCGAGGGTCCTGGGCCTCGATGCGCACCTCGTAGCTCTCCGTCGCCACCAGGGCCGTCGCGGCCAGGCCCCCCAGGACGATCAAGGCCGCTGTCTCGAGCGACGGCAGATTGCGAAATCCAGGCATCAGTTCGGTCCGTGGACTCTCATCTTCAACAACGACTGGGGCGGCGGCCGGAGGTTACAGCCGTTGACACTGACCCGCCGTCGCCACCTAGGTGGCCAGAAGATCGCGCAGCACGCAGTAAACCTCCGGGTGGTTGACGATGTCGAAGTGGTTCATGTCGGGAAACACCGTTCCACTGGCGAAGGCGCTTCGGCTCCCGGACCCGGGCCCCCGTCCGGACGCGCTCGATAGAGGAACCAACCAGTCGCCCACGTGCCTGCCGATCGGGTGACCGGGCCCGCCGGCGATCGTCGCGGCCAGGAAATGGTAGCCGACGCCGTCGACATGCGCCACGCGGCGGCGCGCGTCTCCCGAGACCTCGTCCGGGTCGTCTCCGAACCACTCGTCGTCGGCGGTGTGGCTGTAGCCGAGGTCCTGGATGCCGGCGCTACGGGTGGCGAGGATTGCCGCGGGCACCCGGGCACCCGCCGCGTCGACCCCTTCGAGCGTCCCGGCGAGCCAGCGCGCGGCCTTCTCGAGCGGCGCGCCACCGTGCGGCGTGCCGATACAGGCGACGTGTCGGAGGTGAGACAGCCAGGGCTCCTCGCTCCGGTGCGCCGAGTACGCCGCGCTCCGCGCGACCAGGCCGCCCATGCTGTGCCCGACGAGCGCGATCTCCTCGAGCGGCACCGGAAACGCTTGCATTACTTCGGTGAGCAGCACCGCCAACGCTCGCCCGTTCTCGGAGATGGGACGGCCGGAGTTGTAGCGCACGTACATGGGCGTGAAGCCGAGCTCGTCCCGAAGCCGAGTGCCGAACGTCACATCCGGATCGCCGTAGTGCGCTTTCGAGAAGAGGCTCCATGAGCTCTCGGTCGATGCCAGGCCGTGCACGAAGACACAGATCTTGCTCGTCGGGCACGGGTACGCTCCCGCCAAGGGGTCGGGCTTGGCCGGGAGAGGCCGCCCGAGGTGACGGAGAGTCAACCCGAGGTCGAGGCGCGGATTCGCTCGTCCCAGGTAGTCGCCCCAGAAGCCGTTGAGCGAAGCCTGGAGACGGTCCAGGTACCGGAGTCTTGCGGGCTCGACGTCGTCCGCGCCGGCAGTGCGATCGGCACCGGCCTCGGCGACATCGGCAACGGCGTTCACCGACCAGCGAGTGACCCCGTTGATCAGCCGGACCGACCTGCACACCCCGCCGGCGATCGAAGTCTGGACGTCCGCGACGACTCCGACGCTCCTCTCGAGCGCCCGGATCGGCGTGAGTCGCCGCGCCCAACGCTCTACGACCTCCCCGTTCGTCCGCTCCACCAGGTGGCTCGTCTCGTCAACGAGGTGGAAGACGAGATCGATCAGGCCACGGACGCGTCGCATTCCTCAGAGGCTCGGGGCCGGCAACGGCGTACACGGAGGAGCGTGGAAGGCGTTCTCGAGCATCGAGTTGTCCTGGCTCTCCCGTCGTCCGGGTGCAGGGGGCCGGAAGAGCAGTGTAGCGTGTCCCCGCCTCCCGGCCTCCTGACCACTCGAGCCTCTGACCTACGGCTCCGGAGACTGTCGCCCCAGTCCCACCGACCGCCACACGCAGTAGATCGCGGGAAAGACGAACAGCACCCCCAGAAACGCCGTCACCAGCCCGCCGACCATCGGCGCCGCGATACGGCGCATGACGTCGGCGCCCGTACCGGTGGCCCAGAGGATCGGCACCAGCGAGAAGAGCACCGTCGCGACGGTCATCATCTTGGGCCGGATCCGCTGCACCGCGCCGTGATCGATGGCCGCGGCCAGATCGGCGTAGGTGGCCATTCGGCCCTCACGCTTCCACCGCTCGTAGGCGATGTCGAGATAGAGCAGCATCACCACTCCGGTCTCGGCGGCCAGGCCGGCCAGGGCGATTACGCCCACCCAGACCGCGATCGACCAGTCGTAGTCCAGCAGGTCGAGCAGCCAGACCGAGCCCACCAGCGAGAACGGGATCGCCGAAAGCACGATGGCGGTCTTGACGATCGACCTGGTGTGGAAGTAGAGGATCAGGAAGATGAGCGCCAGGGTCAGCGGCACGATCAGCAGCAGCCGCGCCTGCGCCCGCTGCATGTACTCGTACTGCCCCGACCAGAAGAGGGTGTAGCCCGGCGGCAGCTCGACCCGGCTGGAGACCTCCCGCTGCGCCCGCTCGACCCACGAGCCGACGTCGATGCCGCGCAGGTCGACGTAGATCCAGGCGTTGGGCCGGGAGTTCTCGGACTTGATCCCCGGCGGGCCCTGGCGCAGCTGGATGTCGGCCAGCTGGCTCAGCGGCACCTGGGCACCGGTGGGTGTCGCCACCAGGATCTCGCGCAGCGCCACGGGGTTGTCGCGCAGCTCGCGGGGGTAGCGCAGATTGATCGGATAGCGCTCGAGCCCCTCGATCGCCCACGAGACGTTCATGCCGCCGACCGCCGACTGGATGACGTCCTGGATGTCGCCGACCGAAAGCCCGAACCGCGCCGCCGCCTCGCGGTCGATGTCGAAGTCGAGATAGCTGCCGCCCATGACCCGCTCGGCGTAGGCCGACAGGGTTCCCGGCAGCGGCTTGACCACCGCCTCGATCTGTTTGGCGATCCGCTCCAGCTCGCTGAGATCGGCGCCCGCGACCTTGATCCCCACCGGCGTCTTGATGCCGGTCGACAGCATGTCGATGCGAGTCTTGATCGGCATCGTCCAGGCGTTCGTCAGGCCCGGGAACTGGATCGCCCGGTCCATCTCGGCGACGAGCTCGTCGCGGGTCAAGCCGGGCCGCCACTCGCTCGGGTCCTTGAGGACGATCGTCGTCTCGATCATCGACAGCGGTGCCGGGTCGGTCGCGGTCTCGGCGCGGCCGACCTTGCCCATCACCGACTCCACCTCGGGAAACGAGCGGATGATCTTGTCGGTCTGCTGCAGCAGCTCCCGGGCCTTGCTGATCGAGATGCCGGGGAAGGTGGTCGGCATGTAGAGCAGGTCCCCTTCCCACAGCGGCGGCATGAACTCCGAGCCGATCCGCTGCAGCGGTATGAGCGTCGCCAGCAGGATCACCACCATGACCACGATCACCGCCCAACGCCAGCGCAGCGCCTGGTTGAGGACCGGCGTGTAGAGGAAGCGCAGCAGGCGGGAGACCGGGTGTCGCCGCTCGCTGAAGATCCGCCCCCTGACGAACCAGAACATGAGGACCGGCACCACGGTCACCGCGACGATGGCCGACAGGCCCATGGCGTAGGTCTTGGTGAAGGCCAGCGGCCTGAAGAGCCGCCCTTCCTGGGCTTCGAGGGTGAAGATCGGCAGGAACGAAACGGTGATCACCAGCAGGGTGAAGAACAGCGTCGGCCCCACCTCCTGGGCGGAGCGCAGGATGATCTCGAAGTGCGAGCGCTTGCCGCGCCACTCCTCGTAGTGCTTGTGGGCGTTCTCCACCATGATCACCGCGGCGTCCACCAGGACGCCGATCGAGATGGCGATGCCGCCCAGCGACATGATGTTGGCCCCCAGACCCTGCAGGCGCATGATCACGAAGGCCAGCAGGATGGAGACCGGGATCGAGACGATGGCGACAAAGGCCGAGCGGAAGTGGAACAGAAAGACCAGACACACCAGGGCGACGACGATCGACTCTTCGATCAGCGTCTGGGTCAGGGTCTCGACCGCGCGCTCGATCAGCCCGGTGCGGTCGTAGGCGACGGCGATCTCGACGTCCTCCGGCAGTCCCTCCCCGAGCTCCGCCAGGCGCTGCTTGACCCGGGCGATGGTCGACAGCGTGTCCGCGCCCCAGCGGACCACCACGATGCCGCCGACCGTCTCCCCCTCGCCGTTCCAGTCGGCCAGACCGCGCCGGATCTCGGGCCCGATGGTGACGTTGGCCACCTCCTTGAGCAGGATCGGCACGCCGCCGGGCCCGGAGCCCAGGACCGCGTTCTCGAGGTCCCGAACCTCCTT
>CAMYIJ010000162.1 GCA_947258375.1 uncultured Acidimicrobiaceae bacterium
AAGCCGGCCCGCAAGCCGGCTCCGGCGACCGCGCCGACGAAAACTACATCGCGGGCCGTCGAAGCGCCCAAGCCGAAACGGGAGATACCGATCGTCGGTATCTCCTTCGGCCTGATAGCTATCGCCCTGGTTGCCGCGGTGCTTCTGACGGGCAATACCGGGGGCGGCGAAGTAGGTGACGCGACGTTCGAGGGAGAGTGGCTGCCGTTCTTCGAACGCAGCGAAGGTGATGCCGCCATCGGCCTCGCCGCACCAACGATCGCTGGATTGGACTTTGCGGGCAACGAGGTAGCTCTCGAGCCCGACGGGACACCGACGGCCGTCGTTTTCCTCGCCCACTGGTGTCCCCACTGCCAGGTCGAGGTTCCTCGAGTGCAGTCCTGGCTCAACTCAGGCGGCGGAGTCGAAGGAGTCCAGATCGTCAGTGTGGCCACCTCGATCAATTCGGCCCGGGAGAATTACCCGCCGTCAGAATGGCTGGAGCGCGAAGGTTGGACAGCCCCGGTGATCCGGGACGACAGCGACAACACTCTCCACTCGTCGTTCGGGGCCGGCGGCTTCCCCTTCTGGGTGTTCCTCAACGGGGACGGCACCGTCGCCGGTCGCACTTCCGGAGAGCTCGACATCGCGACGCTCGAGCAAATCATGCTGACCCTCGAGTAGGGACCGCCGCCGGGAAGCCATCACCCGGCGCCGGGCAGCGAAGTCCTCCAACCGTGCTTGTCCTTGGCCGCGGCGATCTCTTCATCGGTGGCCGGCTGCGCCTGCGCCATCCGCCTCCGCTCCTCCTCGGTCGGCGCCGGCGTAGGACGAAACAGCGCCCGGATCATGTCGCGAAGCCTTGCCATGGCGTAAAGGCTACCCCCTGATGGTTGGCCCGTCACCACCGCGTGGTATCGAGAGCTCGAAGATGCTCTCACCGTTGTGGTGTGTATATGTGAGGTCACCACCCATGAGTTGGGCGAGCTCGCGTGAGATCACGAGTCCCAGCCCGATAGAGTTTGCGACCGGCGGGGCGGCATGGGCCCGTTGGAATCGTTGGAAGATCCTTTCGCGATCCTCCTCAGGAATCGCGGGTCCGTCGTCGCAGACGAGCACGCTCGAAGTGACTGCGCCGCCTAGCACCTCCACACGGACGCGGTCTCCCCCGTACCGGAACGCGTTTGATATGAGATTGCGCACGATCTGGCGGATCCGGTCCGGGTCGCCGTTCGCCCATACGGAACGGCCGGTCAGCTCGAGATCGGCGGCTAGATCTCCGTTGAGAGCTTCCACGACCTGCGCGGTCTGAGCACACAGGTTGACCGGGACGGATGTGACCTCGAGGGCACCAACCTCAGCTTTGGCCGCCACCAGCAGATCGTTGGTGATGTTGGTGAGGTCCGTTCCGTGCGCCACCAACATCTCGACGATCTCATGGCGCTCGTCCTCGGATATCGTCGCGGAGGCATCTTGGAGAAGCTGGCTGAACCCGACCACCGCGGTCAGTGGCGTTCGCAGCTCGTGGCTGACGCTGGCCAGCAACGCGTCCTTCTCCCGATTCAGCTCCTGGAGCCGTTCCCGGGCCTTCTCACGCTCCCAGAAGGCACCGATCATCGTTGCGGCGGTCGTGAGTAGCGACACTTCCTCCTCGGACCAGTCGCGCACAACCTCGGAGTCGGTGAACTCGATCAGCCCCTCCCATTCGCCGTCAACGAAGATCGGAATGTCCAGCTCCGACTTCACCGGGTAGGGGTCTGCTGCGTACTGCTCGTATTCAACGCCTGTGAGCTCCTCAGGGATCAAGAAGAACGCGTTCCCTTGCTCTAGCTCCCGGCGCGAGGTGGGCATACGGTCCCACGGAACGAGCTGCCAATACTCGGTGCTCTCTCCGTAGTCCGGAGCTCCGGACTTCTCGGCGTCGGCGACTATCTGGCAGCACAAACCCAGGTCGGGGTCGGTGACGTTGCGCTCGACCACCACATACGTGGCCTGGGTAGCCGACAACAGGGCCTCAACTGCTTGCTCCAGGCGGTTCTCGCCGCGGCTGGCCAACAGACTCTTGGCACACTCGGCGAGTGCGGCCTCATACCGGAGACGACGCTCATGCCGCTTTCGCGCAGCATCGCTCTGAACGGCGCCGCCGATGATGTTGGCGAGAGAGCGCAGGAAATCGCCGTCATCTGCCGTGAACGATCGCTCCCGGGAGGTGTAGACCCCGAGCACTCCGTAAGTCTGTTCCTGGTCTGGGATGACCACGCTCATGGCACTGACGACGCCGTGGTCGGTAGGGAATGGAGGACCGGAGAATCGCTCGTCGCCCGCTAGGTCTTCGACAAGAACCGGTTCAAGTGAGTGCAATGTGTACCCGACCTGGGAGTCATTGTGCGGGACGGCGGTTTCACCGGGCTCCAGGTGATCCCCCCATCCCCGACCCGCCATGAGGATCAGTGGCTCACCGGGCAACGTTTGATGCGCGACGAGGGCATACTCCACGTCGAGCACGTCGCAGACCAAGCCGACTGCCAGATCGAGAACTTCTCCAACCGCGGCGCCCGACAAGGCCGCGTGGCCCAGCTTGGCCACCGCCGCGTGGCGCAATAGGACAGCACCGGGAAGGGCCGGGTACGCGGCAGATCCGGCACCGATTCCGCGTTCGACTGATCTGTCCATGCTGGTGGCCACGCAATGATTGGTATAAGGGAAGAATCGGCCCCGTAGCTCCGATTCTTGAGAAACGGAATACGCCGGCAGGGGGCCCCGTCGGCGCTCGGGGCACGATGCGACGGCCGATGCGCGCCGACACGCACCCGGCCCCATCTCCGCAGCGCGGCCGAGAGGCCGCACAGACAGCTTTGAGCAGAATCTCGATTTGGTCAAAGCCGCTCGCTCGAATCCTGATTCGAGCGAAACCTACAGATTCCCGCGTTCAGCCTGATCGCGCTCGATGGCCTCGAAGAGCGCCTTGAAGTTGCCCTCACCGAAACCCACGGCGCCGCGACGCTCTATGAACTCGTAGAAGAACGTAGGCCGGTCCTGCATCATCCGGGTGAAGATCTGGAGAAGCTGCCCGCCGTCGTCTTGATCCACCAGGATATTGAGGCGCTTGATCTCGTCGAGGTCGGCGTCGAGGCCCGGCACGCGGGTCGGAACATCCTCGTAGTAGGTCTCGGGCACGCTCATGAGGCCCATCCCGCGCTGCCGGGCTGCGGCGACCGTGCTCACGAGGTCCTCCGTCGAGATGGCGACATGCTGGACTCCGGCGCCCTGGTAGAAGTCGAGGTATTCCTCGATCTGGGACTTGCGCATGCCGGTCGCCGGTTCGTTGATCGGCAGGCGAATCACTCCCGAACCGTCCCACACGACCTTCGACATCAGCGCGGAATACTCCGTCGAAATCGCTTCGTCGTCGAAGTGGCGCAGCAGCACAAAGCCAAAGACCCGCTCGTAGTACTCGACCCAGTCGTCCATCTCACCGAGAGCGACGTTGGCGACGACGTGATCGATGGCCTTGAGGCCGATCGGCACGGCGATCGAGTCGTTCCGCTTCCTGAAGTCCGGAGGGGGCCACACCTGAGCGGGGTTCTCGACGAGGCTGTGGATCGTGTCGCCGTACGCCTTGATGGCGCTGTGGGTCCAGCTGCCCCGGTCGCCTTCGACCTTCGTCGTCCCGGCGACGCCGGTGGCTCCGCGAGCCACGGCCAACTCGAGCGCTCGGCCGGCGTCGGGAACGCTGATCGCGACGTCACGAACCCCCGGGCCGTGGAGCGCCAGGTGGCGGGTCAGCTCGTGGTCCGGAGCGAGCGATCCGGTGACGATGATGCGGACATCATTCTGCTGCAGGGCATAGGAGGCGGTGTCCGCCACGCCGGTCTCGGGGCCGCGATAGCCGACGATCGAGTATCCGTGAACGGCGCGGTAGTAGTGAGCCGTCTGGTAGGCATTCCCAACCCAGACCTCGATGTGATGGAACCCGTTGATCGGGAAGTCCTTCATATGGGCGTCGACAGCCGCCCCCGCGTCGAGTTCTCCGTACCCGTTCTTCGTTCCCGAGACCGGCCGGCAGCCCGAGGCCACACCGGCAAATGCCTTCTACAGCTTCGGGGCGCACGACGCGATGGGTTTCAGCCCGTTCGCCATCGAGGACTACGCGGAGAACGATCC
>CAMYIJ010000163.1 GCA_947258375.1 uncultured Acidimicrobiaceae bacterium
CGGGCGTCGACCAGGTCCTCGATCGTGGCAACCTGCCATGCCAGGTGATAGAGCCCCACCTGGGAGCGGCGTTTCGGCTCCGCCGCCGGGCCGAGTCCGAGCAACCCGCGGTCGTGATGGTTGCCCGTGCCGGCGGCCTTCAGGAAGATCGCATTGAACCCGGGCTCCTCGCTCACGGTGACGAACCCGAGGACCTCGCGGTAGAAGGCGGCGGCCCGCTCCAGGTCGGACACGAAGAGCACGGCATGGTTAAGGCGGACGACGCTCATGTCGGCCCTGCTTCCATCTTCTTCGGGCAGCGCCGTGGTGTGGTCGAGCGCCGATTCATGGTGCCTCCTTCGCGGCGGCCCGGATGCGTACGTTGTGCTTAAACCGGCGCTATAGGACCGGTTTAGGCACAACGAACGCGTCTGTCGTAGGGTCCGCCCTATGAATTACTCAGTGCCGTTCTTCATGGGAAACCGGGTGGAGGGTCTCGATGTTCCCCAGCCGCATACGGTCATCGAGCCGGACCTGGCGCCCGGCTCGGAGATGGAGCGGATGGCCGTGCTCTACCGGCACGTGGCCGACGTCGTCGCCGCCGACGAGGACCCGGTGCTCTACTGCGGTGACTGCTGTGCCATTCTGGGTGTGATCGCGGGCCTGCAACGCAAGGACATCGACCCCGTGCTCGTCTTCTTCGATGCCCACGGCGATTTCAACACGTGGGAAACAACACCGAGCGAGTTCATCGGAGGGATGCCGCTGGCCATGGTGACCGGCCGCGGCGACCAGACGATCGTCGATGCTTGCGCCATCAAGCCGCTCGCCGACCGCGATGCATACCTGGTCGACGGCCGCGATCTCGACCCTGAGGAGTCCGAGATGCTGGCCCGCTCTGATGTGGCGATCGTGCCCGTGTCCGAGATCTCCGCCGCGGTACCGCCGGATCGCCCGCTGTATGTCCACGTCGACATCGATGTGGTCGACCCCGACGAAGTGCCCGCAGTCAGCTACCCGGCGCCCGGGGGACCATCCGCAGAGGCAGTCGCCGCAGCCGTGGCCGAGCTCGAGGCCACCGGAAACGTCGTGGCCTTCTCGCTCACTACATGGAACCCGGCGCTCGAGGGCGCCGAACCGGCCGCCGCGGCCGGCCAGCGCATCGCAGCTCCGTTCCTGGGATGACCGGTCGGCCGTGAAGCTCCCGTTCTTCATACGGCGGCCGTGGCTTGTCGTGCGCGGCACGATGGCAAATCGCGACACACCCGACCTGGCCGCGCTGGCAGCGATCGACGACCCGGAGGATTTCGTGTGGGCGGTCCTCCCCCATGCCGCTCGCAGCTTCGCAACCAGCATCCTCGTGCTCCCCCGGCGGGAGGCCTGGGCGGCCGCCATCGGGTATCTCTACTGCCGAATCCTGGACACCTACGAGGATCTCCACCCCGATGTCGACGCCCGGCCGGAGCTGCTGCGCTCGTTCGGCGCTCGCTTCGTTGATGACGGGCTCGGTGCGCCCCCGGCAATCTCCGCCGCCCTCGCCCGCGATGATCGGGACCGGGGCCATCTTCTCCTGATCGAGCGCATCGAGCTCATCGACAAGGCCTTCCGGGAACTCGACACGGCGGACCGCAGCTCGATCGCCGAACTGGTCCACAACATGGCCGGAGGCATGGCCTGGGCCTCGGAGACCCTGGCTGCTCAGACAGGCGTTCTGGAAGATGCCGACCAGCGCGCCCGCTACTGCCACTACGTCATCGGCGAACCGGCGCTCTATGCGATGCGCTCCCTGCTGCACTTGCCGGTGACGGCACCGCGGCGCGCCGACGCCTTGCGGGTCTCCGAGATGATCCAGCTGGCCAACATCACGCGGGACATCGAGAAGGATCTGGCCAACGGGCTCGCCTATCACCCGGCATTAAGGCCCGATCTGGGATCGGCCGCACTCGACGCCCCCGCCGAAGAGCGAGTACGCGCAGTCCGCGAGGAGTTGCTTCTCGAGGCGCTGTCGGGAGTCGACGCCTACGCCCGGCTCGTCGGCGACCTCGCGACGTCGGGGATCAGCCAGGCGCGCGGGGCCGCCGTGTTGATGCTGAGCTTCACAGACCGCTACTACAGCCGGTGCGCGGTTCGCGCCGGTCACGTCGGATGGCCCGGCGCCCGCCGGTCGCTGATGATCTACGCCAATGCCGTCCTGGCAACGATCTCAGCCCGCTGGGCGAAGAAGGTGGTCGACGGGATCGTCGGCGAGTTCCATCGGGCGGCAACACGTATCGGGAGCGCCTCGGCCGAAGCTGGGTGAGGGCACCGAGCTACGGGAAGGAGAGGGCGAGGTTCTCGAACTCGAGGATGATCGGCCCTTCGTTCAATCCGAAGAAGTCACGCACCGTGATCCGCCAATTGGCCAGATCGCCGACCGCCGACCGCTCCACAGATTCCCTGCCGTAGCCGGAGACCTCCTTCTCATCCCAGCCGATCGTGCGATACCTGTCGATCAGAGAATCGAACGCGCCCACCTTGCCGTCGTATGTCAGGTTGACCCGGCCCTGGAAGTAGGCAGCCTTGTCGAGACGGGCGTTGGGCCTCGGTAGAACCGCGCGCGACGGCAGCACCGGCGGCTCCCGGTCCGTCTGAGGCTGAGCGGTGGGAGTCAGCAGGATGCTGATCTCGGAGCCCGCGATGCCGATGCCGCCGTCGTAGGTGCCAAAGGGGCCGGTGATGACTTCGCCGTTTCGGGTGAAGACGCCCCAATCGGCGTTGTAGCCAGGAAGAACCGGCAGGTCGGCCCCGACGGAAGTGAGCGGCCACGATGGGTTCCCGTCCACAGCATCGAGCACAAAGGCTTTGAGGTCGTCGGGGGCCATGGACGTGATGACCCGTAGCTCGAACCCGATCTCGGCGCTCCCGCTGTATTCGCGAGTGAAGGCACCGTCCGGAATCGGGACGTCGGCGGGGAAACCAACCGGAATCACGATCCCGGCCTCCAGTGGCGGAGTGCTCGGGCTGCACGCCCCCATCAGCAGGGCGAGCACCAGACCGCCCGTCAGTATGGATAGCCGTGGGCGCGTCATCAACAGGGCCTTGGGCTGTCGGCCCGCGGCGGCGCTTGAGGCGCACCCTGCAGGATGGGGCGTCTCAGGAGTACCGTCCGGCGGCTCGAGCCCGCGCCTTGGCGGCCTCGGCTTCACGGTTCTTCGGTGGCGCCTTGGTCACGAGCGAATCGACCAGGTTGCGGGTGACGCCGGCGACGGCGGCAACCGCGTCGTCGAAGGCCTCCCGATTTGCCTGCGAGGGATCCCGGCCACCGCTGATCTTGCGGACGTATTGCAGCGCGGCTGCCTGGACCTCGTCGTCGGTGGCGGGCGGTTCGAAGTTGTGGAGGGTGCGAATGGAGCGACACATGCCGGCAAGGCTACCGTCGCGACCGGTGTTCGGCGCTTTCAGGCCTCGTGGTGGAGAGTTGCCTCGAGGTGGAACTGGAGATCCTGGCCGACGGCGGCCAACTCGATGATGTAGTGCATATGCCCGTCGGCGACGTCGATCGAGCGGGTGAGGGAGCGCACGTCCTTCGCCGTCGGCGCCAGACCGACCGAGGTGGTGTGCAGTCGGATACGCTGGCCTTCGAGGGTACCCGCCTGGATCTCGGCGATACCGGACGGGTGGGCCAGGATGAGCTCGACGCCGGAGGTACCGGCCGGGCGCACGTAGCCGACTTCGGCATGCATCGGCACCCCGTCGGCGCTGCGGGTCTTCTGCGAGTACGTGAGAAACGGCTTGCCGACGTGTCCGTATGTCGACTCCTCGATGTAGGTGAAGTCGTCGATTGTGGGGTATTCGCCCCGCCCCTCCCCCTTCCAGGTGCCGAGCAGGAACGACAGGTGCGCCACATCCGGGTGTAGTTCTGGTGCCATGACACAACGCTAGCGGGGCGGGCTACTCAGCGTTCGTTGTGCTTAACACCCGCCTATAGCGCCGGATTAAGCACAACGAACGCCGGGAAGAAGCCCGCTAGGAGGCGAGCTGTCCCTCCGGCTCGACCTCGGCCGCGACCTCGATGGGGAG
>CAMYIJ010000164.1 GCA_947258375.1 uncultured Acidimicrobiaceae bacterium
GCTCGGCGACGTCGAGGACGTGAGAGAGATTGCCTACGTATCCCATGAATTCGGGCCGGTGGAAATCCTGCTGCCGCGCCGGCCGCAGCTCAACACCGCGGATGCTTCTCAGGCAGCCGTCGTCTTCATCGGCGGCCACGCGCTCAACCAAGGGCCTCGCGTGGCCCTCATGTGGAACGACCTGCTCGTCGCTCACTGGCGGATGCTTGGCAACCCCGGCAACGTCGTCGTTGCCCTCGCCGTCGGGCTGATCCTGTTGGGACGGCACCGCGACCCCGTGGCACTGTGGATCGTGGGCTCGAGCCTGGTGGCGATCTCCGTGTTCGTGCTGCCACCGTTCGCCGCCCTGGTTGCCCGGTTCATCACACCGTGGAACCTGTGGCGCTTCTCTTGGCTGATGCCGGTTCCGCTGGCAACGGCCTGGTTGATCGGCCACTGGCTGGAACGCACCCGTTGGAAGATGACCGGGGCGGCGGCCATCGCGGTCGTCCTCACGTTTGTCTTCATGTCTTCGGCCCATACCAACTTCTTCCGAACCGGCCCGTCCAATGGCGATAAACGAATCGAGGCGGCCGTTGCCGAACTCGACGGTTACGAAGGCGTCTTGCTGGGCCGGGGACGGGTCAAGGAGTGGTCGATCTCGACCTACGCCGATCTCGATGCAGTCTCCTATCGCGGCCTGGCCACGATGTCGAACGGTTTCCCGGCGTCGCGCCGCGGCGAAGCCCTCAACCGCTTCATCGACCAGCGCAACTTCTACCGGAAGTCGACAACCGCCCCCGAACGGCTGGCGATTCTCGAAAGGAACGATGTCGACTACGTGATCGTGGCCAAGGCCGAGGTGAACCTCATCGACCCTGAGGCCCTTGGCCTCGAGAAGGTGGACAATGTGGGCCGCGACGAAGTGCTGTACCTTTGGTCGGGGCCGGTAACTCCCTGACAGGTCAGGCGGTCCGCTCGAGCCGTAGCATCAGGACCTGAGCCACACCCGCAGAATCGTCCCGAGGAACCCGAGGGGGTACCCGAGCCGGGGCGGCTTCTTGCTCTCGCCGTGGGTGCGAGTGCGGATGTGAACGGGGACCTCGACCATCCGCAGGCCCTTCATGGCGGCCTCCATGATGATCTCGGGGCCATTGAAGACATCCTCCCGCAGGTCCATCAGGGCCAGCTTCTCAGCCCTTATGGCGCGAAAGCCGTTCGTACAATCGGTGATCTCGGTGCGGCCCAGAACGTTGATGACCCTGGTGAAGAAGCGAATCCCGTAGTCGCGGATTCCTCCCGAGTCGTCGTAATCGCCTAGGAACCGTGACCCCTGCACATAGTCGGCCTCACCGCTCAGGATCGGGGCCAGCAACACCTTCAGCTGGTCGGGCCGGTGCTGGCCGTCCGCATCCATCGTTATGACGATGTCGGCACCGCGGCGGAGGGCGATCGTGAAACCCGTGCGCAGCGCGTCGGCCTGGCCACGGTTCACGCCGTGGGTCGCCACCGAATAGCCGGCGCGCCGAACGACGCTCTCGGTGTCGTCGTCGCTGCCGTCGACCACGATGATCGGATCGAGTTCAAAGCCTTCGACCTCATCAGGCAAGTCCTGGAGCACTCCACCGATGGCCTCTTCCTCGTTGAAGGCCGCGATCACGACGGCGGCGGTCTCGTGATGCCCGGGGCGCTCGTTCTCGTCATAGAACGATTTGGCGGCGTTGTTGCGCACCAGGAGGCCGAAACGCTGCTCGAGAAGATGGAGGCGGGAGCGAGTACGAAACTGCAGCGCTATCAAGACGAAGACTGCGAGGACAAGAGTCGCCACGAGCCGGTTCGGGACTCGAAAGAGCGACGTGAGGAGGTTGGCCGCCGTCGGCACCAACGAAAGCACGAGGGTACCGACACCGGCGAGCAGCAGCAGGGTGGTGTCGGCGCGTGAGGTCCGCCGCCGGGCACGCAGCAGCACCGCGATCCCCAGGATCAGGACACCGAGAACGAGGCCGACAACCCGTACGGTCATGCCGGCCGCGCGCTAACCCTCACGGGATGTGGGGAGAGAAACGTCTTCACCGGCCACATCGTAGACGGCCTCGCCGGATTCTCCGCACCCCACTAGGGCTGGACGGAGTAGATCACCACGTGCTTGAACTGCGCCTCTCGCTCCAGGAAGGGCTGGTCGAGCACGGCCAACGAGGACATACGGGCATAGATGTCGCCACCCAGCGCACTCCGTTGTCGTCGGGCGGCGACCACATAGTCGATTCCGTGCTCCTCGAGGAAGACCAGATCGGGCTCCACAAACCAATGCTGGGCGGTGTCCAGCAAAGCCAGGGTCGTGGTCAAGCGCTCCGGATAGGTGTAAGGCGTATCGCCTTCGGTAAGGCTGTGACGCTGGGCGTAGCCGCTAAACGTCGCGGTGCTTCGCACATTGGTGAGGATCCAAGAGTCTGCCGGCGTCTGCTCGCGTACCCAATCCAATGCATCGAGTTCGACGGCTTCCATTCCCCCGCCGGTCCACCGCCGGGGCGATCGTGCCCATCCCGCACCGATCGCACTGGCTGCGAGCGCGGCAACCAGAACGACCGCGAGACCTTGCCTGACTTGCGGAACCCGCCAGCGTCTGCCGGTGACGGCGGCAACCGCCAGCCCTATCACGACGAGCCCGCCGTAAGGGAATTCGCGCCTCTGCGGATGCGTCCTGAAGACATGGATGTCGTAGCGAAAGGCGAAAACAATCCCGATGAGGAAGATGGCCAGCAGAACCAGGGTCGCCATGACGGCAATCTGCCGGTTCCCTCCTAGCCAGGTCAGGGCAATGAGGACTACCACTCCAAGCAGAATGATGAGCGGAGCTTGCCGGGCCACATCGGCCAGCGGTGATCCCTCTGAGAACATCGATTCGATGTACACGTCGAAAAGGTGCCCCACCTTGGCCCCGCTTCGAGGTGGCGCCGCTGCAAAGATCGACCGGCCGTTGAGCACCCTGCGCAGCGCCAGGGTCGGATCACCCACACCGCCGACGAGCTCGTACCCTCCGCCGCTCAGGGCGAACCCGGATGCGCGCGACCAGAGGCGCGCCCCCACCAACATGCCGGCTGCGGGCACCACCCCCAGCACAAACGCGTTTCGGTAGATCTGGCGCCAGGTCAGCTGCCGAAGGAGGATTCTGGCGAGCTGATAGGAAGCGACAAACACGACCGTCATTACCGCGGATACACCGTGGGTCAACCCGGTCAGCACCATCATCCCCGCTGCCAGCCAACGGAGTTCGGGCACGTCCTCCGTATCCGCCGCAATCACGGCCCAGAGGGCCAGCAGGCCAAGCGTGATGCCGGCACCTTCGACCGTGAGCCGTGAATACTTGACGACAAACAACGAATGGGCCGGGAACTCGAAGAACAGCAAGAGGATGCCGGTGGCCGCCGCCAGCCGACCCGCGAAGGAGCGGAAGATTGCCCACGTCGCCACCAGCGCTCCGAACAACAGCGCCAGCGGCAGCATCTGTACCGATCTCGTGAATCCGATCCCCGTGAACGCCCGGAGCGAACCCAGCCAGGCGAATCCGGCAGTTTTGGTCGCCGCGAACGGCACCTCGTCGCCGTATTGGAAGTTGGTCTCAGGCAGCCCTCCGGCGTCGAGGATCTCAGCGGTGTCCGCGGCGTATCCCCACGCAGACGCGGTGGCCGGCAGGTTTTGAAACGCCTTCCAGACGGTTATCGCGGCGACCGCGCCGATGATGACGGTCACAACCACCGACCGCCACTCCGGCCGATAGCGGCGAGTCGCCGCCACCGCGGCGACCCAGTCCCGGCGGAGCTGGTGTCTTGCCACGACCGAGAGCGCCGCCGTAATCGCCACGTTGACCACGACTATGCCCGCCGGGGTGGCAAGCCCGATCGAAATCAGTATCAGGCCGACGAGAATCAGCTGCACAATCGAAAGAGCTACCGCCGTCGCCACGCGGGCGGTCAGCGACAGCCGATCACGCAGTTTG
>CAMYIJ010000165.1 GCA_947258375.1 uncultured Acidimicrobiaceae bacterium
TCGCCGATGCGGCCGATCAGGCGCTGGCTCACTTCCGGATCTGACTCTCCTTCGAGTGTCTCGGCGAGCAGGGCGAGCGCGCCCAACGGTGTCTTCAGCTCATGGCTGACGTTGGCAACGAAATCGGTGCGCGCCGCGGCCACCTTGGTGCGTTCTGTCACGTCGTTGATGTATACGACTGCCCAATCGGGCGCCGCGGCCTCGACGGTGACTTCGAATGTGCGAGGCAGTGGGCTGTGCACATCGACGATTCCGCTCACCGTCGACCCACCATCGATACTGGGGGGTGCGAGTGCCCTGATCTTCGCCTCAACAAGCGCCCCGGCATGGCGACCGCCGGCGAGAAGCTCGGCGGCCGAGTTGTTCAGCGGGCTGATGGTGCCGCCGCCGTTGACGACAGCAACCCCGAGCTGGGTTCCGGCCAGCGCCGCTTCGACTCGCGCCACATGCGTCGCGCTCTGCTCATGGCGGCTCTCGATCTCCGCCTTTTCTGCGTGTAGCGAGGCCAGCTCGGCGCGCGCCGCTCGCAGTTTGTCACGCAACTTCCACCCGAAGAGCAGAGAAACGAAGAGAGCCGCGGCCATGAACCCAATCAGCCAGATCACGCGGCGGACTATAGAGCGGCGTCGAGCCCGGGCTGCTCGGGAGATTCGAGAGTTCACTCGGAATTCACGTTGTCGCTGCTTCGGCGTCACGCGGGCCTCGTAGCGTTCTGAGCGCGAACTGAATCACTGAGGAGAAACGACACATGAAGAGACCCACCCTGGCTGGCGCATTCGTCGCGCTGGCGCTTGTTGCCGCCGCTTGTGGCGGTGACGGGGACGGGGGCGCCGACGGAGAATCGATTGAAATCTCCGGGTCGTCGACAGTCGAGCCGATCACCGCTCTCGTCGCCGAGGACTTCAGCGCCGCCAACAGTGGTGTTGCGGTTTCCGTGGAAGGTCCCGGCACCGGCGACGGATTCGCTCGTTTCTGCAACGGAGAGACCGACATCTCGGACGCATCTCGTCCGATAAAGGACAGTGAAGCCGCCGACTGCGCGGACAACGGAGTCAGCTACGTCGAACTGCACGTCGCGACGGATGGCATCGCGGTGATCACGTCTGCGGCCAATACTGCGGTTGCTTGCCTCGACTTCAACGACATGTATGCGCTCGTCGGCCCCGAAGCAGAAGGGTTCGACAACTGGAACGATGCCGATGCTTTGGGAGCCGAACTCGGCGCCTCCAATGCTCCCTATCCGGCAGCACCGCTCGTTATCACTGCTCCCGGCGAGGAGTCGGGCACCTACGACACCTTTGTTGAATTGGTCATCGAAGACATTGCCGGTGACCGAGGCCAGGAAGAGGCCACCCGCGTCGACTACGAGGCCTCCGGAAACGACAACGTGATCGTTCAAGGGATCTCCGGGAACGACACCTCCCTCGGCTGGGTCGGCTATGCGTTCTTTGCGGAGAACACCGACGTGCTCAAGGCGATAGAAGTCGATGGCGGCGCCGGCTGCGTTGCCCCATCCGAAGCCTCGATTGCCAGTTTCGAATACCCGTTGTCGCGGCCCCTGTACATCTACGTCAACACCGACAAGGCGGCCGAGAAGCCGGTTCTCGCTGACTTTGTTGACTTCTACCTGTCAGAGGCGGGGCTCGCCTCCGTTGCCGAGGCCGGATACGTCGATCTGCCGGCGGCGGACATCGAATCGACCAAGAGCGCGTGGAGCAGCCGTTAGTCCCAAGGACGAGCCATCTCACTTCTGTAGCATCCCCTCGCTTTGGAGGAGCCTCCGATGACAAGCCAGACAATCGACCTGCGCGGTGATCCAACGCGGCGCCGTCGCGAGCGACGGGTCCGCCGCTGGTTCTTCGCGGCGGCGGGGCTGTCTCTCCTCATCAGCGTCGGCATCGTGTTTTCGCTGCTCGGCGGCGCGATCAGCTTCCTCACCAAGATCGATTGGGACCAGCTCTGGGCCAATGGGTGGTTTCCGCGCCGCGGCCGGTTCGATCTGCGGACGATCCTTGTGCACACGCTCCTGATTACCGGAGTAGCCATCGTGGTGGCGGCCCCTCTCGGGCTGGGTGCCGCCGCCTATCTCTCGGAGTACGCCAGCAAGCGGGCGCGGCGGATTCTGAAACCGGCGATCGAGGTCCTCGCCGGCATCCCGAGCGTCGTGATCGGGTTCTTTGCCCTGACATTCGTCACCCCCGACATCATGGCGAACCTGTGGCAATCGACAGAGGTCTTCAACCTGGGCGCCGCCGGCATTGGAGTCGGAATCCTGATCATTCCTCTCATCGCCTCGGTCTCGGAGGACGCCCTGTCCGCGGTGCCGGGCTCACTACGGCAAGCGTCATACGGCCTCGGGGCCAAGAAGTGGCATACGACGGTTCGGGTGGTTCTTCCCGCGGCCGTGTCCGGCGTCATCGCTTCGATGATCCTGGCGGTGTCGCGGGCGATCGGCGAGACAATGGTGGTCGCGATTGCGGCGGGAGCCGCCGGCGGCTCGCTGCTGACGTTCAACATCACTGAGGGCGGCCAAACGATGACGGGGGCGATGGCGTCGCTGGCGATCGGCAGCGATCAGGTGGCGGGGGACAACGCCGCCTTCCAGAGCCTGTTCTTCGTAGGCCTGCTGCTGTTCGTGCTGACCCTCATCCTGAACCTGTTCAGCGAGCGAGTCGTTCGCCGATTCCGGCAGAAGTACTGAGATGGCCGCTTTGCCAACCACCGCCGACGTAGTCGCCACCAATCTGAAGCGACGCGGGTTCGACATGGCCGGTACGGTGCTGTCGACCGTTCTGTTGTTGACTCTGCTGGCTTCCCTCGGGATCCTGGTCACTCTGCTCGTTGACGTCTTCACCGGCGGTATCGGCGTGCTCGCCGACCGTGGGTGGTCCTTCGTCACCGACCCGCTTTCACCGACGCCGGCCAAGGCCGGTGTCCTCCAGGGGATCATGGGCTCGATCGCACTGACCGCGATAGTGGTCCTTGTCGCCTTCCCGGTCGGGGTCGGCGCCGCCGCCTATCTCGAAGAGTATGCCCGGGACACACGGTTCACCCGGTTTGTCACGGCCAACATCCGCAACCTGGCCGGCGTGCCCTCGATCGTGTACGGGCTGCTCGGGCTGGCGGTGTTTGTCAAGCTTGCCGGTTCGTTGACTGGGGGCCGCACGATCATCGCCGGCGGACTCACGCTGGCGGTTCTCGTGCTCCCGATCATGATCATCACGGCATCGGAAGCGCTCCGGGCGGTGCCGGACGAGCTGCGCCAGGCTTCGATGGGCGTCGGGGCCACCAAATGGGAGACCATCCGCCACCAGGTGTTGCCGGTTGCCCTGCCGGCAATACTCACCGGGACCGTGCTCACGATCGCCCGTGCATTCGGCGAGTCGGCTCCGCTGCTGCTGGCGGGAGCGGTACTGTCGAGCTTCTTCACGTCGGCCGATGGCGTTTCGCTGTTCGAGCGCCTCGCCGATGAGAAGTACACGGCGCTACCGATCATCGTCTTCAACTGGGCCCGCCAGCCCCAGGAGGAGTTCCGGGCGCTGACGGCCGCCGCCATCGTCGTGCTTCTCGTCCTGCTCCTGGCCATCAACGCCGCCGCCATCGTGCTGCGGGATCGTTTCGAAAGGACATAGACGTACGATGGAACCGACGTCGTCGACGACTTCACTCGAGGAGGCCCCAATCAGCACCGAGGAACCTGCAGTGCTGGTCGATGGGCCGGTGCCGAATGGCCCCGCCATCTTCCAGCTTCGAGACCTCAATGTTCACTACGGCGACTTCCACGCTGTCAAGGACGTGACGGTCGACATCGGCCAGAACGAGATCACCGCAATCTCGCGTGTCGGGCTCCGTGGGCTATCACGGTGTCGACCTCTACGGTGCAGAGGTCGACCCGGTGCAGGTGCGGCGCCATATCGGCATGGTGTTCCAGAAGCCCAACCCGTTCCCCAAGTCGATCTACGAGAACATAGCGTTCGGGCCCCGCATTGCCGGGATGAAGTCCGATCTCGATGATCTTGTAGAGGACTCGCTGCGGCGGGCTGCGCTGTGGGATGAGGTGAAGGACAAGCTCGACGAGTCCGCTTTCGCCCTGTCCGGAGGCCAGCAGCAGCGGCTGTGTATCGCCCGCGCCATCGCCACGAGCCCCGATGTGCTGCTGATGGACGAGCCGTGTTCCGCTCTCGACCCGATCGCGACGCTGCGTATCGAGGAGCTGATGGACGAGCTGACCGCCGACTACACGATCATCATCGTGACTCACAACATGCAGCAGGCGGCCCGTGTCAGCCACCGCACGGCGTTTTTCAACGTGGAGGTCGGTGACACCGGCCAGCGCACCGGACACCTCGTCGAGTTCGACGAGACCGGCAAGATCTTCACCAACCCATCTGTGCAGGCAACCGAGGACTACATCACCGGCCGCTTCGGATAGGAGGCGACATGACAAGCGATTCCGACCGCCCGCCGATCGCCGAGCCCGCGCCGACCGAGGAGGTCCGCCACGGCTTCCATGAGACGCTCAACGATCTGCAGAACGGGCTCGTCACGATGGCGTCACTCGTCGCCGAGAATGTGGCGCTGGCGGGTGAAGCGATGCGAGATCGCCGTCTCGATCTCATCGACACCGTCCGTAACGCCGACCTCGACGTCAACCGCATGTACGCCGAGTTGGAGGCTCTCACCTTCGAGACGCTCGCTCGCCAGCAGCCCGTAGCCCGCGATCTGCGGTTCCTGGTGGCCACCACCCGCATGCTCTACGAGCTGGAGCGGTCCGGCGACCTGGCCGTCAACTGCGTCAACATGCTCGAGCGGCAACACGGCTTCCCCGGTGTGCCCCGCCTCATGAGCACTCTCGACCGGCTGGTCGAGGCGTCGGTGCGAGTATTCCGGATGGCGATCGACGCGATCGCGGAAATGGACGAAACCTCCGGTCCTCGCCTCGACGAGGCCGACGACGAGGTCGATGACATCGTTTCCCTCTTCTACACCGAGATCGGCCGGGCGGCGGAGAACATCGGGCTGGAGACCGCCATTGCGATGTCCCGGGTCGGCCGATTCATGGAGCGCATCGCCGATCACGCCGTGAACATCGCTGAGAACATCACCTACATCGTCACCGCGGAATTCCCCGACGACACCCACGCCGCCCTCCGCGACGAGACCTAGGCGGCCGGCCTCGGGACGTTGTCAGCCGGGGAGTGCTGCAACCCTCCGTCGTCGTATCCTCCAACCTGCAGTCCTCCAGGTTTGATCAAATCATCGACTTCAGCCTGGCATCCGGCTTGCTCAACCGCCTGATGCACCATGCCCGCCTCATCGTCATGGAAGGGAATCGATCCGACTCGCCGACGCCACTCAAGGCAAGAGGGGTGGTGGCGCGACCTGGCTGAACGAGATGTGGGGATCACATGACCGTCCGCCGGGCCTTCTCGCGACTGCATGCGGGAAGACCTGTTGCCTCTAGTGCGGACAACGGTTTGAGCTGGATCGGAGGCTAAATGGGGGGTGGGACTAGTGCGCGGTTTTTCGGGTGTGACTAGTCAGTTTGGAATCGGGGGGCATAGTCAATTGGGGTCGCCACCTGGGGTTTTGCTGAAGATGGGTGGTCGGTGACTAGTTCGTTTGTCACTGACCGTTTTGATTCTGACCACGGAGAGTGGTATTTGCCGATAACAATAGGAGTAGACACCACCAGCCACGGAGAGGCCCCGAATGAACCAGCACCCCCCGACGTACAGTTCCCGCCACAGTGGAGCCCGATGGCGTGGCTTCGCAGTGGCTTCCGCGCTCATGCTGGTCACGAGCGTCTTCGCTGCTCCCGCCCTTGCTGGCAATAACAAGGACAAGGGCGGAACCGCAACGACCACAACTACCACTACTACGGCTGCCCCGACCACGACGACCACTACTACGACGACGGTGGCGCCTTCCAACGACGGTGGCGGTTTCGACCAGTGGGAAGACGCCTCCTCGCTGGGCAGCTACAGCGCCGGGCAGTACCCGGGCTCGATGTACTGGTTGACCACCAAGTCGACCGGGGCTAGCGATTTCTGGAACGACGGGTACACCGGCGCCGGTATCGACGTGGCGCTGATCGACACCGGGCTGGTCCCGGTCGATGGTTTGCGCTGGCCGGGCAAGGTCATCAACGGTCCCGACCTGTCATTCGAGTCCCAGGCCGACAATCTGCGGTATCTGGACTCCTACGGGCACGGCACCCACCTGGCGGGGATCATCGCCGGACGCGCCGACAGCGCCACAAGTATCCAGAACACCAGCTCCAGCGACTTCCTGGGGATGGCTCCAGATGCGCGGATCGTCAACGTCAAGGTGGCGGACGCGCACGGCGCCGTTGACGTCTCCCAGGTGATTGCGGCCATCGACTGGGTGATCGAGCACCGCTACGACAACGGGATGAACATCCGGGTGATCAGTCTCTCCTACGGCACCGACGGTTCCCAGACCTACGACGCCGACCCGCTATCGCTGGCAGTGGAGCGGGCCTGGAAGGCAGGGATCGTGGTAATCGTCGCCGCCGGCAACGACGGCAACGCCGCTGCGTTGCGCAACCCGGCGACCAACCCGTTCGTGATCGCGGTTGGTGCTTCCGAGAACACCGGTTCGAGCACCCAGTCCAACGACGACACAGTGCCCGGCTTCTCGAGCTGCGGCGTTTCGGCCCGTTCGGTCGACATGGTCGCACCCGGCAAGTCCGTCGTGTCGCTACGCAACCCGGGTTCGTATGCCGACGAGTTCTACAGCCAAGCAGTAGTCGCCGACGGCTACTTCCTCGGCTCCGGCAGCAGCCAGGCGGCCGCCATGGTCGCCGGTGGTGCGGCGCTGATCCTCGATCAGCGGCCCGAGTTGAACCCGGATCAGGTCAAGGCCCTACTCGTCGACTCGGCGGTGCACCTGCCCGACGCCGGCAGCACCTGCCAGGGCGCCGGCAACCTGGACCTGGCCGCGGCCCTGGTCGCCCCGACACCCGACACCGCCTCGGCCGCTCAGAACTACACCCCCTCTGAGGGTGGCGGCTCGCTCGAAGCAGCCCGCGGCAGCGACCACGTTTATGACAACGGGGTCGCCCTCGAGGGCGAGATCGACATGATGGGCAACGACTGGGACGGATACAACTGCACCACAACCAGCACCGGCAAAGGCAAGGACAGAGTCGACACCACCACCTGCGACAGCCTGTGGAACGGCGGCGACTTCAACGGCGCTTCGTGGTCCGGAGCCTCGTGGTCCGGAGCCTCGTGGTCCGGAGCTTCCTGGAGCGGTGCTTCCTGGAGCGGTGCTTCCTGGTCCGGTGCTTCCTGGAGCTCGAAGACCTGGAGCGGTGCTTCCTGGTCCGGGGCCTCCTGGAGCGGTGCTTCCTGGAGCGGTGCTTCCTGGAGCGGTGCTTCCTGGAGCGGCAGCAGCTGGTCCGGCCTCAGCTGGGAGTAGCTTTCACCCCGTAGCCAGAACAACGTAAACGACAGAGAAGACCCCCGCCCAGGCGGGGGTCTTCTTCTATCTGG
>CAMYIJ010000166.1 GCA_947258375.1 uncultured Acidimicrobiaceae bacterium
CCGGCTCCTCCGTCGCCGCCCACCTCCCCCAGATGTTTGCCACTACGTGTCAAACGGGGGAGGAGACACGAAGCCAGAACTCGCAAGCAACGCCGCAGGCGTTGCCACGATCCACTGAGCTTGTGATAGCCGTAGAATTAGAACACTCACTCAAAGTCTGCGAGGACCCATGGCCAAGAATTACCCAGGCAAGATCAATCAGCGCCGGGTCGCCATCGTCGACGGGCTGCGGAGTCCGTTCTTCAAGTCGGGCACGGCGTATCGCGATCTATCTGCGCTCGATCTCGGAGCGATCGTGGTCAATGAACTCATCCAGCGGGCCAACCTCGACCCGGGGGAAGTCGATCAGGTTGTGTTCGGTGCGGTCGTTGCCGAAGTCGCCGCGCCCAACATCGCCCGGGAAGTCGCGCTGCGCAACAACATGCCGGCGTCCGTCGACGCCTACAGCGTGAGCCGGGCGTGTGCTACTTCGACCCAATCAATCGTGAGCGGAACCCAGGCCATCCTCAGCGGCGATGCCGCCATCGTTGTCGCCGGGGGCACTGATTCGCTCTCCAAGCCGCCGATCACCTACGACGATGCCGTTGTCGACGCTTTGATGGCTGCCAACGCCGCCAAGGACTTGCCATCCAAGATCAGGGCCTTCTCGTCGGTCCGCCCGAAGGATCTGGCCCCCCGGGCACCGGCCCTCGCCGATCTCTCGTCGGGTCTCACGATGGGCCAAGCCGCGGAGAAGATGGCGCGTGAGAATGGAATCTCCCGCGAGGCTCAGGACGAGTACGCCTATGAATCCCATCTCAAGGCGGTCGAAGCTTGGGAGAAGGGCGTGTTCGATGACGAGGTGATGGCTCTGCCTATTCCTCCCCGATATCGGGACACCGTCACCAAGGACGGGATCCCCCGTGCCGACAGCACCCTGGAGAAGCTGGCGTCCCTGCGCCCCGTGTTCGACCGCAAGTACGGCAGTGTCACGGCGGCCAATTCGTCACCGCTGACAGACGGTGCCGCCGCCGTCCTGCTGATGGAGGAGAAGACGGCCGAGCGACTCGGGTTCGAGCCGAGAGCGTTCATCCGCTCGTGGGCCTTCACCGGGCTCGACCCATCCGGGCAGATGCTGATGGGACCGTCCTACGCCTCACCGTGGGCGCTCGATCGGGCCGGCCTCACGATCGACGACATCGACGTCGTCGACATGCATGAGGCATTCGCCGCCCAGATGCTCTCCAACATCCAGGCATTCGCGTCGGCCGACTGGGCCAAGAAGCACCTCGGACGGGATGGTGCGATCGGTGCGATCGACCCCGACAAACTGAACCTCTACGGCGGCTCGATATCGCTGGGGCACCCCTTCGCCGCCACCGGCGCCCGCCAGGCGCTGACCATGGCCAACGAGCTCGTGCGGCGTGACGCCGGGACCGCCCTCGTCACACAATGCGCCGCCGGCGGGCTCGGTGCCGCCCTGATCCTCGAACGCTGAAAGGACTCTCGTGACTTCCACAGAGATGAAACTGACCCACATTCAATTCGAGGTCGACGACGCCGGTGTCGCCACCATCCTCATGGATCGCCAGGGCGACGCGATGAACACGCTCGGCCCGGAACTGGCAGGCGACCTCTTCTCGCTGCTCGATCGCCTCGAGACCGATCCGGCGATCAAGGCCGTCGTCATTGGTTCCGCCAAGCCAACGAACTTCCTGGCGGGCGCCGACATTCGCTGGCTCCGCCACATCGACGACGCCGAGGACTCCGTTGAGCTCCTCAACGAAGCACACAAGGGTTTTCGCCGGCTCGAGGACCTCACGACAAAGCACGGTAAGCCCGTTGTGGCCGCGATCCACGGGCCTTGCCTCGGCGGCGGTATGGAGCTGGCCCTGGCGTGCTCCATGCGCGTGGCGTCGAACGATGAGAAGGCCACCCAGCTCGGCCAGCCCGAGGTGAAACTCGGATTGATCCCGGGCGCCGGTGGGACCCAACGGCTGCCGCGGCTGATCGGCCTCGCCGCCGGCCTCGACCTGATCCTCACCGGCAAGTCGGTCAGGCCGCGCAAAGCGTTGAAGATGGGCCTGATCGACGAGGCAGTGCCCCGCGAGTTCCTTCTCGAGATCGCCAGGAAGCGGGCCCTCGAGGCGATCGGACGGTCCGACGCCGACGACGGTGGGTTCTCGTTCGGCAAGCTCAAGAGCTGGCTATCCCCTGCTCATATTCAGGGCCTGGCTCTCGAAGACAACGCCGTGGGCCGCAAGGTGCTGTTCGCCAAGGCCGAGGAGAAGCTGCTCGCAGAAACAAAAGGCAACTACCCGGCTCCGGAAGCTGCGCTGCGGGCCGTCAAAGCCGGCGCCGATCATGGCATCGAAGCCGGCTATGCCGCCGAACTCGACGAGTTCGGTGAACTCATCACATCACCTCAGGCGAAGGCACTCATGTCGATCTTCTTCGCCAGCCAGGACCTCAAGAAGGACACCGGCACAGACGGCGACGCGATCCCGCGGTCGGTCGGCAAGGTGGCAGTACTCGGCGGCGGGCTCATGGGCGGTGGCATTGCCGCCGTCAACACGACAAGCGCCCGGGTCCCCACCCGGATCAAGGAGATCGACGACGCCGGTGTCGGGCGCGGCCTCGACTACGTGTCCAAGTACCTCGCCGGCCAGGTGAAGCGGCGGCGCATGCACCAGCGGGCCGCCGACAAGGCGATGCAGCTCGTAACCGGTACCACCGAATGGAACGGTTTCGGCAACGTCGACCTGGTGATCGAGGCGGTCTTCGAGGATCTGGCACTGAAGCAGTCGATCCTGGCGGACGTCGAAGCGATCGTCGGTGAGGACACGATCTTCGCCTCGAACACGTCGTCGATCCCGATTGCTCACATAGCGGCCGAGGCGGCCCATCCCGAGCGCGTCATCGGGATGCACTACTTCTCGCCCGTCGAGAAGATGCCGCTGCTCGAGATCATCGTTACCGATCAGACGGCCGACTGGGTCACGGCAACCTGCGTGGAGTTCGGCAAGAAGCAGGGCAAGACCGTGATCGTTGTCAACGACGGCTTCGGCTTCTACACCACCCGGGTGCTCGGGCCCTACATGAACGAGGTCTACTACCTCCTCACAGAAGGGGTGAAGATCGAGGACATCGATAGTGCCATGGTGGCCTGGGGATTCCCCGTGGGCCCTGTCACGCTCTCCGACGAGGTCGGCATCGACGTCGGGGCCAAGATCGCCAAGATCATGACCGACGAGTTCGGTAGTCGTATGGCCCCGCCGGCGGGACTCGATGGACTGGTTGCCGACGACCGCAAGGGCCGCAAGAACGGCCGCGGGTTCTACCTCTACGAGGACGGCAAGAAGGGCGACGTGGACGAAACGGTCTACGCCGTGATCGGGGTCGACTCGCACAAGTCGATGGATCGTGAGTTGATCCAGGATCGGGTGGGTTTGCAGTTCATCAACGAGGCGGCCCGTTGCCTCGAGGAGGGAGTCCTGCGAAGCGCCCGCGACGGCGACGTCGGGGCGATCTTCGGACTCGGGTTTCCCCCGTTCACCGGAGGTCCGTTCTCATACGTCGACAGCGTGGGTGCGAAGGAGATAGTCGCCAAGCTGGAGACGCTGGCAGAGGAACACGGATCCCGCTTCGAACCGGCGAACATCCTGAAGGAGCACGCCACCTCCGGAGAACTGTTCCGACCCTAAGTCTCCCCCCGGGTTCGGCGCAGCCGTGGCGCGAGTCGTTCCCCCGAGTTTGGCGCCAGCCAAACTCGAAAGAAACACCACAAACCCTCCCGCACCCCACGCGAGG
>CAMYIJ010000167.1 GCA_947258375.1 uncultured Acidimicrobiaceae bacterium
ACTCGGGGCAACGTCTCCTCCCCCGTTTGACACGAAGTGGCAAACGTCTGGGGGAGGTGGGCGGCGACGCAGGAGCCGCTCGGAGGGGGAAGCTGAGGCGCGACTGACAGCTCACACCGCGGACACCGCGCTCGACGTTGGTTCGCTCCTCCGCAGCCCCCCTCGCCTCGCAAGCTCGGCACTCCCCCAAACGTTTCCCGACTCCGTCGCAAAACGGGGGGAGAGACATGAGACTCGCGGTGTCAGGACATTTCGCGGGGGTTCGGCGCCGGCGGCCCCGGGCACGGTTTACGCCCCTATCGGCACTCCGCGCTTGCCCGGCGCGTGCTGCTCTGTGGCGGGGGCATGGTCGGGCAGTGTGCCGGCAGCCGGCCTCGAGCGAGCAGAACTTCCGCGGCTTGGCGCGGATGCCTCGGCTTCCGTGCGGATCGTCTGAACCACGCGGTCGAACAGATCCTCAACACAAGCCCGGACGACCCGGCGGACAATGAGCCGGTCCGGGCTATGTCCTGGTGCCAGCCGGTAGATCCCCTCCAGCCAGAGAACGCTCGACGCACGCGTCACGGGGTAGACCGTCATCTCGGCCTCCATGCCTCTCATGTACCGCCCAACGCGAACGGGGGCGCACTCGATGCTCACGCTGCAGCTTGGTATCGGGAGCCGGTAAGCCGAGAACTCGGTGACCCGGGTCTCGACATCGACGCCGAGCCGGAACTGTCCGAGGGCGACGCCCACCTCGGTTCGTCCAGAGCCACCTCTTTCGTCGCCGCCTACGCCGAACAGCTCTGATCGACGATCGCGCAGCAATCGGCTGATCCGCGGGTACGGGACGGCGATGAACTCAACGAGCTCGATGCCGACGCCGTCCGGCCCGGGATGGAGCAGGCTCCTCATGCGCGGGACCCCACTTCATGCTCGGTGACCGTCGGGGCCATCCGAGGTGGCCTCGGTCGACTGGATACTGGTGCCGGGGATTGCATATGCACCTTTCAGCCCCCGACCATTCCCTCTACCGAACCCTACGCATCGATACGCTGCGCGGTGGTGCCGATTTTCGCGAGCTCAGGGTGCGGGCGCCGTAGGGACCCCGCCTACCGAGTCGTCTCCAGGTAGGCCCGGCCGCGGGGGGAGAGGCGGTAGCCGGGGTTGAGGCTGATGGTGAGCCCGAGGTTCTTGAGCTTGCGAACGTCGAGCTTGAACGGCTGGGTCTCGCGGCCAACGGACTCCGCCAGGTCGGGAGCCCGAGTCGCGGGGCAATCGGCGATCAACTGCAGGTACTGCCGCGTCCATGGACCGTGCTTGCTCGCCTTGTCGAACCGATCGAGCCGGCGGTCGATCTCGGCGATGTCGTCAGCGGAGAGATCGGCCGTGTTCGCCAGCACCTCACGCGGATCGGGCTCGTCGAGGTGTCGGAACTCGACACGAAACACGGGCCACTCCGGCTCATCACGCAAAACGGCCCGCACTTCGTCGGCCGAGGCATGGCCCGCACGAACCGCATCCGCCGCACTGATTGCGAGCGGATCAACCACTTCAACCGACAGGACCTCGATGCGGCCGCCGCCCGTGCGGTAGGGACGGCCGGCCACAACCGTCGGCCGCCGCCAGCGGCGGAAGGCCACAGTGATGGTGCCGTCGGCGATGCCGGACCAGAACGGTTTGATGAAGCGCATGTGTGGGAGTCCCGACCGGGACTCTATCCGTGTTGTCAGGTGGGGCCGTGGGCGTGTCCCGCCTGGACGACGAAACGGGTGCCGAACAGCGAGCGTTTGGCGTCGACCGTCAGATCCGCCGCCCACCGCAGCAGATTGCGCGGCAGCAGGAACTCCACTCCCTCATGGGGGAGCCGCTCATACGGCGCCAGGTTCTTGCCGTCCGTGTTGGTGTCGACCGACACCTCAGCCGGCTTGCCTCACCCGACCGGTGTTATGAAATCCAGGGCGACCATGCCGCCCTTCTTGCGGGCCAGCTCGAGAGCCGCGTCGGTAACACGTACTTCCATAGCCCCGACTCTAGGTGTTGGTGAAGGGATCATTCACCGACACCGGCTACAACCTTAGGGTTGTGTACAATCGATTGGCTGTAAACAACCTTAAGGTTGTGATAGACTGCTGAGACCCGAACCCATCGATAGGAAACTGTCATAGGCAAATACGATGCTGCCCCCACCATGGCAGCAGGTCTCATTCGAATGGCGCGCCAGAAGGCCGGGCTCTCCCAGCGGGAGCTGGCCGACAACGCCGGGCTCACCCAGCAGTCGATTTCGGCTTACGAAACAGGCCGCAAGGACCCGACGCTATCGACGCTCAAGCGGCTCCTGGCGGCGGCCGGCTTCGACATGCGGATTCATCTCGAGCCGATCGACAACCACGATGCCGTCCTGGAAGCCTTCATGAAATCACTCGATGGCGATCAGCGAGCAGCGCTGGAGCGGGAGCGGCAAGAACGTGTGGCCGCAGCCAAGCTGCGCCGCAGCCGGGGCCACTGATGCCGACACCGAATGTGGACGTAGCCGCCATCCTCGATTCCCTTGCGAGCCACGAGGTCGACTACGTCGTGATCGGAGGTTTTGCCGCCGAACTCCACGATGTGGCGCTGCCGCCGACTCAAGACATCGACATAACGCCGGCCGCCGTCCCGGAAAACCTGGCACGGCTCGCAGCCGCCCTCAACGAACTCGGAGCCCGGCTCCGCGTACCCGACGAGCCGACTGGCTTCGCCATTCCGGGCGGAGTCACCGTCGAGCTGCTTTCGACGATGCAAGTCCTCACACTGGTGACAACCGCGGGCCCGCTCGATATCTCGATGGTGCCACAAGGGACAGAGGGTTACCCGGACCTGCGCCGGGCTCAGGTGTCGATCGCTCATGGGGATCGCGTTGTCCCGGTGGCGGCCCTCGAGGATGTCATTAGATCCAAGGAAGCCGCCGGCCGCGAGAAAGACCTCAAAGTGCTTCCCGCCTTGCAGGCTCATTTGGATGCGATGCGGCGCCGGGAGAGCTGAGTAGCGCTAGCCCTCGCCGTCGCCCTTGCCGAAGATCATGCCGTGCAGCTCTTTGCAGGTGGGGCACACCGGGTACCTCTCAGGGTCGCGGTTGGGGATCCACACCTTGCCGCACAGCGCCTGGACCGGAACACCTTCGACATTGGAACGCACGATGTCGGCTTTGCGCACGTAGTGGGCGAACCGATCGTGGTCGCCGTCGCCGGTCGAGATATCGGTCTTCTCTTCGGTCTGCTGATCGGTCCAGGTTTCGGTCATGGGAGCCATTCTGCCACCACTGGTGGCGGCCGGCTACGGGATACGCCACAATCGACCCATGAACGAAGAACTAGAGCAGGCGCGCGCCAAGGTCGAGAAGGAATACAAGAAGGTCGCCGAGAGCATCGCAGAGGTCCATGTGGCTTTCCACGATGTGAAGAACGCCAACCCGGAGGCCGACATCTACGGCCTTCTGAAGACACTCGAGGACACCGTTCACAAAGCCCGCACGGGCGGCGTTTTGGGCTCCGGAGCGAAGGGCCATCGCAAAGCTCTCGAGGAGTACCACGAGCTACTGAACCCGGCGGCCGAGTAGCAACCGGCGTTCCAGCCGGGTCCAGCTAGCGCGAACGCCCCCCCTACCCACCCGGCACCTCCGGCGCCGGCGGGACCCTTCCCCCCTGGAGGGACACATCGCGTATGGCTCTCCGGGACCGGAGCGACACATCGCGCATGGCTCCCGGACCGGAGCGACACATCGCGTATGGCTCTCCGGGACCGGAGCG
>CAMYIJ010000168.1 GCA_947258375.1 uncultured Acidimicrobiaceae bacterium
TTGGGGTAGCTGATCATGTCGACCAGATACTCTGCTCGCAACATCATCGCGAGCTGTCCGGAGTTGAGTTCCGGCACCAGGACCTTGTCATACCGGGAGAAGATCTCGGCGAGATTTGGTGCCAACGGATGGATGTGGCGAAGGTGAGCATGGGCCACCGAATGGCCCTCGCGGCGTGCGTTGCGAGTGCCGGCCCTGATCGCTGCGAAAGTGGAACCCCAGCCGATCACGAGCAAGTCGGCCGATTCGGGCCCGTCGACTTCGACGGGATCGATGCCGGCCGCAATCCGCTCGATCTTTCCTGCGCGCAGCTCTGTCATGCGTTCGTGGTTCATTGGATCGTGGGAAACGTCGCCGCTGAGGTCGGAGTGCTCGAGACCGCCGATGCGATGCTCCAATCCGGGGGTGCCCGGGATAGCCCAGGGCCGCGCGAGGGTTTCCGGATCCCGTGAATATGGCTCGAATTCCGAGTCGCCGACGGTCGCGAACGGTCGCGAGAAGTCCGGAAGCTCGCTGAGGTCCGGAAGCTTCCACGGCTCGGAACTGTTGGCGATGTACCCGTCGGAGAGGATGATCACGGGCGTCATGTAGGTCACCGCGATGCGACAAGCCTCGACCGCGATAGCGAACGCGTCGGCCGGCGTGGCCGGGGCGACGATCGGCAGCGGGGCTTCGCCATGGCGACCGTACATCGCCAACAGCAGATCAGCCTGTTCGGTCTTGGTCGGCATTCCGGTGCTTGGCCCGGCGCGCTGCACATTGATTATCACCATGGGGAGCTCAACCTGAAACGCCAGCGAGATCGTCTCGCTCTTGAGGGCCAGGCCGGGGCCGCTGGTGCCGGTCATGCCGAGGTGGCCGGCGAATGACGCGCCGACGGCCACGCCGACGGCCGCAATCTCATCCTCGACCTGCAGCGTGCGCACGCCGAAGTTCTTGTGCCGCGCCAATTCTTCGAGAATCGAAGTGGCCGGAGTGATCGGGTAGGAGCCGTATGTGGCCGGCAGCTTGGCCGACTGGGAACCGGCGATGAGGCCCCAGGCGAGCGCCTGGTTGCCGGAGATGTTGGTGTACTCGCCGGCGTCGAGTTGGGCCGGCTGGATGTCGTAGAGGTGCTGGAACTCCTGGGTCGTGATGCCGAAGTTGTATCCCGCCATCAGCGACGCGATGTTGGCCTTGGCCACAACGGAGTCCGAGCCGAATTTGCCGTTGACCCAATCGACGACGGGCTCCGTCGGCCGATTGAAGATCCAAGAGACCAGGCCGAGCGCGAAGAAATTCTTCGAGCGCAGCGTGGCGCGGCCCTTGACTCCGGTGTCGGCAACGGCGAGCTTCGTGAGCTCTTCCATGGGCGCCACCATTGTCCGGTAACCGTCAAGGGAACCATCTTCGAGCGGATTGCTCGTGTAGCCCGCTTTCTCGAGATTGCGATCAACGAACGCATCACCGTTGACGAGCAGCAAGCCGCCTTGCGGCAGATCGGCCAGGTTGGACTTCAGCGCGGCGGGGTTCATTGCGATCAAGATGTCCGGCGCGTCGCCGGGGGTCAGAATGTCCCAGTCGGCGATCTGTACTTGGAATGACGAGACTCCGGCGAGCGTCCCGGCGGGCGCCCGGATCTCGGAGGGGAAGTTCGGGAAAGTTGCGAGGTCGTTTCCGATTACTGCAGAAGCGTTCGTGAATCGGTTGCCCGTCAGCTGCATCCCGTCTCCGGAGTCGCCGGCGAATCGGAGCACAAGCCGATCACGCTTTTCGCGTACTGGTGCCTCGAGGGTTTCTTCTGTCAATGCGGCTCCTGGCTAGCTAAGACGGGCAGTGACTGCCCCAACATGCCCTTCCGCGGGAAGGCATATCCGGTAGGCAGTTTATGCATGTCGGCGGGCTCTGCGGACGATTGTTTTCAGCTGACGCCTGCGGATTCCAGGCTCGTGCCGATCGCGAGCAAATGGGCCTCGCTCCAGGCCGTTCCGATCAGCTGCAAGCTCAGCGGCGGGGTCCCGGAACCGGCCACCGGCAGGGCGAGAGCGGGCAATCCGGCGTTGTTGACGGGAGCCGAGAAATGGGAGAGCGGGCTGCGATAGAAGGTGGGCCCGGTGGTCAGCTCAATGATGTCTTCGCCGATGACTTTGGTCACCGCCGCGGCAGTCGGCGTGACTACTGCGTCATACTCCACGAGGCATGCCTCCAGCCCCCGGCGGAGCTCTTCACGCCACTCGAGTGCCGCTGCATAGTCCTCCTCGGTGACGGCGAGCGCCTCATGGATCCGCTGCCGCACGTCCGGGCCGTACGATTCAGGGTCGGCCAGGAAGCGGGCGCGGTGGATGGGCGCTACCTCGAAGTACGCCGAAGCCAAGCCCATGCCGGATGGTGCGGTCTCGGGAATCTCGACGTGCTCCACCGTGACGCCTAGATCGCCGAGTGTGACGAGCAGCTTCTCGAATTCGGCCGCAATTCGCGGTTCGAACCCGGTGTCCATCCAAGGGTGAGGCACGGCGAACCGAAGTTCGTCCAACGGGGGCGGCGGCCGGCGCGGCTCGAGGGCCTGATCGATCGAGAGCGGATCTTGCGGATCGTGAGCGGCAATCGTCAGATAGGCGAGCTCAGCGTCGGCGACTTTCCCCGCCAGCGGGCCGACGGTATCGAGGCCCGGTGCCAGTGGGTAGACGCCGCGGAGCGAACCCCGGCCGTGGGTCACCTTGAGCCCGACCAGACCGCACAGGGCGGCCGGAACCCGTACCGAGCCGCCGGTATCGGTGCCGAGCGCCAGCGGCACTATGCCTGCTGCCACGGCGGCGGCCGAGCCCCCCGATGAACCGCCGGGGGAGAGCCTCGGATCCAGCGGATTGTGGACCGGCCCGAACCAGTGGTTCTCGCTGCTGAAGCCAAACGCGAACTCGTGGAGACCGACGCGGCCTATGGGGACGGCCCCGGCAGCCTCGAGGCGGGCCACACAGGGAGCATCCGCCGCGGGGGTGAACGGCGCAAACCCGCCTCCGCAGGTGTTGGGCAGTCCTGCCTGATCGATCAGGTCCTTGACGACGAAGGGCACTCCGGCCAGTGGGCCGGCGCGGTCGCCCCGCGCCATGCGCTCATCGATTGCCGCGGCGCGCTCGCGAGCGCCCGCCGGGTCGAGCCGGGTGAAGATGTTGAGGTCGGTGGTTTCCTCGGCGCGGGTTAATGCAGCCTCGACGTGGCTGACAGCCGAGGACCCGCCGGCTGCGACATCGGCAGCGATATCCCAGGCGGATGGGTGCGCTACTGCCAATCGACGCTTCCGGTGCTCGGGAAGACCGAGATCCACATCTTGCCGCGGGGCACGATCATTTCGCTGCCCGACGGCAAAGCAAGCTCGAATGGGTCGTCGTATGTCTCCCGCGCCCAGGTTCCCTCAACGACCGCACCGTCGTAGAAGAGGAGAGCCTGGCCATCTCCAATGGTGTCGA
>CAMYIJ010000169.1 GCA_947258375.1 uncultured Acidimicrobiaceae bacterium
CAGCGTACGTTCGAGAACACCGGGATCCGCGATCGCCGGGACGTAATCGAGACCGACACGCCGGCACCGCCGAGCGGCCTCGGTCATGAACCCCCGTATCCGTTCCCGATACCGCTCGATGGCATCGCCGCTCATCGAAACCGGTACTTCGGCCCGGGTTTCGATGTCACGCAGCGTCAGATCACCGGTGAGATCCGGGTCCAGCTCCCCGGGGCTCACCACATGGATGACGACCCCGCCGCGGGCAGTGCCGAAGAGGTCTATCGCCTGCTGCCAACCCTCCTGCATGAGGTCCGATACGAGGACAATGGGACCCCGAGATACTGTGGAGGCAACGATGCGCGAGGCCGCAACCAGATCGGTACCGCCTTCCGGCTCCAGACTCTCCAGCCACGTCTCGAGCTTGGGCCAGGTCGAGACGTGACGCGCCCACGGCCCTACGAGGGCCGCACTCCCCGGCTCGGGAACGGTGGCGAGGCGAATTCGCTCCCCCGAGATCAGGGCCAGGTAGCTCACCATGGCCGCCAGTTGCTGGGCGGCAGGGAACTTGTCACCGAAGTCCATCGACCGGCTCGTATCGACAACCACCTGAAGCGGCATCTCGTCCTCGGCCTCAAAGAGCCGGATCAGCACGACACCGAGCCGAGCCCAGAGGTTGTAGTCGATGCGCCGATAGTCGTCGCCCGGGTTGTACTCGCGATAATCGGCGAAGTCCAAGCTCTCCCCGAGACGAGTCGAGCGATGCCGCCCGCCCCAGACGCCGCGCAACCGGGTGCGGTTGAGGAGCGCCAGCCGCTCCAGGCGAGCCCGGAGTTGCGGGTCGAGGAGCATCAGCTCTCGACCGTCGGAGCCGGATGCGCCGCCAGGAGCTCTTCGATGATGTCATCTGCGGCGACGCCGTCGGCGGCGGCCTCGTAGCCGAGCACCAGGCGGTGGCGCAGCGCGAGCTTGGCGACTTCCCGCACGTCGTCTCCACTGAGGTTGTAGCGGGAGTCGGTCAGCGCCATCGCCTTGCCCCCCAGGACCATCGCCTGGGCGGCCCGGGGGCTCGCTCCGAACCTGACGTACTCCTTGACCTTCGGCGTTGCCGACACGTGCTGCGGATGGGTGGCCGCCACCAGCGTCGCCGCATATCGCATGACATGGGAAGCGGCGGGAACCTCTCGCACCATGGCGATCATCTCAGCCAATTGGGGGCCGTCGGCGACCTGGTCCACCTGCGGGGTCGCCTCGGCAGTCGTCCGGGCCAGGATTTCCACGATGTCGTCGGCCGAAGGAAACGGGACGAGCACCTTGAAGATGAATCGATCGAGCTGCGCTTCGGGAAGCGGGTAGGTCCCCTCCATTTCGAGGGGGTTCTGAGTCGCCATCACGAAGAAGGGTCGGGGCAGCTCATGGGTCTCGCCTCCAAGCGTCACCCGGCGCTCCTGCATCGCCTCGAGCAGGGCAGATTGAGTCTTCGGCGTCGCCCGGTTCACCTCGTCGGCCAGGACCACATTGGCGAACACCGGGCCGGGATGGAAGGAGAAGCCGCCGTCGCTCAGGACATTCGTACCGACAATGTCGGCCGGCATGAGGTCCGGGGTGAACTGCACCCGCCCGAACTCGACCGCCAGAGCCTCACCCAGCGTCCTCAGCAGAAGCGTCTTGCCGAGCCCCGGCACACCCTCGAGCAGCACGTGACCCTCCGCTAGCATGCCGAGCACGACGGCACGCACCAGGTCTTCCTGACCCACGATCACTTTGCCGAGCTCGCTCTCGACGGCGCCGACCTGGGATGCGAACTCTTCTGGTGTCATTGACCCAACTCCGTGAAATAGATCCGAACGATGTCTCGTAGCGACGCCGGGATCGAAATCCGACTCACTTTGTCTTTGCTGCACTCGGGCGACGCCGAAATCGAACAACTTCGCATCGCCATTCGGCATCATCATGATATTGCCGGGCTTGACGTCGGCGTGCACGATTCCGCAACGATGCGCATAATCCAGTGCATCAGCAATTTGGCGTACTATTCGAAACGCTGCGTCACGATCGATAGTCCTGGCATCGGCGGAATCCAGAATATCTGCCAGTGTGCGGCCTTCCAGCCACTCCATGATCAGGAAATAGAGATCATCGTCCCGATCGAGATCAACGAAACGCACAATATTGGGGTGCGCGAGGCATCGGCCTTTTGTTGCTTCCTGCTGCAACGCGCGTAATGCCTGTGCATTTTCGGCAAGTTGCGGTGAAAGTACCTTGATTGCAACCCAGGGATCGTCAGACTCCACTTCTGCCAGGCGACGGTCCAGTGCCTTGTAAACGACACCCATGCTGCCGCCGGATACTTTCTCCTGCAGCAGGAATCGGTCGCGAAGCAACGACCCGACCTGGACGCGAGCATCGGCTGTTGCGTCCGGGAGAGCCCCTTTTGGAATGACCGTGGTTGAACCAAAGGTATCGTCGGACTCTGGCTCTTCGATATCTTCAAGGCCACCGAGTATCGAGGGGCGTGTCATCGCTCCCTGCGGAGAACCGGCGTCCGATATTGGACCGGTCGGAATCCGTTCGGTCACGTAGCGATCCAACATTGATTTTACGAGCTGGAAGGTCTCTTTGCGCAGCGAGCCCTGGTCGTAACGCTCCTGTAACAGGCTGCGGATTTCCGACTCACTTCTGCTATCGGACGCAAGCAGGTTGCCGATTCCTTCCTGGATATCGGCCAGCATTTCGACATCGTCGACTTTCGCCCCCATTTGATCTTCAAAGCTGGCGAGCTGATCAGCAAACGTATCGCGAATCTTGTCGGAATCTGCACTCATAAGTAACAGCTCAGTCTACCGGCATGGCCAGCCGCAAAACCGGAACTGGTCGTCAAAATATCTTGCCCGGGTTGAGGATATTGTGCGGATCCAGCGTTTTCTTCAGGCGCCGCATCAATTCCAACTCGACACCGCCCCGGTATCGCTGCAGATACGCCTTTTTCAGAAGACCTACACCGTGCTCGGCGCTGAAGCTTCCACCAAGCTCGGCCACGAGGTCATAAATGCCAGCCGAAATTCGCTCGCCGGCCGCCGAGCGCTCATCCCCGGTCAATTCCTCGGGCAAACGCACGTTGTAGTGCAGGTTGCCGTCCCCCACATGGCCAAAGGCAAGCAGCACGGCCTCCGGTGCCAGTTTTAGCAATAACTTGTCGCCACGGACAAGGAACTCCTGCATGCGGCTGATCGGTACCGATATGTCGTGTTTCAGTGCTCTGCCCAGCTGCCGTTCCGCTTCCGCTATAGAGTGCCGCAAGTGCCAGAGCTTCCCGGCTTCTGCAGAGTTCTTGGCAACGACCGCGTCGAGCACCAATTCCTGCTCGACCG
>CAMYIJ010000170.1 GCA_947258375.1 uncultured Acidimicrobiaceae bacterium
GTAGCCGGGGTCGCCGGGGCCGAATTCGGTATGCAATCCGTGCTCGCCCATTGTGAGCTGCTGGAACGGGCCGTTCATCGGCAGGCTGGGCCCGACGATGGAATCGAAGATCAGTCCCTGGCTTTCGACGTAGACCGCGACGCGGACGCGCTCGCCATCGTCGCCGCGGGGCGGTGGGCCGCCGGCGAGCGCCGGAGCGGCGGTGGCGAGCAGCATGATTCCGGCTGCCACGAGGGTCGTGAATTTGCGCATGAGGTTCCTCCCTCAGGTCGGTGCGTGTACCCCATCCAACGTAAAGCCGCCCCTGGCCCAAAGTGCCGAAAACGCAGTGAACAAACAGTGAAGCCGATGAACATTCGTTAATCGGATTTCGGCGCTATTGGAGGCCCGGGTCGTCGTCTGGTCCCGGCTTGCCCCCCGATTCGTCCTGAGATCCGCGGGCCCGTTCGCCCGACCGTTCCTCAACGACGTGCTCGACCGACGGGTTGTAGATGCCCTCGATGAGCCCGAGGCTGGAGCCCTTGAACTTCGGCTTGGTCTTGTAGTAGATGTAGCCGCGCCCGTCGGCCCACAGCGCCAAGCGGTGGAGCCCGTAGCCGAGGACCAGCAGCACGCCGGCCGCGATCACCCAGCCCATGGCGTCACCGTCGCTTGTCGGCGGCGACCCGCAGGTCGCGCCAGTCGGCGATGCCGAGGTGGGCCGCCGCCACGAGGCCGTCGAGAGTGCCATCGCTCACAACCAGCATGTCGTCGATTACCTGGTCTGAGGGAGTTCTCTCGCCGTAGCAGTCGTGCCATGCCAGCTCGACCAACTCGAGCAGATCGAGGGCACGGTCCGCGCCGGCTTCGCCGAACACGGCAGACACGCGGGCCCATCGATCGCGGCGCCGATCGGCTCGGCTCACCGCCACTTCATGCCCCGGTTTCGAGAGCGTGCCCGCAGCAGAACTGGTTGCCTTCGGGATCGGCGTAGATGTTCCAGATGAATCCCGGCGTCGAGTGCTGAGCCACAAACGAGCCGCCGAGGCCCACGACCCGGTCCGTGAGCTTCATGAGGTCCTCATGGTGGCCGTCGAGATGGAGCTTGTTCTTGCCGGGAGTCGGGTCGGGGACCTTCTGGAAAGCCAGCGTCACCCCGCCTTCTCGCTGGGGCGTCAACCAGACGAACTCATCGAAGGCGTGGCGTACCTCCACGCCGAGCAGCTGTGTCCAGAATTCGGTGAGCCGCCCCGGATCGTGGCAGTCGAACGCGACCGTGTTGATCTTGGGTGGGGTGAATGTGTCGTCCATACCCGAACCGTAGCGCTACAGCTTGGCGACGGCCTCGGCCACCGGGTGGAGGCTGGGGATCTCCTCGGCCACATGGGCGGCCAGCGCGGTGAGGTGGTCCCACGGGTCGCTGTCACCGAAGTCGTACACCTCGAAAGTGGGTCCGGCGACGTAGCCTTCGCCGACGGGAAGCGTCATGAGGTGGTGGGCGAGCGGCGAAAGCACGTTCGACATCAGGCCGTAGAGCCGCCGCACGAGAGCACCCCGGTTGCTGTTGGCCTGGAAGATCTCGTCCATCGTCATATATACGTATCTATAGGCGGCGTTGAACAGGTTGGAGACGTCACGGGCCACCGGTGGGAACTCGTCGGTTTTGGGATTGACGAGGGCCGGGGCCACCTTGCCGATCGGGGCGGTGCCGTCGGCGATCTGCAAGAACTTGTGATAGTGGGTGAGCTCCTGGTGCAAGGGGTCGGCCCACTTCTCGTCGGAGACGCCCTCACCCTGGTGCACGATGATGTGGATCGCCTCGTTGGCCGATTCGATATTGTCGATCAGCAGCAGTCCGCCGCTGTCCTCGGCGTCGAACTCGACCGGCTGGTAGTAGGAGGCGTCCGACATCTGCCGTTCGGTCTGCGGGTTGGCGAAGATGTCGTGGCTGTCGGCCACCCGCGCCAGGCCTTTTTCGATGGCGTGATAGAACTGGCCGAGGCTCGTATAGATATCGCCATCCGGCGGCGCCGAATGGACCTCGGGCTGTTCGATCACCAGGAACAGCTCTTTGACTTGCTGCTCCGAGCACGGCTTGATGTTCAGGGTGAGCTTCGGCGTGTGGTGGGGCAGGTCGAAGGGATAGACCGGAACCAGGTCGGCGGACGTGAAATCGGGATTGCCGCCGACCGCAAGGAGCAGGTTGGCCGCCAGGGCGGCGTGCAGCATCTCTTCGGCGACGACGCTGCGGATGAGCAGAGCAGACTCCGAGCTCTGATCCTCGATGGAGTACATGGCGTAGAGGTAGGGCGGCACGGTGGACAATTCGACGGCTATCGCCAGCTCGAGATGGGTCCGCAGCTCTTCGGGAGTTGTTATCGGCATATCAAAGTGCACCCTGTCTCCCCCCGTGCCTGTGTCTCAGTCCGATCCAGAGTAATGGTTTCGATCTGGGCAACGTCGGCCGAGTGGCCGGCGGTAACGTGTCTCGGGTGAGCCGCCGCAGCCCGACCAGGATCGCCGTCTATGCCCTCGCCGCCTTCACGATCGCCTATGTGACGATCGGGTTGATCGGCTGGGGCCCGCCTGCAGCCAACGAATCACCCATCGGCGAGATCTCGCGCTGGTGTGAGCGGGTGCGCAGCGGCCTGCTGCGCGAGCCGGTGAACACGCTGGGCAATCTCGGGTTCATCGCCGCCGGGCTCGCCATGTTCCGGGTGCTCGCCCGCGACCGGGCCGGCGACGTACCGGCGGGAAACCGGTTCTTCGGGCATCAGCCCGTGGCGCTGCTCTACGCGTCGGCGGCGGTGTTCCTCGGCCCCGGATCGATGGTGATGCACGGCACCCACACCTTCTTCGGGGCGTGGATCGACAACGTCTCGATGGTCACCTACATCCTGATTCCATGGCTGCTGAACCTGTCGGTTCTGGGACGCTGGCAGGAGCGCACTCTGTTTCGCACCTACGGGGCAATTCTCGTGCTCTACGCCATTGGATACTGGTTATTCGGCGGCGACCTCGGGATCGGGTTGGATCTCTTCGGAGTGTCGATCGGGCTGTGGGTGATCAGCGAAGTGCTCTACCGGTGGTGGTCGCCGGCGGCGCGCCTGTGGTCGGGCCTCGTCGGATTCGGCGTGGCGGCCGTTTTCGGGATCATGCCGGGGGAGATCCTCAGCGACCTCGGCGAGTACTGGTGGGTGGCGCTGTTCTGGCTGCCCGGTCTCGTTGCCACCGGCCCGGCGCCCGGGCGGCGGCGCTACACGCCGTGGTTCTGGGGCGGATTCGCCTCGTTTCTGGTGGCGTATGCCATTTGGCTCACCGGCACCGATGAGCACGACTGGTG
>CAMYIJ010000171.1:0-877 GCA_947258375.1 uncultured Acidimicrobiaceae bacterium
CTGATTCACGCCAGCGTGCACCGCAACGGGCGCACCGTCAGTGAAAGCGATGCGCTGAACGACGTTGTCATACACAAGTGGGACATTGCCCGCATGATCGAGATCGACACCAGTGTTGACGGACGCTTCCTCAACTCGCTGCGCGCGGATGGACTGATAGTCTCGACGCCGACAGGTTCAACCGCTTATGCACTGTCCGGTGGCGGCCCTATTCTCGACCCGGCTCTGAGAGCCCTGGTCCTGGTTCCGATTTGCCCGCACACCCTGAGTAACCGCCCTATCGTGGTCAGTGACCAGGTGGAAATCGAAATTGTGGTGCACGGCGAAAACTCAACCAAGGCGCAGATCACCTGCGATGGTCAGGTTAACGCCGAACTGGTGAACGGTGATCAGGTACGCATCAAGCGCAAGGATCACGACCTGCGGCTGATCCACCCCCGGAAACACAATCACTTCGACATCATGCGCAGGAAACTGCGCTGGGCGGAACAGCCGTAATGCTGTTATCCCTGCATATACGCGATTTCGCCATTATTGATGAACTGGAGGTCGAATTACGCCCGGGCATGACCGCGCTGACCGGCGAAACCGGCGCCGGCAAATCGATTCTGCTCGACGCCCTGGGTCTGTTACTGGGCGACCGTGCTGACGCCGGCGCCGTTCGTCACGGTGCCGGGCGTGCCGAGATCAGCGCGAGCTTCGATGTCTCCGCGATCGAGAGCGCACGCAGCTGGCTGACGGAACAGGAACTGGAGCTGGACGGCGAATGCCAGATACGCCGCGTCGTTCTCAGCGAGGGCCGCTCGCGCGGCTATATCAACGGCTCGCCGGTCCCCATTCAGTCATTGCGCAACTTTGGCGAACGCCTGGTCGACAT
>CAMYIJ010000171.1:922-4153 GCA_947258375.1 uncultured Acidimicrobiaceae bacterium
CAGCACGAACACCAGTCCCTGATGAAGCGCGAGCTGCAGCGTCAGTTACTCGACAGCCACGGTGGCCATGACAAGCTGCTGGCCGAACTGGCCGGCATCCACGATGACTGGAAACACACCCAGCACCAGATTGAAGCCATTATCGGTACCGGTCAGGACCGCGATTCGCGACTTGAGTTTCTGAAATTCCAGTTGCAGGAACTCGATGAACTGGCGCCCGAAGCCGGTGAAGTTGTGGCTCGGCGTGCCGAGCCCGGTACCCACCGACGAATCGACGAAATAGGCCGTGCCGTCGTTGACGTAGACCGTGTTCGTCTCGCGGTCGATGTGGGTCATGAACAGATCTTCGTCGCCGTCGTTGTCGAAGTCGCCGGCGGTCACTCCCATGCTACCTTCCGAGTCGCCCTGCATATTGACCGCGACCCCGGCGAGCAAAGCCTCCTCGCGAAACGAGCCATCGCCCTCGTTGAGCCAGAGATGGTTCGGCAGCGCGTCGTTGGCGACATAGAAGTCGAGCCAGCCGTCGTCGTTGAAGTCGCCGGTGACGACGCCCAGCGTGCCTGCCGCCGGGGCGCCGCGGATCAGTGCGGTGGCGTCCTCGAACGTGCCGTCACCGCGATTGCGGAACAGCCGGTCGGGCTCCGGCGGGTAGGAGAGCGGTCCGCAGTAGGTGATCAGCCCGGTCTCGAACCGGCAGAGCTTGTTGGTGTCCGTGGTGAAGGCGACGTAGTTGCCGACGTAGAGGTCCAGCCAGCCGTCCCGATCGTAGTCGAACAGGGCGGCTGCGACGCTCCAGCGCCGGTCGTCGGTGCCCGAAGCGGCGGTGATGTCGCCGAAGGTCCCGTCACCGCGGTTGCGCCACAGCTGGTTGGAGCCGAAGTTGGTGACGTAGAGATCGATCCAACCGTCGTTGTCGACGTCGCCCGCCGCCACTCCCATGCCGTAGCCGTGGGCGGCGAATCCCGCTCGATCGGTGACGTCGGTGAACTGCAGGACACGGCCGCCATCGGCCCGCAGCTCGAGATCGTTGCGGTAGAGCCGGTCGGTCAGCGGCAGCGGGTGGCGCGGTGGGAACAGCGCGTCCTCGATCGTCTTGCCGCGACCCTGCATCGCCCCCTGCACCAGGTAGACGTCGAGGTCGCCGTCGTTGTCGTAGTCGAGCAGCGCGACGCCGCCGCCGAGGGCCTCGTGCGAGTACTTCTCGCCCGACATGCCGTTGAAGTGCACGAAACCGAGCCCCGACTCGGCCGCGGCCTCGCGGAAGATCTCGCTGGCAGCCGCGGGGAGCGACTGCGGTTCGTCGCCGGTGGACCGAATCCCGGCCGGCCGGTCCCCGCAAGACCCCGTCAGCGCCGCGAGAACAATGGCCGTGGCCGTCGCCGGCCCCACTCGCCAGGTAGCCATGATCACCCTCCCGGCCGCAGCGTAGCGTAGCGCCCGGCGGCCAGGCTGCGCCAGCTCAGCGCCGGGCGATCCGGCCGCCGGAGCACCGCCTCGACGCCGGCGTCACACTCGCCGAGCCCGATCAGGACGCGCGGATCGTTGGCCACCGCGTAGCTGCCGTCGCGGCGCGAGCGGCGCCAGCGCGGCGGCCCGCCAGCGCACCGGGCGCCCAGCCAGGCGCCCAGCGGCTCGGCCAGGCCGGCGCTCGCCGCCAGTTCGAAGCCAACCCAGCTGGCGGCGCTCCCGCGGTTGTTGCGCAGCAGCCGCACCGGGCCGTTGTTGTTGATCACCAGGACGTCCGGGTCGCCATCTTTGTCGATATCGCCAAAAGCCGCGCCCCGGCTGACATCGGGGAGCCGGAAGCTCTCGCCGGCAGTGGTATCCGACAGGTTGGTGAAGCCTCCCTCGCCGTCGTTGCGAAAGAGCAGATTCGGCTGGTGCAGCGGAAAGGGATCCGCCACCTGCACCAGCTCCACGAGATCGTAGACGGCGCCATTCACCGCCATCAGGTCGAGCCAACCGTCGTTGTCGAAGTCGAACCAGGAGGTGCCGAAGCCGGTGAAGCTCCAGCTCGTCATGCCCAGGCCCGTCGGCATCGAGACGTCCTCGAACTGCCCGGCGCCGTCGTTGCGGTAGACGGTGTTGGACTCGAGATCGATATGGGTCATCAACAGGTCTTCGTCACCGTCGTTGTCGAAGTCCCCGGCAGTGACCCCCATGCTGCCTTCGGGTCCGCCCTGTCGATTGACCGCGGCGCCCGACAGCAGCCCCAGGTTGCGAAACCTGCCGTCCGCCTGGTTGATCCACAGCCGGTTCGGCATGGCGTCGAGGGTGACGTAGAGATCCAGCCAGCCGTCCTCGTCGAAGTCACCGATGACCGCCCCCAGGGTGCTGCCGGGCGCGGCGCCGACCAAGGCAGCCGTCGCGTCCTCGAAGGTTCCGTCGCCCCGGTTGTGCAACAGTCGATCGGGCTCCGGATGGTAGGTCAGCGGCCCGCAGTAGGTGATCATGCCGCTCTTCTCGAAGCACTCCTTGTGGCCGCCCAGCGTGTAGTCGACATAGTTCCCTACAAAGAGGTCGAGCCAGCCGTCCCGATCGTAGTCGAACAGGGCGGCGGCGACGCTCCAGCGGCTCTCCTCGGCGCCCGACCCGGCGGTGACGTCGGCGAAAGTCCCGTCGCCGCGGTTGCGCCAGAGCTGGTTGGGGCCGAAGTTGGTGACATACAGATCCACCCAGCCGTCGTTGTCGACGTCCCCCGCCGCCACCCCCATGCCGTACTCGTGAGCGGCGATCCCGGACCGGTCGGTGACATCGATGAACCGCACGACGCGACTGCCGTCGGCCCGGATCTCGAGATCGTTGCGATAGAGGCGGTCGGTCAGCGGCAGGGGATGGCGCGGCGGAAACGTGGCATCCGCCATCGTCTTGCCTCGACCCAGCATCGCGCCCTGCACCAGATAGACGTCGAGATCGCCGTCGTTGTCGTAGTCGAACAGCGCCCCGCCACCGCCCATCATCTCGGAGAAGTAGTGCTCCCCGGACATGCCGTTGAAATGGACGAAATCGAGCCCGCTCTGCGCCGCCACGTCGGTGAAGATCTCCTCCTGCCCGACAGGCGCGGCCGCCGCCTGAGGCTCCTGCCGCTCGACTTCACCGCAACCCACGGCTGCCAGACACGAGACCGGGAGCGCCAGCCACCAGCCGTAGCGTGCCGCCGAGAGATGGTGAGCGGTCACGGACGATCGGCGGCCGGCGCGCCGGCCGCGCCTCTCCGGTATTGCTCGAGGC
>CAMYIJ010000172.1:0-1457 GCA_947258375.1 uncultured Acidimicrobiaceae bacterium
CCGAACCAGCCGATCGCGACCCGGGTCAGCCCTTGCGGGACTTCGTCGACGCTCCGCGGCCCGGCGTACTCGAGCGTCTGCCGCCGGAAGTCGTGGAATGGAGCGTCGCCGGAGCGCACCCTCGCCGTCGGCCCCTGGCCGTGCACGCTGGCCGCGCTCCACAGGGCCAGCGCCAGCAGCGCCCTGCAGACCCGCGTAGCTATGGGCCACCTCCCGCAGGAGATGGCCCCGACTCCGCCTCGGCCTGGCGATCTCGCGGCTCGATCCGACCGCCGGGAATGCCGAGATCCTGGCGCGAGGAGTAGCGCCACCGGCTCCCGTCCCAGCGGGCGAAGAACACCTCTCCGGCATCGTCCATGACGGCGTTCAGGGGAATCTCGCCGGTGACCCCGGGCCACGGCTCGCTGCGATAGGCGAGAAGATCCCGGATCTTGGCTCGGTTGAGCCCGGCGTTCTGGATCGCCCACAGCAACAGGTTCATGCCGTCGTAGGCGTGGGCGGCGTAGGTACCGGGCTCGACACCGTGGCGCTCCGCGAAGCGCTCGCGAAAGGCCTCGAGCTCGGAGTCTTGCCGATCCGGATTCCAGGGAAAGGTGGACAGAACCTCCTGCGCATGCTCGCCAGCCAGCTGCACGAACTCGTCCGACACGCAGCGGTCGGAGCAGTAGAACGGCTGGTCGAGCCCGCGGGCGCGCATCTGGTTCAGGATCCGGGCCCCGTCGACCGCATCGCCCCAGTGCACGATGGCCTGGGGCTCGGCGGCCGCGATGCGGTCGATCTGTAGCGAGAAATCCGCCGCCCCGACGCGGTAGGCCATCTCCATCACGACGGGACGGCCCAGGCGGCGGCTGCCGTCGAGGAGCTCCCGCACTCCGAAGCGGCCGTAGCGATTGCTGGCGCGCATGATCGCCACCCGTTTCAGACCCTGTTTGCGATACAGATAGTCGAGCAGCAGATAGTTCTGCTGCCGGTCGTCACCGATGCAACGGGCGACCCAGGGGATGTTGGTCTCGATGAACGTCGGATCGGTGTCGCCGGTGTTCATCATCGGGATCTCGGCCTTGAGAGCGACGCGGATGGCGATGTGGGAGTTGGCCCCGTCGATGGTGCCGAGAATCGCCCACACCTTTTCCTTGTACGCCAGGTCGACGATCTCGTTTCCGGAGGCGCCCCACAGGCCGTTGTCGTTGTGCACGACGAGCTCGAACGGGATCTGCCGGCGGCGGTAGCCGCCGGCCGCGTTGGCCTCTTGGATGGCCAGACGCGCCCCGCGCAGCATGGCGATCCCCAGCGGCTCTTCATGGCTCTTGCCACCGGTCGCCACCGAAACGGTCGGCTCGATCGGGCCCAGGAAGCCGATTTTCACGGTATCGACATGCTCGGGCTCGGGGATCGCACGACCGGGACCGGTGTACTCCATCTGTTCCAGGAAGTGCTCCTGGAAAGGCGTTACATGG
>CAMYIJ010000172.1:1547-4689 GCA_947258375.1 uncultured Acidimicrobiaceae bacterium
TCGATAGCCTCGAGAACGGTCTCGGTGTCGAGCGGCTTCTCTTCGCTGGCGCCGGGCGGCTCTTCGGTCAGTGCCCCCGAGGGGGTCATGGTGGCGGCCAACAGGGCGACCCAGGCCAGGCAGACGCGGCAGCGGCGTTGTTCTCTCATTCTCCACCTCGAATCTCGGAGCTCTCGACCGACTGCGCCTTCACCGGTTTGCGACGCAGCCCGGGGAAGTAGCCCTTGCCGATGCCGTGCGCCAACCCCTTGGATGTACCGACCCAGACGTCGTCACCGTCCAACTCGGTCCACAGCACATAGTTGTGCGGGAGGTTGGGCGACATGGAGATGGTCTCCACCACCTGGCCGCCCCGGCTGACCACCGCCCGGCCGGTGTGACTGCGGTGATCGGTGGTGTAGACCACCCAGGTGTCGGTCGGGAAATCGGCGACGACACCGAGTCCCTTGTCGGTGCTGAACCAGGCTTCATTGGCGCTGCGGGCCTTGATGGCGTTGTGGAAGTCGCTCGGCGCGCCGCTGTCCTTCTTGAAGTAGCCCCGCCAGTGGCGCCCGTCGTAGCGCGAAGCGCCAAAGTAGGTGGTTGCCCAGAAGGTGCCGTCGACGGCGCTCACTCCGGTGGTGATCACGTGCACGATGCCGTCGTCGCGATAGAGGTCGATCTCCATCTCGCCGTCGGGGTCCAAATAGTCCTTCCAGGTCTCGGTCGCCACGTCGAACTCGAGCACCCCACTGCCCCACACGCCGAGATACATCTTGCCGTCGTCGAAGCTGCAGCCGTAGTTCCAGATCTCCTCCATCGGGGCGTTCTTCTCGGTGAAGATCGTCCACTCTCCGGTGATCGTGTCGTAGCGGCTGGCCCCGGCGGTGGTCGCCGCCCAGACGTTGTCGTTCTCGATGCAGACGCCATAGACGACGTCGTTGACCAGACCGCTGTTGAGCTGATGGAAGTGATCGAAGCGGCCGCCGCTGAAGCGCACCAGGCCGCCACCAAACAGACCCAGCCAGACCTCGGCGGTGAGGGGATTGACGTCGATTGCCGAGACCACCCGCCAGGGAAGGCCGTCCTCTTCCGTCCAGGAGCGAATCTCGCCGGTTCTCTTGTCGAGGCGGGCGAGGCCAACTTCGGTGCCGATCCAGATCCACGGACCGTCGGCTTTGACGGCGAAGATGTGGTCGTTGGGCAGGCCGTCCTCGACCGTGTACTGCTCCCACCGGGTGTAGATGAAGGGCAGTCCAGGGTCGCTATCCTGCCCGGCGGGTCGAGTGGCCGCGGGTGGCTCGGCGGTCACCAGCGGCGCCGGGGCGAGCAGCACGGCCAGCAGCAGTGAGGGAATCAGGAGAAGGCGCATGGGGTGTCTCCCAGTCGGGCTAGAGCGTTTTGAGGAACTCGATGATGCTGTCGCGTTCGAAGCTGCTCAAGCCCTGCCACGCCAGGTTGCTGGCTTCGGCCTCGCCGTGATGCGCCTCGATCGCCTCCCGCATCGTGGCGTATTGCCCATGATGGAAGAACGGCGGCTCGTTGGCCACACCCCAGAGCTTGCGGGTGAGGAAGCGAGCGTTGCCGGCGAAGAACTCCGCCGACCCAGCCGGGAAATGCATGTTCAGGGGCTCTCGATTGGGATCGCCCGGCCCCGTCGTGATGTCGTGGAGCTTGAGATCCGTGTAGGCCGGCACCCAGACCGTTCGCGTCCGCCTATCGACGCGCAGCCGCGGATTGTCCAGCTTCTTGTCGGTCAAGTCGATCGACAGATCGGGCGCATCGCCGGGCTGTAGGTTCCCCGGCGGGTTGAACGGATTGGGCTCGGTGAAGATCCAGCCTCGGTCGGTGAGCGGCAGCTGGTTGACGTGGCAGCCGGTGCAGCCGATGTCCTCGAACAGCGCCTCACCGAGGAGAACGGCCTCCTCGATCTCGGGATCGTTGGGGATCACGCGGCCCGGCACCGCAAGCTGCGCCTGCCAGATGGATGCCGCCGTGACGTCGGCGCGGGTCATCTCGTTGACGAAGCCATCGTCGTCAGGATCGGTGCCAAGACCGAAGCGCTCGGTGGTCTGGATGCCGTGGTGGTGGTTGAAGGCGTTGTTGGTGAACTCACGCACCGAGACCACCGCCCCGGCCTGATGGAAGGGCCGGATCAGCAGGCTCGGCGGATCCCCCGGGCCCGTGGTGCCGAGGCTGTTGTCTGGCAGCCCAACGACGCCGCTCGTATCCCAGTTACCGCCCCCGTCTCTGGCCAGAGTGCCGAAAGCCACGCCTTTCGACGACAACGCCGCTGAGTCGCCGGGTACGATGGAATCGCGGATCGCCTGGAGATCCGCCGTCATCTGGCGCGCCAGCATCTCGATAAAGCCGGATCCGAACATTCCCAGGGTATTGCGGGAGTTGGCGAGAGTCTGGAGCTCGACTGGGACGCCCAGTTCATCGACCGCTCCCTTGGTCGGGAGAATGTCTGCCTGGTCGAAGGTCGCGAAGTCGAAGCGCTGGCCGAGGACAAAGACGTTGGCCACGATGTCGCCGCCTCCTCCCGATCGCGGCCCGTTGTGGCATCCGAGGCACGAGTTGGCATCGGGCGCCGACAGACGGTTGAAGTTGCGCGGAAAGAGAAGCGGGTCGAACGGGTCCGCGAGTGGCGTCCCCACCCCCTTGGTCTGCGGCCGGCCGCCGCCCTCCTGACCGGTCCAAACGGCCTCGAACAGCAGCTCGCCGTGATCATTCAGCTCCTCTGTACTGATTACGAACTCATCCCCGTCAGCCAAGTGCTCCGGCACCGCCACCTCCTGCCCAATCTGCGCCCCCGCCACGACAGCCCAAAGGACAGCGGCACACGTGTACAGCACAGTTCTGCAGCCTCTACTCATGACACCTTCCTCCTCTTCGCCCCAACGTTAGGTCGTCGAAGCGTGATAATCGGGTACACAGCCAGTGTCGGACTCTCTTCGTCGACCGTCAAGAGCGCCGTCACCAAATGGCGACTAGTGTCCTTTCTTGACCGCCTATGGCCGCTCGCGTGGCCCTTGTCCGCAGGCCCCCGAAGCCGGTGCCGAGGCTGGATCGGCTGGCGATCACAGCAAGCGGTCGAGAGCCTCGTGGATGCCCGCGAGCGTGCGGTGCAGGGCCGCCGAGTCGGCGACCTGGCCGCCGG
>CAMYIJ010000173.1:0-887 GCA_947258375.1 uncultured Acidimicrobiaceae bacterium
GCCGACCTCGTCGAACTCGGCAGCGAAGAAAAGGTCAAGGCCGCCGGCAAGCTCGAGGTCAAAGGCCGCGACTACATCGTCGAAGATGGCGATATCCTCTACATCCGATTCAATGTCTAGCGTCCAACTCAAAAAAGGCCGCGAGCGTTCCATGCGCCGCCGCCACCCGTGGATTTTCTCCGGTGCCGTCGCCGGCGTTGAGGGCGGCGTCAAGGCCGGTGATACGGTCCGTATCGTAGATCACGCCGGCAAGTTCCTTGCGCAGGGCTATTACAGCAGCGGCTCACAGATTCGCGCGCGCGTGCTCGATTGGCGTGAGGACGTCACCATCGACGACGCATGGTGGCACGAGATGACCACGACTGCCGTGGCACGACGGGCCGACGTGCCATCGCTCGCAGGAACCAACCTGATGCGGCTCGTGCACGGCGAAGCCGATGGACTGCCGGGGCTGATCGTCGACCGCTACGGAGCGTTCGCGGTTTTTCAAGCACTGACCGCCGGCGTCGATCGGGCCAAACCGGCGATCGCCGCGGCGCTGCTCGAAGTCGACGGCATCAATGGAGTCTTCGAGCGCAGCGACTCCGACGTGCGTGGCCAGGAGGGTTTGCAGTCGTCAGTCGGCCCCGCTGCCGGTGACGAGCCGCCCGACACGATCGAAGTGTTCGAAGGCGGCGTGCGTTACAATGTCGACGTGCGCCGTGGCCACAAAACCGGACTCTACGTCGACCAGCGTGAGAACCGACCGCGTGTCGCCGCGTACGCGCGCGGCCGCTCTGTATTGGACTTGTTCTCGTATACGGGCGGATTCGCCATCCATGCGCTCGAAAGCGGTGCGCACGAGTGACCCTAGCGGACTCGTCGGCCGATTCTCTCGCCCTGGCCGA
>CAMYIJ010000173.1:904-2750 GCA_947258375.1 uncultured Acidimicrobiaceae bacterium
TGGGCGAGTTCGAGGCGGATCGTTACGAACTGATTCAGGCGAACGTGTTCGACCTTCTGCGCTCGTACCGTGACTCGCGAAAAACCTTCGACATGGTGATTCTCGACCCGCCCAAGTTCGCGCAAACGCGAACCCAACTCGATAAAGCCGAGCGCGCGTACAAGGACGTCAATCTCATCGCCATGAAGGTGCTCAAACCGGGCGGGATTCTGGCAACGTTCTCATGTTCGGGTGCGGTTGCCGGCGACGTTTTTCTGCGCTTTGTGTCGTGGGCGGCGCTAGACGCCGACCGCAACGTGCAAGTCCGCGACTGGACGGGTGAGCTGATCCCGATGCACCTCGTGCCGTCGGGTCTCGTGATGCTGGCGCAGTGGTCGGCGGCTGAGATTGAACAGTACGTAATGCGGGTCCTCGAATCGTCGAAGGCCAAATCGCTCTCCAAGCCGGACCGTTTGATCACCCGGCTGCGCGAAGTCCGCAAGCTCGGGCATGTCTGGGTCCGCGGGGAGTTCGATGAATCGGTCAACTCGGTCGGGGCCGTAGTCACCGATGCGGCCGGCCAGGTTCTTGGTGCGGTGCACATCCACGGGCCGGCGTATCGTTTTCCCGCGCCGGGCGACGATCAGCGCGTCGCCGATCTCGTGATGGACGCGGCCGGGCGACTGGCCGCCGCCGAAGCAAGGCTTGCCCGGTAGACCTTCTAGCGCATCTTGCCGTTCGGTCCGCGCAGCCGGGCTCCGTTGGCCGGACGCCGCACTTTCGTGAGGCGGGCCAGCACGACACCGGCTCGTGCTGGGAAGGGACGCCAGGGAGTCTGCTCGTCGCGGCTCACCGCGGCGGGCGTGACCGTGATCCGGAACAAGGTGTAGATCGCAACGAGAGCGTGGGCTCCGCCGATCACTACGAAAAACCCCGGCACCCCGATTCCCTCGAGGGCCAGCGCGGCCAGGAGCGGGCCGGCGATGGCGCCGAGCCCGCTCACGAACACGTACAGGGAGCTGGCGGCCACAGCCTGGTTGTACGAGATGATGTCATTTATGTGGCTCAGCACCACCGAGTACATCGGGAACGTCAGACCGCCGAGGAAGAACATAACCACCAGGAGATCCCTGAGACTCGGGGTGCTCGACTGAGCGCCGGCTGCTGCCACGAGGGCGCCGAGGGCTGCGATGAGCAGGACGGCGCGGCGCCGGGGAACACGATCGGACATCAGCCCGATGGGCCATTGCCACAGGAGCGAACCCGCCAATGCGGCACCGATGACCCACGCCACCTCCGTCGAGCTGAACCCGACCCGTGTGGCATAGACGGGCCCGATGCCGACAAGCGCACCGCTGGTGAGGCCGGCCCCGATGCCACCGACTACTCCGAGAGGGGCGAGCTGCCACAGCTTCGTGGCGCTCAGAGTCTCCGGCGCGTGAAACGCCGGCGCCTTCCCCTGCGACAGCGAGATGGGCACAACCGCCAGCGAGACGAGCAGCGAGGCGAGGACAAATAGCTTGAAGCCGGTGGGGGCGGCAATACCGATGAGGAACTGGCCGGCGCCGAGGCCTCCCATCATCACCAGCATGTACACCGACAGCAGTCGGCCCCGGGTCTGATTGGTGGCCGCCTGATTGAGCCACGACTCTGCGACGACGTAGAGCCCGGCCATGCAGAAGCCGAAGACGAACCGCATCGCGCCCCACAGCAGGGGATCGACGAACACGCTGTGCACCAGCGGAGATGCCGACGCCAGGGAGGCGAGGGCTGCGAAGACCCGCACGTGGCCGACTCGTTCCATCGTCTTGGGGGCGATCCGCGAGCCGAGAAGGAAGCCGACGTAGTAACTCGCCATGACGACACC
>CAMYIJ010000173.1:2761-5807 GCA_947258375.1 uncultured Acidimicrobiaceae bacterium
TGTGCCGAGCAGTCCGTTGCCCAGCATCAGTAGAGCGAGCGCAGCGAACAGTCCCCAGGACCCCGTAATTGCCTTCGAGGTCTTGTGTCGTTCGAGTGTCATCGGTCGGGTCGCATTGATCGGATCGAGTTGCCGGCCCCATCCGGATACAGGTCGAGGTGGGCGTCGCGGTCCGCTTCCATCGCGGCCAGCAGCGGCGCCGCCATGGGGGTAACGGCGACATCGGCCAGGGTCACGTGCAGCAGGAAGACCTCCTGGGTGGCGGCCTCGTAGTCGGCGTCCTCGTGGACCATCGAGTGGAACAAGTGCAGCTTCTTGGCGTCGACACCGAGCACCGTGGTTCGGAAGAGGAGCGGGTCGCCGAATTTGAGTTCGCGGAGAAAGCGGATGTGGGTCTCGACCGTGTAGAAGGTGCCGCCGACATCGCGGCGGTAAGCCTCGTCGAACCCTCTCTGCAAGAGGTAGGCATCCGAGGCGTCACCAAAAGCGACGCCGTAGTAGCCCTCGTTCATGTGCCCGTTGTAGTCGATCCATGGCTCGGCGACAGAGACTCGATAGGTCTCGAGCGGACTGGCGTTTGCGGCTTCCACAGCTACCTGCCTGGCGGGATTCGGGGGTTGGACATCGTCCCGCCAGCAGGCGGATTCGCGCACTGTAACTGAGCATCGGTGGCTTGGGAACCACCCAATTCTGGCCGGCGCAGTGCGTCCGGAGACACCGGGGATTGCTCAGGAATTGGAGGCCTTTGAGGTTGCTGTAAGTATGGGGGAGTGCCGGTTGACGTAGCTCTCGTTCTGGTCGTACTCGATGAGCGGTAAGGGCCGTGTGCCCTCTTTGCCGCCCCTCCGGGCGCACCACAATCTTCCGGTTTTCCAGCCGCCTGCCGTGACATGGCTTTGCTCCGTATCGCGCCGCGCGGGCCAATTCGATGAGTCAAAGGACTCCTCCGCATCCCAAGGAGTGTGACGTGGCCACTTCAGTACCAAGCGATCTCGACATCGCCCAAGCAGCCGAGATCAAGCCGATCACCGAGATCGCAGCCGACATTGGCATCGAGCCCGATGAGCTGATTCCGTACGGCCCAACCAAGGCCAAGGTCCACCTCGACATCCTCAAGCGGGTTGGTTCGCGCTCCCCGGGCAAGTACATCGACGTAACCGCCATCACGCCGACGCCTCTCGGTGAGGGCAAGACGACAACGCTTGTTGGGCTGGTCCAGGGCCTGGGCGCGATCGGTAAGAACGCCGTCGCCGCGATCCGGCAACCGTCGATGGGGCCGACATTTGGGATCAAGGGCGGTGCCGCCGGCGGCGGCTACAGCCAGGTAGTGCCTATGGAGGACTTCAACCTCCACCTCACCGGCGACATCCATGCCATCAGCGTTGCCCACAACCTGATCGCGGCCGCCATCGACGCCCGCTGGTTCCACGAAAGCAAGCGCAGCGATGAGCAGCTGGCGGCGTTGGGTCTGAAGCGCATCGGGATCGATCCCAACAACGTGGCCTGGCGCCGCGTGGTCGATGTCAACGACCGTGCCCTGCGCAACATTGTTATCGGGCTCGGCGGCACCGCGGACGGTGTGCCCCGTGAGGCGGGGTTCGACATCACCGTCGCCAGCGAGATCATGGCGATCCTGGCTCTGGTTGACGGGACCGATTACGCATCGGCGCTGCGGGACCTGCGAGCCCGCTGCGCCCGTATAGTTGTCGGCACCTCGTACGACGGGGAACCGATCACCACGGAGGATCTCGGCGTCGCCGGAGCCGTCACCGTTCTGATGAAGGATGCGCTCCACCCGACTTTGATGCAGACGCTCGAAGGGCAGCCTGCGTTCGTGCATGCGGGACCGTTCGCCAACATCGCCCACGGCAACTCGTCGATCTTGTCCGACCGTGTCGCCCTTCAGCTCAGCGACTACGTCGTCACCGAGTCCGGCTTCGGGGCCGACATGGGCATGGAGAAGTTCTTCAACATCAAGTGCCGGGTGTCGGGCCTCGTTCCCGACGCCGTCGTCATGGTGGCCACGGTGCGGGCGCTGAAGATGCACGGCGGAGGTCCCCGGGTCATTCCCGGAAGGCCGCTCGATGAGGCGTACACGTCCGAGAACTTGCCGCTGCTCGAGGCCGGGCTTTCCAACCTGACCGCGCACATTGCCAACGCCAAAAAGTTCGGCATCACCGTGGTGTGTGCAGTCAACTCGTTCCACACCGACACCCCGGCCGAGATTGAGCTTGTCAAGAAGGCCGCCCTCGAGGCCGGTGCTTCGGCGGCGGTGATGAGCGACCACTGGGCCGACGGCGGCGCCGGCGCGGCCGAGCTCGCTGAGGCGGTTGTGGCCGCCTGCGACGAGCCATCGGACTTCAAATTGCTGTACCCCGATGAGGCGGGCCTGGCCGAGAAGATCGAGACGATCGCCCGGGAGATCTACGGCGCCGACGGCGTCGAGTTCTCGGCGACGGCGGCCAAGCAGATCGCGCAGTACGAGGAACAGGGCCTGGGCGATCTGCCGATCTGTATGGCGAAGACCCACCTGTCGCTGAGCCACGACCCGGCTCTCAAGGGCGCGCCCACCGGATACACCGTGCCGGTCCGCGAGGCGCGGGCCTCGGTCGGCGCTGGATTCATCTACCCGCTCCTCGGAGAGATGCGCACCATGCCGGGCCTGGGCACCAAGCCTGCCTACATGAGCGTGGACATCGACGAAGACGGCAACATAGTCGGGCTCTTCTAGGCGAAGACGACAACCTGGAGTCTGTCCCTGCGAGACGCCCCTGGCGGGCGCTTCGCAGGGACAGACTCGCCAATCGGCCGGGTCGGGCTTGATCGGGAGACCGATGAAGGCACCGCGGTCGGGTGCGTCTGGGCTTGATTGGGACGGACGCGTCTGTATGGCCCCGCCTTCGCCTGTTGCGAGGGGCTCGGTTCGGGTTAGTTGGTTCGGTTGGTTGGCGGTCGTCGAGCTGGGTTGAGGGGGTGTGCCTCTAGTTGGGGGGTGGGGCTCGGGTGACGCCGGGGGCGAGGAAGCGTCTCCGTTTCGGTGGGGAGT
>CAMYIJ010000174.1 GCA_947258375.1 uncultured Acidimicrobiaceae bacterium
GCGTATCTGTCACGCGCTTTCGTATAGGCGGTTGAGGACGAACTCACGATGACCGAGTACCTCGGCGGCAGTCAGCCGCCCTGAGGCTGTTTGCAGGGTCATGTCGATCAGAGCATCGCCTGCTTCATCCATGGACATCTCTTTCCTGAGCAGCCCGGTGATGTCGGTATCGATGTGCTCGGCCATGGTGCGAACAGTCCGGGGGTTGGCACACGTCTTGATGACCGGGAGGATCGGATGACCGACCACATTGCCCTGTCCGGTTGTGAACATGTGGACGGTGAAGCCCGCGGCCGCACAGAGCGTAACTTGCTCGGCCGCCGCGGATGAGGAGTCCATGAACCACAGGCCGGGTCCCGTCGGTTCCTCCGCCTTGTCGAGGACGCCGTCAATGATCGAGGTGCGACCGATCTTCTGGATATTGCCAAGCGCCTTCTCTTCGATCGTGGTGAGCCCACCGGCGATGTTCCCCTTGGTCGGCTGCGAGTCCGACAAATCGCTGGTCTTGTGGGCTTCGACGACATCCTGGTACCGGTCGAACATGTACTGGAACCTGTCACGAATCTCAGGAGTCCGGCACCGGGCGGCGACGAGGTGCTCTCCACCGGTGAGTTCGGTCGTCTCCCCAAAGACCATCGTCACGCCGTGGTCGTAGAGCTTGTCGAACATGTTCCCGACGGCCGGATTCGACGCCAGACCCGAAGTGGTGTCCGACTCGCCGCACTTGGTCGAGACCCACAGATCGCTGATCGGGCGCTCCTCCCGCTGCAGGGGCGACGCCCAGTGCACATACTCCTTGGCCTTGGCGGAGGCACGCATGATGGTGTTGTGGTCACCGTGCTGCTCGATTCCGAATCCGGCAACCGGCTTGCCCGTAGCCGCGATGCCGTCCACCACCCGGGCGGTCCACTCCTCTTCGATCCCGACCACTACGACCGCCGCCACGTTGGGGTTGGAGCCGGTGCCGATCAGAGTCCGGAAGTGGAGGTCGAGATCGGCCCCGAACTGGAGCCTGCCGTAAGGATGGGGGATGGCAATGGTCCCCTTGATGTTGTTCGCGACCGCCTCGATGGCCGCGTTGGAGATGTCGTCGACCGACAGGATGAGGACGTGGTTGCGAACACCGACACGGCCGTTCTCTCGAACGAAGCCCTGGAAAGTAGCGTTGGTGAGATCAAGTGACACTTGTGGCGTCTCCTAGTAGATGGGTGGGATGCTGCACGCGGCGGAACATGGGGAGATCCACCTCACCAGCGCTTGGTCTTGAGGTTGTGGACGTGGACGTGCTCACCGGCCGCAATCGGGGCTACGACGCGCCCGATGTCGGTTCCGTACTTGATGACGGTGTCATTCTCTGCAAGATCGGTGACCGCGAGCTTGTGTCCGATGGGGATGTCGTCGTTCGCCTGGATCTCGATGTCGCGCTGTTGGTCCATGATCCAACCGGCGAGTGCGTCTCCGGCCTGAACACCTTCGAGGACAACCACCCCGACGGAGTCGTTCTCGTCATGGACAATGAAGTGAATCATTGCTTCCTTTCCGGCGGTGACGCCGCGATCACGGACATAGGTTCTGAAATCGATTGTAGGAAGATGCGCGGCACCGCGAATCGGGCAACATCGCCCCCGTCTCAGCGGTCGACTACGAGGTTCATGACCCATGCACCGATCGACTCCAACAGCGCTACGTCAACCGGGCGCTTGACCTGCTTCTTGTACGTACGCAGCGATGGCGGACCGTCCTCGCGCCGCAGGAGGTGAGTCAGATCGGGCACCACCTCGCCGGTGAAGTCATCGAGGGCCAGGCGCTCCATGATGGCGATGTCGGAGGGGTCCACCTGGAGGTCCTTGGCGCCGGTGATGGCCAGGATCGGCGTCTTGGCCCGCTCTAGCGCGTCGGCCGGACCGTAGGCCATGAACTCGCGAAACCATCTGGCATTGACCCGGACCAGTTGCACTCGTATCACGTCGTCCGTTGCGCCCTTGAGCTGCGCCAGTCGCTTGTCCTGGATCTTCATCAGGTCCTTACGCAGCAGCTTCAGCAGCAGTTTGGCCGGTCCCGGCAGGCTGGTAGCTACCTGGGTGGCCTGCCAGCGCAGGACCTGCTCGCCTGGCTGCGCCGCCCCTGCGAGCAACACGGCACCTGCCAGGCCGACGCCGGCAGCCGCCAGTTCGGTCGCAATCAGTGCCCCCTCGCTGTGACCGATCGCCACGATCCGGTCGGCATCAATCCCGGGCAGGGCCCGGAGTCTTTCTAGAGCTGCTCGAGCATCGGCGACGTTGTCGTGGAAGCCGGTTGCGCGGTAGTCGCCTGTGCTCCGGGCGACACCGCGCTTGTCGTAGCGGAACGAGGCGATACCCACCGAAGCCAGGTAATGGGCAACCTGCCTCATCACGTCGATCTTCATACGCTTCATGTTTGAGTCACGGTCGATGGGACCTGAGCCGCTGATGAGGAGGGCCGTGGCGATTGGTTCTCCAGCCGGCACGAGCAGCGTTCCTGCCAATTCAGAGCCGCTCGACGCGAGTGTGAGTTCTGTTTCTGTCATGAGTTCTGTCATGAGTTCGCACTTGTCTTTCTGGGTTGGTAGCGCTATATTATCAGTATTGATAACATTCTTACTTCTGAGAGTCAAGCGCGAAATGCGAAGTCGACCATGAAACTCCCGAGAGACCTGCTGCTCCACCCGATCCGGTTGCGGATCGTCCAAGCCCTCGCCGGACGGCCGATGACCCCACGCCACATCAAGGAGAAGCTCCACGACGTCCCCCAGGCCAGCCTCTACCGCCATCTCAGCCAGCTGCTGGCCGGTGGCCTGATCCAGGTCGTCGACCAGCAGCCGGTGCGGGGAACCGTGGAACGGACCTATGCCCTAGTCGAAGAGGCAGTCTCTTTGGGCGAGGACGACCTCGACGGTGCGGACGCGGAAGACCCCTCGAGACCAGCGAACTCGACCTCGGGGCCGACCGGGTCGGCTACCGCCAGGTGCCGCTGTGGTTGAGTGACAAGGAGTTCGACGACATGACCGCAGAGATACGAGCCGCGGTTGGGGCCCGCCTTGGCAACGAGCCCGGCTCGGACCGGCGGCGCCGCTTGCTCACTACGATCGTTATGCCCGACAACCGGGCGCCCACCGGCCCCTGATCCATTCGAGGACGCAACTGCGGCCGAAGGCGGGAATCCGAAGGATTCCCGCTACTCTCGGTCCATGGAACAGGAAGCAATCCTTCAGGGCGTCAGCCATGTTTCGCTGTCGGTGTCCGATCTGCACCGCAGCCTCGAGTTCTACCGGGACGTGCTGAAGCTGCCGTTGCTGCAGAAGCCGTTTCAGGCGACGAAATTCAAGGGTGAGGAGGCAATGTGTGCCATCGGCCAGACCGCTCTCGTGCTGCAATGCCACTCTGATCACGAAGGCGGGGCGTTCGACCCGCGGCGGACGGGCCTGGACCATCTGGCGTTCCATGTGGCGAGCCATGAGGCCCTGGAGGAGTGGGAAACCCTGCTCGACGAGTCGGCATGCTCACACTCCGGGATCACCAAGGTCGAGGGCTGGGGCTGGATGATCGAATTCCGGGATCCCGACGGGATCCAGTTGGAGCTGTTCGCGCTGTCACGGTGACGGAGATGCCTCCCGACGATGCCGCCGACGATCCCGCCCCCGACGCTGCCGCCCGCCCCCTCCTGCTGGCGGCCATGGTTCTCATCGTCGCCTCCGCCGTAGCGGTCGACCCCTGGGGCTGGGCGCCATACGGACCGCTGCGCTGGACCGTCATCTCGACCGGCACGCTCTTTGTCGCCGCAACGGCACTGCGCCTCAGCGCTATCGAAGTCCACAAGCCGAGCGCGTTGGGCTGGCTGGCATTCCTCTTCTGGGCGGCGGTGGCGGGTGTTGTCGCCCTCGATCCGCTCTACACGTGGATCGGGACACCGGACCGCCACCTCGGCCTCTTCACGGTCGCTCTCTTCGCTCTCATGTTCCTGGCGGGACAGCAGCTCAGCCTTCCAGCGGCGGTCACGGGCCTGCTGCGGGCCGCCGCCGTCGCGCTGGCCGCCATCGGCCTCTACACCCTGCTCGAGGTAGTCGACCTGGCCCCGGTCGACCTGGCTACCGCGTCGGGCCGGCCGGGCGGCCCTTACGGCACCGCCGCCTACCTGGGGGCCGCGTGTGCATTGCTGATACCGATCACCCTCGGGGCCGCCGTCGCCGAACGCGACTCGGGACCCTGGCGCTATTTCGGGTACGCCGCCGCCGGGCTCGGAGTGGTCGCCGCATTGGCATCGCAAACCAGGGCCGGCTGGGTGGGGCTGATCGTTGCGGTGGTCGCAACATTGGCCGTCCAGGGCCGCTGGCTCCGACGCAACTGGCCGGCGGTCGTCACCGCACTGGCGCTACTCGTGATCGTTGCCGTTATCTCTCCCGTCGGATCACGGGTCGTGTCCGCGTTCGACTTCGGTGACGGCACCGCCCGTGGCCGGGTCGATGAGTGGCAGGTCGGTGCCGCGGTCGCCGTCAACCACCCGATCACCGGCGTCGGTCTGGAGGGCTACCGGGTGGCGTTCGCCGAAGGTGTCGACGCCGACTACGAGCGCCGCTACACGCGCCAGACGATGCCGGACCGGGCCCACAACGGGCCGCTCGATGTTGCGGTCACCACCGGGCTGCCCGGCATGGCGCTCTACCTGACCGTCGCCGGATTCCTGCTGCTGCGGGCCGGGCGGGCGCTCCTGTCCGGAAGGCCCGCACTGATCGGACTCGGTGCCGGCATCACGGCATACCTGGCACAGCAGTGGTTTCTCTTTCCGATCGCCGAGGTCGACCCCGTGTTCTGGCTGTTCGCCGGCGTCCTGGTGGCGGCCACCTCGGCCACGCCCGGGGCGCGCTTGGTCGCGCCGCGCTGGCTGTGGAGCGCCGTTATCACGCTGGCGGGAATCGTGCTGCTCGCCGGCTCGCTGGATGTTGTGGCCGACCATCACGTGTCAGATGCGGTCGAGCTCCTGAACGAGGGCGACTCAGCCGATGCCCTACGCTCCGCCGATCTCGCGGCCGCCATCCGCCCGGATTCGATCCGCTATCACGTAATCGCCGCCTCGGTCGCCGCCGGCCCCCGGTCGTTCGACGGCTACACGTGGGCCGTCGAT
>CAMYIJ010000175.1 GCA_947258375.1 uncultured Acidimicrobiaceae bacterium
AGGGTGACAGCGTCGCCGAGCTCAAGGGCGACGCGAGCAAGGAATCGGTCGAACACGAGCAGCTGGCGGCGTCGTGAGAAGTCGAGGCCCGACACGGACGCGGTGCGGAGTCGTTGCTCGAGCCCCTGCTTGAAAGCGGCGGCGGTGCTGTACTTGCGGACGGTCACGGGTCGAGGCCACCAAAAGGCGCCAGTGCTTCCTCAACCGTCGCGAGCTCGTCTCGCGTGACCAGGCCTCGGTGAAGCGCGTCTGCGGCAGCACCGCGAAGGATCTCGGGCGGGAGATGTTCGCCAGCGCAGTCTTGTAGGGTGCGCATCGGGGCGGTCGCCGGCACGGGGCCGAACCACCGCCGATCGCTCTCGGGGACGCCGCCGTAGTGCAGGACGACGCCCTTGGGCACGCGCAGCCGGCGCTTGCGCCACGCGGCGGGGAGTGTGAGGTGGACCTGGGAAGGCAGCACATCCGATAGGTCGTGGAGGGCGAGCGCAGTCTGATGGGAGAACACGCCAGCGTGCTCCGACCACAGCCAGATTGCGGTCAGCTCCTCGTGATCACCAGCCGGAAAGTGAACGAGCCGGTAGATACCCCGACGCACGCGAAGCATGCGCCAGGCGCCGAGATGGTGGGCAAGGAGCTGCGGGGAGTAGCCGGCCTCGGCCGCTTGCTGGGTCGTGAAGAGCCCGTCCTGGGCCGCCGCGATCTCGAAGAGCTGGTCCCAGTCGGGCGATCGGGTGGTCGCCTCGCTCATGCACGAACATTAAGCCAGACTTTAGTTTTGTGCAACCCCGGCTCACAGATCGTGTTGCGCAGTTCGAGCTCGACACAAGCGTCCCGCGGGTGGATCGATCCACTGAAGCGGGTTCGGAGTTCGGCATCCCGAGCACTGACGATTGCTGCGGCAGGGAGCGTTGTTTCGTAATTCGATTTTCACGCAGGGGTGTCCGCCACCAACTCCTGCAGGCGGATCAACCCACTGCGATGCGTTCGGACTCCGGCATCCCGAGCGCCGACATCCGGTTGAGCACCTGGCTCTTCACCAACGCCTCTACCTGCTGGCGCTCGAACTCTCTCGACGCAAGCTTGACCCCAACCAACGCCTTGAACCCCGACACGGCATTTTCCGCAAGGCTCTGCCGGGTCGCCCCACTCGAGGTCCGCCACGGATACCGACCCTCGTCCTTGATGTAACGCAGGACGGCATCGCGCTCGACCCGGAACGGTGGCGGATCTTTCGCGCGACTGAACCTGGCATTGCGTCGTGGCGGAATCGTCGGGATCGCGCCCCGGGACAGGATCGCTTCGTAGCAGGTGCCGCTGTCGTACGCCCGGTCGGCGGACACCAGACCGACATCGCCTTCGACCTGGTCGAGCACCGCCGGCAAGTGCGGACTGTCGTGGACGGCGCTGGTGGTCAGGTCCACCGCGACGATGTCCTTGGATGTTTCATCGACGCACAAATGCAGCTTTCTCCAGGTGCGCCGCCGGCCCTTGCCCATGCCGTGCTTGCGCACGTACCACTCGCCGGCGCCGAATACCTTCAACCCGGTGGTGTCGATCACTACCTGCCGGGGCTGCCGCGCCGGCGCCGGGTGGAGCCGCAGATCGAGGCCCGCCTGGCGACGACACACGGTCGAGTACGCCGGTACGGGCAGGTCGACTCCCATCAGGCGGACAGCGGACTCGAGGAATCCTTGCGTCGCCCGCAGGCTGAGGTGGAACACCGTCTTGACGACCAGGGCGCACTCAATCGCGGTGTCGGAGTAAATCCGGGGACGACCGCGGCCTTGCGGGCTGCCTCGCCGACGCCAAGCGGACACCGCCTGCTCGTCGACCCACACGGTGAGGCTCCCGCGGGAGATCAACGCCCTGTTGTACTCGGGCCAGTTCCGGACCCGGCATTCGAAGACGAAATCGGATCTGCGCATGGGTTCATCCTATCGCTGCGCAGGTGGTTGTGGCCGATTTATGCAACAACGCCACTTACGCTACATAGCGTTTCATTGGCGTTCATACGCGCGACTAATGACTGTACCTGTACTGTACCTCGTGGCCACACGAGGCCACCCCTTTCGACCCGTTGTAAGGTACGGCCGTTTGCCGTACGCTATCGCTCTGGTCAAGGCAACGCGTTATTGGTGAGAGTTGAAATGGCGGGTACAAGAACGACGGACCAAACCTCCGATGTGAAGCGAGACCGGCTTGAGGCACGCATCACCCGCGATCAAAAGGCGGTCTTGATGCGAGCAGCCGCGCTTCAAGGCCGCACGTTGACGGACTTCGTGGTTCACAGCGCCCAGGAAGCGGCGCTCCGCGTCATCGAGGTACACGAGAGCATCCAACTCGCGAAGCAGGACCGAGAAGCGTTCGCCGAAGCGCTGCTCAATCCGCCTGCGCCCGGGAAGCGGCTTCGCGCGGCTGCACGGCGATTCACAGGTTCCGCACGACCTTCGTGACCGGGCGGGTCCGAGCCCGCGGGTATGTCGTGGAAGCCCTGGATCGGAGCCACGATAGGGCGTCTTTCACCTGCGGAGTCGAAATCCTCGATAGGTATTTCAAGACCCAGGCCCGACAAGATGCTCGCCGGCGCATCGCCGTGCCTTTCGTGCTTCGCGAGGAAGACAGCAAGGCGATTGTCGGATACTACACACTCTCCGCGACCGGAATTCGACTGGGCCAGCTTCCGCAGGCCGTGGTGCGACGCCTTCCTGCGTATCCAATGGTTCCCGCGACCCTTCTGGGACGGCTGGCTATCGACCAGCGCTTGCGCGGCACCGGGCTCGGCGAGCATCTACTCCTGGATGCGTTGCATCGAAGCTGGATCGCTTCCGACAACGTCGCATCGTTTGCAGTATTGGTCGACGCGAAGGACGAAGCTGCAC
>CAMYIJ010000176.1 GCA_947258375.1 uncultured Acidimicrobiaceae bacterium
GGTCGTCTACCCCAAGGGCCGGTGGTCTTTCGCCTTCTATCGGCACCAGCTGCAGAACTTCGAGCTGACCCAGGAGATCCAGGGGATATTCACTCCGGGCCCCGTGGCCGGGGCCCGACACCAGTTCCCCCTAGGACTCCGCCGTGACGGCTACCTGCACTGCTGGCTGGCGAACTCGATCTCGGCAGTCACCTCGCCGTTGGCATTGATCGTCACATGCGACACGACTTGCTCCAGGTAGTTGGGAGCCTTCCCATGACCGATGAGCTTGAAGCTGTCAACCGCCGTGAAGTTCACCGCGCCGTTTTCATCGCGGGGCTCGTTGAAGCGGACCATGCCGACTCCGGTACCCGAATACGTGCGCCCGGACTCGTCGACGATCTTCGCGCCCTGCGGCTGGAAGTGCATCATCCCCGAAACCCGGTTGTCGTTCTCGGTGTCCGTGATCAGGACATGGAGCTGTCCGGCGGTGTGTGTCAGAGTCTCACCGCAGATGTTCTCGAACACTATTCCGGCGACCGGAAACGTGAAGTTCTCCTCGACCGAAGCCAGTGCCGTGCCCGGTGTCCCGAGCGTCATCAGCGATGTGAGCGCAATCAGCGCAATCAGCTTTCGCATTGTTTCTCCCTTTTCGTTTGCCAAGAGCCGTCATCTGGTTGCTCGGCTCTCCTTCTGCGATGCAACGTAGAGACGGGACATAACACGGAGACAACAGGGCAAGACGCCTGTCGCGGTTGGAGTTCTGTCACGGACTTGTGTTGGGCGGACGTACACGCGGCTTGGGCCAACTGCGCCGGCGGGCGGGCTGTTATCTCGCCGTTATCTCGTTTCCGTACGTTCGCCTCGCAAAGGGCGGCAGAAATGTCCGCCGAGGAGGAGACAGGAGGGTCACAATGACTCAAATCGATCGTTCGACGAACCCGCGGCGGATTCTCGCAGTGGCGTCGATCGCCATGGCATTGTTCGTGGTCGCACTGGCACCCGCCGGTGCTGCCGCGCAGGGAGCACCGGAATTCCGGGAGAGGTACAGCTTCATCGAAGAAGCCCATGCGGATCTGTTCAGCTCTGAGCTGTGCGGCGTGGAGATCTATCACGAGACCGCCGGCAAGGGCACCGTCAAGTTCTACGAAGACGGACTGATCGTGGACCATTTCAACTTCACGACCACCATCTGGAATCCGGCGACCGGCGACACGATCATCCGCAAAGAGGCCGCAACCTTCCGGGGCCGCGGCGAAGAAGTGTTCGATCCGGCGGCGCAGACCCTGACGATCAGCTTCGAAGACCACTTCACGGGGTTGCCGTCGATGTTCTACAAGCCGGGTGAAGGCCTGCTGTGGCGCGACGCCGGCCAGGCTATGTTCGCCGGCACCGTCGTGCTCGACGTGAGCGGTCCCGAGCCGGAGCTGGTGTCCATCGAGGAGACCGTCACCCTGAAGGGCCCTCACCCCGAGCTGACCACGGACGGCGCGGAGCTGCAGGCCATCTATTGCGGCGCACTCGGCGCGTAGCTCTGCGCGGATAGGGTGCGGGCGACGAGGTTCGCCCGCACCCCCCGCCGAGTCGGTACGGGAGGGCAACTCAGTTCTCGCAGCATACGACGCGCTTGTGCTGTCAGTCTGGTTCGATCTGCGGCAGTCCTTGGAACGCCTCCAGGTCGTGGTCGTAGGACCTCTTGTGGGCCAACCCGGCGTCATCTTCATACGTGACCGTGGCTCGGAACCGCTTACTTCCTTTGCGGCGGAACACAAGAGCCGCACTGTCTAGGAACACTCGAACGCTGTTCCCGGGGGCCAGCAGGCCAAGTTGGCTCCAGATGGGCAGCTCAGAGACGATCACGTCGCCGCCTACGCCCACCAGCTTGCGGGAGAAACCAACGCGGGGTTGGAACGCCGGGCGTTCGCCGACGTTTCGCATGACGAGGACGAAGGCACCGTTGACGTAGTCGACGTCGACGATGACATAGGGGCTCGGCCGGTCATCGGCGTCGCTGTCGGGCTTCATTTCGCCTCGCATCAGCTCATTTCTCGATTGCAATGCCCTCGTGGCAGATCTCGATCATCTCGATTGCGATCTCGTTGCCGTCGGCCTTGAGCGACGGCCCGGTCCACTTGGTGGGCCAGGCCCGATGGAAGTTGAAGCGCATCACTTCCTCGCGCTTCTCATCGAGGAGGATGATCGACCCGGATGCCCGTTGCACCTCGCCGTTCATGGCGGACACGATCCAGTTCCAGAAGGCGAGGTCGCCGGTGATGCCGCGCTTGAGCGTGATGTTGGTGAACTTCTTGAGGCCGGGGATCTTGCGGACGGTGATGTCCTCGGATCCGTTCCGGTATTCGATCGGAGTCACCTCGACGCCGAGCCCGCTCACCTCTTGAAAAGAGCCGTGGGCGGAACTGGAGTCTTCGCCGACGTCATTGATTTCGACCAGGAAGTTGTAGCCCGCATAGGGGTCTTCTCGTAGGACCGGCATCGGTCGTTCTCCTCTCCAACCGGCTGTAGCCTCAAGAATACGTTGCCGGTCTTGCGGTGGCTCTAGGTAGGTGAGCCCCCAGTTCGGAGCAAGATACCGCTTCGCAGTGGGGAAGTGGTCGCATGACAGCGCAGCGCGACCGACAAACTCGACCAAGTCTTTCAAATCGGAACGATTGCTCGGCGTGGCAATGCCCACGGTGCCGTGCGAGGAATGCCTGTCGGGTGCCCGATCGAGGCGATGGCCCTTTTCGCCGGGCAGCTGCTTTCTAGCTACGCCAGCAGCTCGGCTGGGTCGATTGTGATTTCGGCGGGGCCGACGTCGAGCCGAGCCCGGGTGCCCGGGAGATGCCGAGCTGTCTCCACGAAGACTCCCTGGCGCAGCTCGTAC
>CAMYIJ010000177.1 GCA_947258375.1 uncultured Acidimicrobiaceae bacterium
GAGGGTTTGGAGCTGGGGACTGAGTATGCGGTTGCGTTGTGGGCGTTTGATACGTCGGGTAATCGGAGTCGCCGGGTCCTGAGACGAACCACCACCCTCGGTGCTGCCGACTCCTACGATCCCATTGCCGCCGGCCACGTGTGGCGGTATCTCGACGACGGCTCGGACCTCGGGTCGACGTGGACGGCTCCGGGGTTTGACGACACGAGTTGGGCCAGCGGGGTGGGGGAACTGGGCTATGGCGATGGGGACGAGGCCACCCAGGTGAACGACGGTCCGAATAACAACCGCCACATCACGACCTATTTCCGAACCGACTTCGAGACGCTCAGTGCATCGGCTGTGAGCGCCTTGCAGTTGCGTGTGGTCCGTGATGATGGGGCAGTGGTGTATGTCAACGGCGTCGAGGTCTATCGCAGCAACATGCCTTCCGGATCGATCGACTCGGACACCCTGGCCGACGATGCCATTGCCGGCGACGCTGAATCCGAATGGATCAGCGCGTCGATCCCTACATCGGCCCTGGTCGACGGCACCAATGTCATGGCCGTCGAGATCCATCAGGAACATCGAACGAGCAGTGACATCTCGTTCAACGCTCGACTCACCGTCAACCCCTAGGAACCCTGACCCGCCCGCGTCGAGGTCTCGGGGGACTAGTCAGTGATGATCGTTCGTGCTAGCCGGAAAATGGCCCTGCCCCGCCGACGCCCGGTCGGATACCGTTGAAGGTAGCCAGGTAGGGAGAATTCGATGTCTGGGAGATGGGCGTACGTTCGACGTGCGCGGACAGGAGGCGCGGTCGCCCCTGCATCGAGAAGGCTCCGGCGCGGCATCTGGCGCATCCCCATGGTGGCTGCGCTGGTGTTTTCGACCCTGACCGCGCTGCCTCCGCCGGCTCTCGCAGCCCAGCCCTACCCCGAGGTTCCGCTGGACGGATGGGACACGAACGGCACCGTATATGCGGTCAAAGTGGTGGGTAGCACGCTCTATCTAGGCGGATCCTTTTCCTCCCTGCGATCCCCGACGAGCGGTTCCGTGCCCCGGGCCAACCTGGCTGCGATCGATGTTGTCTCCGGAGAAGTGTTGCCGTTCGTGGCCGACACGAACAACACAGTGCGTGCCATCGAATCGGACGGATCGACGGTATGGATTGGTGGGCTCTTCTCGACGATCGGCGGCGTCAGCCGGCCCAGACTGTCGGCCGTCGACGCGGCTACCGGTGCCGTAATCGAAGCTTTCGATGTGGCGGTGGACGGCAGCGTCTACGGACTCGCCCTGGGCGGGGACCGGTTGTACGCCTCGGGACGTTTCACCGTCGTTGAGGGAGTCGCCCAGGCTCGCGTCGCATCCCTCGACCCGGCAACCGGGATTCCCGATCCTGGTTTCCAGGCCGGAGCCGATGCCGAAGTGCGCGACGTAGTGGTTTCCGAGGCCTCGGGACGGCTGTTCGTCGGGGGCAGCTTCATGACCGTCGGATCACAGCCGTGGGCCTACCTGGCCGAGCTGGACCCGGCAACCGGAGTCGGGGTCGGCCCCGGCTTCTCCCAGGCCGATGCTCCGGTCCTCGACGTCGACTCATCGCCGGACGGTTCCCACGTGTTCGCCGCGGTGGCCGGCTTCGAGAACCGTGCCCAGGCCTGGACGACGCATGACGGAGCGAGACGCTGGTATCACACCGCGATGGGTGATACCCAGGCCGTCGACTATCACGATGGCACCGTATTCTTCGGGTTCCACGAAGGCTTCGAGGATGACCTGACCGTCCGGTTGCTGGCCGCCGACGCTCTCAGCGGTGAGATGGAGGACTTCCGTCCCTCCATCGACAGCTTCTTTGGAGTGTGGGCGATCGATGCCGAATCGAGTGCGTTGGCGATCGGCGGAACGTTCACACAGGTGTCCGGTATCGCAACCCGAGGTGTCGCCGTGTTTCCTGGGCCGAACACGCCGCCGGACTCTGTGGCTCCCTCCGTGCCCGACGGCCTGGCCAACCTTCTGCCCTCCGGTGAATCGGTTTCGCTGGGGTGGGATCCTGCGACCGATGATCGAGCCGTCAGTCACTACCGAATCGTCCGCGACGGCAGCGTTGTGGGCGCGACCGTGGAGTCGCCATTCATCGATGAGGCAGTCGAGGAGGACACGGCGTACTCGTATCAGGTGCAAGCGGTGGACTTTGCCGGCAACATCTCCTCGCTGAGCGCGCCGCTTCCGGTGAGAACATGGACGACCCTGGTGGCTGCAGGCGATTCATGGCACTACGAGGATGTTCCCCAGGAGTCGGCGGAATGGCAGCAAGTGAGCTTTGATGACTCCGGCTGGGTCGCGGGGGAGGCGCAGCTGGGCTTTGGAGAGGGCGACGAGGCGACGGTTCTGGTGCCAGGAATGACGACCTACTACTTCCGGCGGCAGATCACCATCCCCGCCGACAAGGTCGTCACCGAGGCCACACTTGGACTGGTTCGCGACGACGGTGCAATCGTGTACTTGAACGGAGTCGAGGTTCACCGGTCCAACATGCCTGCCGGCCCGGTTACTGCCGAGACGCGCGCCGCCACAACCACTACCGGTCACGACGAGTCACGATGGTACGACGCCCCGGTTGACGAAGCCGTGTTCCAGGCCGGAGTGAACGTCATTGCCGTCGAAGTGCATCAGAGTTCGCCGGCCAGTTCCGACATCTCCTTCGACCTTCATCTCGAAGCCGAGCTCGGCGACGTCGTGTTCGATGATGTGACGCGGCCGTCTAAGCCGGTGGCGTTGGTGGCTGAGGCGCGGACGGCGACTCGGGTGATGTTGTCGTGGGGGGCGGCGTCTGATGATGT
>CAMYIJ010000178.1 GCA_947258375.1 uncultured Acidimicrobiaceae bacterium
CGAGCAGCATTGCCGAGTACTGCCTGATGGGGACCAGCATCCTGAACCGGCAAAAAGCCTTCCTGTCGACGGCGACCATGGATGTATCGACAAGCCGGTCGATCAGGGTCTCACATTCGGATTCCTCGATACCGTCGAATGCACAGACCTCGCAAGCTGCCTCGAGATCCCAACCGCCTCGGAACACCGAGAGTCTTCTGAGAAGGGCCTGCTCGATTGGTACGAGGAGGTCGTAACTCCAATCAAGAGTTGCCTTCAAGGTGCGCTGGCGCTGATTACCCCGCTTCCCATATGTGAGCAGGTCGCTCCGGTCGCTCAGAGCCTCCACCAGCTGTTCGAGGGTATGCGACCGGAGACGGGCGGCGGCCAGCTCGACGGCCAGCGGCAGCCCTCCCAGCTGGAAGGCGACGCGACGCAGATCACGGCGGGACCACTGCGAACGGCGCTCTTCGGAAACGACGAGTTCGGCCCGGTCAACGAAGAGCGCTTCAGTCTCCGATGGCTCCTCATCGTCCACCCGATCCTCGGAAGCCGGAACGGAGAGGGGCTCAACTATGTATATGGCTTCGCCTGCAACCTGGAGCGGTTCTCTGCTGGTAGCAATGACGCTGACCTCGTGGCACGCTCTGAGCAGTGACGGAACCAGATCGGCGACCTCTGCGATCACGTGCTCGCAGTTGTCGATAATCAGCAGTTTGCGCCTCCCCCGCAGTGCATCGACCACGCCGGGCCAGGCGTCGGCCTGCATGGGCTGCCGCAGCAGTGCCTGCCGGGCGATCGCGGCGATCACCTCGGCGCGATTCTCTGCAGTCTCCAAGCTGACAAGGCTTGCGCCATCGCGATAGCCCGCCTCGATCCCTCGAGCGCACTCGAGAGCAAGGGTGGTCTTGCCGATCCCGCCGGACCCGACCAGGGTGACGAGTCGGGTCTGGAGCAGCAGCCGCTCAACATCGACAACATCATCCTCGCGACCGATGACACTGGCGATCCGGCCGGGTAGGTCCGATTCCCGCCGGACCAGGGGGCTCTTGAGGGCGGGATCTTGAAGAAGGATCTTCTCCTCCAGCTCCCTCATTGCCTCCGACGGCTCGATGCCGAGCTCCTCGACGAGTCGCCTCCTCGCTCTCTGGTAGGCCGCCAATGCATCGGCCTGCCGATCGTCTCGATAAAGCGCCAGCATCAGTTGCGACCAGAACCGCTCACGATACGGGTGTTGACTGAGGTGGGATTCGAGTTCGGCGACCAGTTCCCCGCCTCCGCCGGCGGCCAGCTCGGCATCGATTCGGTCGGCTATGGCGGAGAGGCGAAGTTCCGACAGTCGGTCCGCCTCGGCCCGAGCGAATGAGGCGTAGGCAACGTTGGCTAGAGGCTCCCCACGAAACAGGCTCAGGGCCGCAGTGAGCTTCTGGGAGGCGAGCTGCGGGTCCGTCGCGATGAGCCGAAGGGCATCCGACCGCTCTTGGAGGAACGTGGCGCTATCGAGACTGTGCGAGTCGAGCACGATCTTGTATCCGGGATGCATCGTGGTGACAGGTGTCGGTACCGGCTCGTCGTTCCCGCGCAGGGAGGACCGCAACGCCGCCACGAGCACGTGAAGGGTGCTGGCGCCGCCCTTGGGGGGATCGCCATCCCATATCGATTCGAGGATGACGTCGGTCGACACCACCGCATCGGCATTGATGAGAAGAAGGCACAGCAGCGCTCGCTGTTGCTGCGACCGGATATCGATCAGCTCTCCGTCGCGGGCAACTTCTAGGGGGCCGAGTATGCGGAAGTCGTATTCGGCCATAGGCCGACTCCTGAACATCAGCTTGACTCGGGCCAGGGTGGCCATTTGAACCGCCGTGGCCTGCCTTTCGAGTCTCCCTCCTGCGAGCCGATTCTTCGCAAGAAGTGCACCCATGTCTTGTTCTGAACATACTCGGATCTTGTCTGTGTTGTGCCCCACCGTCACCGCAGGGGTTGCGCTCCTGTCGCCAACACGAAGGCTTCGTGCAGGCTGGCATCGTCGTTGGGCATGGTGCGGCTGGGCCGCACGTTGCCATTCTGAATCCCCCACGCCAGCACATCGGCGAGGTGCTCGCCGCCACAGCGGGACCACTCGACACCGCCCCAGTTGTCGAGATCGCGCTTCGCCATGAACAGGTCCCGCTCACCGTCGGTGAGTTGGGAATGGTCCCAGACGTGGGCTAGTTCGTGGAGCAGCGTGAACTCAACACCGCACATGAAGATGGTGTACTTGTCCGCCCCGATCTCCAGGTACCCGGGACGCTGCCGCGAGGGGTTTCTGGGGTCGGCACAGCCCGCGTAGTCGGCGAAGTACCACACCTCGACGGCGGGCAACTCGAGGCCGAGCTGTTCGAAGCGGCCCAGGGCCCGGGCGACTCGGGCAACCTGGTCAACGGTTTCGGCATAGACGATGGCGCCGTCGATCGCGAGCGGGGTTCGGTTCGGAGGGGTCTCCCGAGGGGCTTCGTGTGAAAGGGTTTGAAGCGACTCGACTGCCTCCGGAGACCCCAACTCCGCTGCGAAGGCCGTCGTCGACGCTGTCGAAGCGATCCCCGAGAAAGGCGCGACCACGGCCAACACAACCACAGCGGTGGACAGGAAGGTGGTGCGTGAAAGACTCATACACGCACCGTCCGCGTGGCCCCTTAGGGGCGGCTTTGGAGTCGCTTAGCTCGTGCTGAGCGCAGCTCGCTGCGCCTGGCAGCTGGTCGGCTACCCAGCGATACGCGCCGGCCTGATTACTCTCATTCGCCCCCCCACCTCCCACCCGGTCGCGTCTTC
>CAMYIJ010000179.1 GCA_947258375.1 uncultured Acidimicrobiaceae bacterium
AGAGGCTTGCCGGTGAAGTCCATCTCCCGGGCCTGGGGACGGGCGAGGGCCTCGGCGTAGCGCTCCGGGCCGACCCGCACCATCGGGTTATCGTCGACCACGCCGCACAGCATGTTGCCCGAGAGCATGAACGCGATGCCGCCGAACATCCGCTTCTCGGAGACGTCGAAGCGGCCGGCGAACAGATCGCGCAGGCGCTCGGCGGTGCCTTCGTCGTAGGCCACGTCAGCGTGCCCCGTACGGATCGTTTATCAGCTGCACGCGTACCGCGCCCGCATGTCCTGCACCGATTTCGTGATCAGCGCTTCCAGCACGCCGAGATCGACGTCGTCGAGGCGCTTAAGGTATAGGCAGCTCTTGCTGTGGCGGTGACGCCCCAGCTTCTTCATGAGGTCGTCGTAGGCGCCGAAGCCGTTCATCACGTACACCGTGAGATCACGCTTGCGGGGCGAGAACCCGGTGATGAACCAGGCGCCTTCGTGACCGCTCGCGTAGCGGTACTCGTAGCGCCCGAAGCCGACCATGTTTCCGCCCCAAAGGACGGGGCGTTTGGCCGTCACCCGCTTCATGAGCGCGTTCAGGGCCTGGCAGTCGCGGCGCCGCGTGGGATCCTCGATCGCCTTGATGAATGCGGCGACGCTCTCCTTGCCGGGTTGGGTTTCGAGGTCGGCCATGGCAACAGCGCTCTCTGCAACACCTAAAGAGCAGAATACCGCGCCGCGCGGTCAGACGATCCAGGTCCCGCTTTCGACCGAGAGCACCCGCCCGATGGTGACCCAATTCTCTTCCGAGGCCAGCTGCACCACGATGTGGGCGATGCCGACGGGCTCGGCGAGGCCCAGCAGGTGCGCCTCCCCGGCTGGCGGATCACGTCGCTGCCCTCGATGAGCTTCTTCACGCGGTCGGCCTGTCCCTGCCAGTTCCGACCCGCGTGCAGGATTGAGAGTATGGACGGGGTCGTCGGATCACCGACCGTCACATTTCGGGGGAAGACCGGGGACCGGCTCCTAGGCCAGGTTCCGGTTGCTCGCCGTCATCCTGAATGGTGCCTGGCACGAACGTATCGCTTGGTGATCCTCTTGCGGCAAAACGGGAACACGGCAGCCAGGTCATGGCGGTGCGGTTCGACGGAGCGGTCGTGCTGTGGGAGCATCGACTTGCGCGCCTGCTCAGGACCACTCCCACAATGCGGGGATCGGAACTGCGTGAAGGCAGTCGCCGAAGGCAACTGTCTTGTCGCCGCGATAGAGGACGATGCCCCGCGTGAATCGCTCGCCGACGTCGTCCGCCAATACGCGGAGCCCGGCGAAGTCCCGGTTCGATACGCTTGCGGCTGCTTTGATCTCGAGACCGACCACACTCCCGCGTTCGTTCTCTAGTAGCAGATCAACCTCGCGACCACTCAGCGTACGATAGTGGAAGAGCCCCACGCGCGCGTTCGACCAACTGCTCTGCTTACGTAGTTCCCCCACCACGAACCCTTCCAGCAGCGGGCCAAGGCTCGTAGGCTCGCGCGCGATGCCCGGCTCGCTGTGCCCGGCAAGGTGTGCCGCCAGCCCCGTATCGATTACATGAATCTTCGGCGACTTGACCAGGCGTTTACTGAGGTTCACCGACCAAGCGGGCAACGGCCGAAAGAGAAACGTGGCTTCGAGCAGCGTCAGGTAGCGCTTGAGCGTCGTGTTTGCGATGCCTGAGCTTCTCGAAAGCTCGGACGAGTTCAGCAGCGCGCCTACTCTTGCCGCCAGGAGCGATAGCAGTCGAGGCATGTCGGTGAGGCCCTCGATGTGGGCAAGGTCCCTCACGTCTCTCTGCAGAATTGCGGTGATGTAGGAGGCGAACCAGGCGCGGCGTCTGCGCTGCGCTGAGCGGTCGAGTACCTCCGGGAAGCCACCGGCGAGTACCGTGCCGACGAGGTCGGGTTCGTGTGCAGTTCGCGCTTGGCGGCGCGTACCGCCCCACCTTGGCAACTCGTCCGCGAACACGGTATCGACGAATCGCTCCTTGCGACCTCGGATCTCGCCCTGTGAGAGCGGCTCCAGAGTGATGATCTCCATGCGCCCGGCCAGGGACTCCGAGATCCTGGGCAGGAGTAGAACGTTGGCCGAGCCGGTGAGGAGGAAGCGTCCGGACCGGCGATCCGCGTCCACCATGAGCTTGATAGCCGAAAACAGGTCCGGCACCTTCTGGACCTCGTCGATGACGATCGGTGATCCCGGCAGACTCGCAAGCCACCCGGTCGGGTCTGCAGTGGCAGCGGCGAGCACCGTGGCGTCGTCCAGGCTCACCACGTGTGCGTCGCTCTGGGCGGCGATCCCCGCGACTAGCGTGCTCTTGCCGACCTGGCGGGCACCGTTGACGAGCACGACCGGTGTATCGGCCAGGGCATCGCGAACTAACTGGTGAGAATTTCTTCGGTACATGGGCAAATATTAACCATCAACCGGTGATTATCAAAGGACAAAGCTTGAGTCGACATCGGTCTACCGGACGCCGGTGCGCGCTCGCCTCGGCCCGTCTGCTTCGGTGCAGGTGTGCCTGCGAAACCAGTCTGGAACTCAGGGTGTTCAGGAGAGGAGCGCTGTCCTATAAGAACGGGCCGGATCTCGCCCGATCAACCCCTTATCGGCCCTGTTCTCCGCGTTTTGTAGGACAGAGCCGATCCGTAACTCTCTGATACAAAAAAGGTTTCTGGAATTCGAGTACCTCCCTACGAAGCAGGGGGTC
>CAMYIJ010000180.1 GCA_947258375.1 uncultured Acidimicrobiaceae bacterium
ACACCGGCTCGAGTATCTCGTACTCCACGTCGATGAGCCCGAGGGCCTCTTCGGCAATTTCCAAACTCTCGGCGGCGACCGCAGCTATCTCGTCGCCGACGAAGCGAACCCTGTCGTCCAGGATGCGGCCGCCGTAGTTGTGCCAGCAGTTCTCCCAATGCCACGCCGGTGCATCCGAGTGCGTGACGACTGTGATCACTCCGGCGAGCGCCTCGGCTCGTCGAGTGTCGATGCTCTTGACCCGGGCGTGGGGGTGGGGGCTGCGCAGGATCCGGCCGTGGCCCATGTCGAGAACCCGGATATCGCCACCGTATTCGAGGCGGCCCGTGACCTTGTCGGCGGCATCCTTGAGGGGAACAGCCTGGCCGACGACCGCGTAGCCCGAGTGCTCACCCATTACCGGCCGCCTTCCCCAGCTCCTCGGCAGCCCGCTGCACGGCGCGAATGATGTTCGGATAGCTGCCACACCGGCAGATGTGCCCGCTGAGCCCGGCGGCGATCTCGGTGGCATCGGGGTGTGGTGTCGTGTCGAGGAGGGCCTTCGCCGACAGAACGAAGCCGGGGGTGCAGAAGCCGCACTGGAACCCATGCTCTTCGACGAAGGCCTGCTGGATCGGGTGGAGGTTCTCCGCTGTACCGAGGCCCTCGATGGTCAGGATGTCCCGGCCCGCCGCTTGGATGGCCAGCATCATGCAGGAGTCGACGGGGGCGCCGTCGATCAGAACGGTGCACGCCCCGCACTCGCCTTCATCACACGAGACTCGGACACCGTTCATGCCGAGCCGGCCGTTGAGCACCTCGCCCAGGGTCTCGTGGGGAGCAATCTCCACCGTGCGGTCCACGCCGTTGACACGGAAGCTCACTGCGATCGTCACTCTCCCAGCCTCCTCACTGCCTCTGCCGCCGATCGCTTGACGAGGACCGCACTCACGTGTTTGCGGTAGGCGGCGCTGGTCCGCACGTCCGAGATCGGCCGTGCGTCCGCCGCGGCCCGCGCGGCGACTTCGTCGAGGAGATCGTCGGTGACGGTGGCGACCGGAACCCCGACCAGGAGCTCCTCCGCCTCAGTCACCCGCAGCGGGACGGGAGCAACCGCGCCGAGCACGATTCGGGCTTCGGAGATGGAGTTGCCTTCATCGATCGACAACCGGCAGGCCGCGCTCGCCAGGGCTATGTCGACGTACGACCTCGCCATCCGCTCGAACGTGCACACGGATCGCGCAAACGGGTGAGGAATCCTGACCTCCGTGAGCAACTCGCCGTCTCGTAGTGCCGTCTTCTTGGGGCCCTCGAAAAACGACTCGAGCGGCAGCGTGCGCGCTCCCCCGGTTGACAGGATCGTGACCTCGGCACCCAGCGCCATCAGGGGTGGCGCGCAGTCGGCCGACGGCACGGCGTGGCAGAGGTTCCCCCCAACCGTGGCGACATTGCGGATCTGCGGCGTGGCGAACCGATCGGCCATATCGAGGAGAACCGGGAAGTCCCGGCCGAGACTCTCGTGCGCCTGCAACGATGCGATCGTGGCGAGGGCGCCGATGGCCACGTTCCTCGAGGCCCGACAGGTCGATGCAGTACTCGAATTCGACGGCGCCCCGGCGCCATTCGAGCAGCAGATCGGTTCCCCCGGCCCAGAAGACGGCGTCACCGCCAAGCTCTGCCTTGAGCTCGCACGCCTCGAGAGGAGATCCCGGTCGAAGATGTTGGAACGTTCGAGCCACGAGGGCTTCTCCACGTTGGTCCGTGCCTTACTGCCTCCTCGACACCGTACAATATTTATTGCTCTGGTACAATGTGACGCAAGAAATCCGATCTAATAGCTCATAGAATCAAAATACTTTCGTCATCCGTCGCCCCGGCTCAGGAGCCCTTCGCAATGAAGCACGATCTCGACGCTCTCGACATCAATATCCTCCGCCACCTCGAAGAGGACGGCCGCCGCTCCTATTCGGAGATGGCAGAGGCCCTTGGCGTCGCCGTGTCCACCGTCAGCGCCCGGGTCGCCAAGCTGATCGAAACGGATGTGGTTTCGATCTTCGCTGCCATCAATCCGCAGAAGATGGGGCTCGAAGCACCGGCGACCCTCCTCATGTCGATCGAACCTCGCCACTTCGATCAGGTGGTTGCGACCATCGTCTCCCTACCGGAGATCGTGTACGCCTCGATGACGACCGGGCGATACAACCTCGTGATCGACGTCTTCTGCCGCGATGCCCAACATCTCGCAGAGCTGGTGACGGGACGTCTCTATGCGCTCGAGGGTATCCGGGACATCGACGTCGAGTACCAGCTCGAGAGATTCAAGGTCGATTCACGAAGCACCGCCCTGATCGAGATCGAGGGCAGTGCCCCCTCAGAGAAATGAGGAGCCCGCCATGACGTATCGAACCTGGGACGAGATCAAGCACGATGTCTTCGAGGACGATCCCGACGATCTCCCGATGATCGACGAGGAGACGCCGACATTCATGCGGCTCCCCCATGCGAAGACCCCCGGCGACCTCGATGGCGCCGACGTCGTGATCATCGGTAGCACGTACGTGGCCGGCACCGGCGACCTGCTGTGGAGCGTCGACCGGCGGGAGTGGGCCGCCGCCGCCAGGCGGGTGCGGCAGCAGTCGGCGAGGTATCCATCCGGCTATGTCCAGGAATTCGACATCGACGTGTTCGAACACCTCAACGTCGTCGACTACGGCGACGCCTACCTGGATCCCGCAACGCACTACACGAAGACGTATGACACCGTGATCGCGGCCCAGCGGGGCGTCGAGGAGAAGGTCAACGATGCCCTCGACGCCGGCGCCGTGCCCATCGTCATCGGCCAGAACTCCCCTGCCAGTTCGTACGCGATCGCCAAGCCGATCGCAGAGCGCACGGACGGCACCGTCGGCGTTGTGAGCCTCGACACCCACTGGGACATCCGAGCCATCGACGACGACACCAACGATCCGCGGATTGCGGGGGCCGCCGCGTGGAAGGCCAAGATGTACGAGTTCCAAGACAACATGCCGATCAGCAATCTCGTCGAGATCGGCGAACGGGGCATGATCGAGGAGAAGGAACGGGTTCGTATGTTCCTCGAGGCGGGTGCCCACTTCTACCCGATGTGGAAGGTGCGCCGGATCGGTGTCGAGGCGCTGTGCGAGGGCCTAAGGCCGGCATACGACGGGACCGATGCGGTGTACGCCCACTTCGACATGGACGTGCTCGGCGGAGCCGGCCCCACTTCAGGGGACATCCTCGGCAACCTGGCCGAGCCGCTCGGGATGACCGACTACGAGGTGATCCGGGTGGCCCACGAGGTCGGGAAGCGAGGGTTCGACGGAATGTCGTTCATCTGCATCCCGCCGGGGTCCGAGGTGATCTACCGCACGATCGTGTACGTGATCATGTACATGCTGGCCGGGAAAGCCCTGGCGAGCCTGGAGGCGACGTAGCGGCTTGGCCGCCGACAGAAGGGAACCGACCATGTGGCCAGAAGGGATTCGCTCGGCGGTTGCGTTGACCGTCGACTTGGACGGGACGACCCCGTGGACCTTGAAAGACCCCGACATCGCGGCACAGCCGAGCGCCCTGTCGATGGCTGAGTACGGCCCGCGGATCGGCGTTCCGCTGATCCTCTCGCTGTTCGAGGAGATGGCCGTCGACAGCACGTTCTTCATCCCGGGGAGGTCGGCGGAGGACTACCCGGAGGCGGTGGAGGCGATCGCCGCCGCCGGACACGAGATCGCCGTACACGGGTACACGCACACTCCCCCGTTCACTCTGAGTCGTGACGAGGAGGAGGCGGAGCTCGTGCGGGCTCTCGAGGTGCTCGGCGGCTTCAGCGATTCGGTGTCCGGCTACCGGGCTCCGGTGTACGGCGTCAGCGTGCACACGATCGACCTCCTGGCGACACACGGCGTCCAGTACTCGAGCAACTACATGGATGACATCAAGCCGTACCGCCATGCCGGATCGGAAGTCGTCGAGCTCCCCGTGCACTGGATCATGGACGATTGGACGCAGTACGTTCACGGCTCGGACGACTGGCTGGCCCAGAACGCCACATGCGCCCAGGTGAAACAGCTGTGGATGGAGGAGTTCCGCGCCATCCACGACCTCGGCGGGCTGTTTGTCCTGACCCTGCATCCCCAGGTGA
>CAMYIJ010000181.1 GCA_947258375.1 uncultured Acidimicrobiaceae bacterium
CAACACGCCCGTCGGTCGCCTCCGTCCGTGGAATTTTACGACCGGAGCGGTCGCGTCGGACTCTACGTAACCCGACTGACGACGTTCGGTGATTTCCAGCTCGATCGATCGCGGGAGCCGCTTCGCGGGGCGTTCCCATCCGAACTCGCAGATTCGGCGCGCGACGCTTTGACGGCGGCCGTCCTCGCCGGAATGACCCCTCACCCCATGCAGCCGGCCGTCCGCCGCGCGCTCGACCGGTTGGGCGAGTACTGGCGCCGCGCAGCTGGGACGCTTCCCGCCGCCAATCCGGCAGAAGCGCACCGGCACCTCCGGGAGCAAATCGAATCCGTCAACTCCTGGGAAGACTTCCTGGCGGCGCGGCTGAGTGTCGATGTCGATGCGATCGTCCCGGAAGCCGATCGGGCGAGACTCGATGCGCTTCCAACGTCGGCACCGATTCGGGGCGACCGAGCGGCGCTCGATTACGAGATCGAGAATGGGCAAGGGGTGGTCCGACTGCGTCTCCGCGAAGGGCAAGCCCGACGGCTCCAGGAAAAAGACCTGCCGGTGGTCGATCGCCCTTTGCGATTCACGGTTATCCGGGGAAAGCGGTCTGCCATCCGAAGCGACGATCTCGACGATCTACGATTGAAACTCCTGTCACTTCCCAAGCCCGAGCGGCGGCGCAAGGGTCGGGGTGGAGGCGGGCGGAAACGGAGGAGATGATGGATGATCTAAGATTGTCCCAGATCGTCTTGGATCGTCTCAGGTCGTCTTGATCACCCCCAGCCACGCCACCGCATAGGCCTCGCGGAGTGCCTCCTCGTCTTCGACGGTGAGGAGCTGAAAACCCGCTCCCTGGATGACTGAGGCGAGGAACCACCCCAACTGCTCGGCAGGGATCTGAGGTTGCAGGCCGGTGCGTTCGAGCAATCCGGCCGTGGCGGCGGCGAGAAACTCCGCGAACTGGGCGGCGGCCTCGCGGGCGGCCTGTTGTTCCGCCTCGCCGCTCAGCGCGGGAAGGGATGCGACGAGTCTCTGGGTGCCGTTGTCCCGCTCTCTGACGATCAGCTGCCAGGTTCGGTCGATCGCGCGTTGGGCGGTGCGGGCGCCAAAGGCGCGCTCCCATCGCTCGATGCGGCCGCGGTAAAAACCTCGGATGACCTCGGCCGACATGTTGTCTTTCGTGCCAAAGTGGTAGTTGATGAGGCCCTTGGCGCAGCCGGCCCGGCGGGCGACGGCCTCCAGGGTGAGCGCGGACAGGCCCCCCTCCAGAAGGATGGCCGCGGAGGCCTCCAGAATGGCCGCGCGCCCGGCCTCGGTCGATGAATTCATGGCTGACTGGTCAATCAGTCAATTTAGGAAGCCGGGCCTCCGCGTCAACCAGTTGGGCTATCAACCATTTCCATATGAAACCTTCACCCCGTCTGTGGCGTATTCACCACGGGACATGAGCACCGGTAATCTTCAGCAGATGCGTGAGCAGATGCGGGCTTCCCCATTCTCCCCGTTGGCTCGTGCGGTGATGGATTCGTTCGCCGAGGCCGTCATCGTCTTCGACAACGACGGGCGGGTGGCGTACACGAACGGGCGCGGCCGCGGGGTGCTCGACACGGTAGGAGGCAGTGTGGGCGACGATGCACGGACCCTCATGCCTGTGTTGGCCAGGCTTGGGGGTCGCATCGCGCCCCTGCGGGTGGGATCGTTGACCGTTGGCGAAGCGGTGTACATCCCCACGAAGGACGGGCCGTCCTCGCTCGCCGAGCAGGAACGGCAGGCCATCGTCCAAACCCTGGACCGGACCGGTTGGCGACTCGCTGAGACGGCGCGGCTCCTCGGTATCTCGCGCACGACCCTGTGGCGGCGCCTCAAGGCGTATGGGCTCCACAAGGACAAGCGGGGTCGTTGGGGTAGTTCGCGCGGGTCCTGACGTACTCGACCCTCCGCTGCCGGTGGCCTCCCGGCCGAACGGTGCCGCCACCCCGGGGTGTGTCCAGTGCGGCCCCTTGTCACGTCGAATTGGGTAGATGGGTTTGTACCTTCTCGCGTTGACGGCTCTCGCCCTCGTGCAGGTTCCCGACACTGCGACGTATCGCGACGCTGCCACCGCCGCGTTGATCGAGCAGGCGCGGCAACGTCACGAATACCAAGATCGGCTCGTTCGCGATTACTCCGCGTTCGTGCGCACCCGCATCGACGTCGGGTTTGGCCGAAGCCGCTTTGCCCGCATCCCTCCCGTGGTGGCCCACGAAACCGCCGCGCGGATCACGTGGTCCCTTCCCAACGACCTGAAGGTCGATGTCGTGGGCGAACGGTCCGCCTCTGCGTTCTCGGAGGCCGACATCGAAGCGCAGTTTGACCGGCCGTGGTTCATCCCCCGCAGCCTGGGTGACAGCATCCGGTTGGTAGACGACGAGCTGCCGTCCACGGCCGCGCTCCACCCGTTGGCTCCCGGCGCCGAACAGTACTACCGGTTTGCGATCGTGGATTCGCTCACGATGGAGATCCCAGGACGTACGGTGCGGGCGGTAGCGGTGCGGGTCGAGCCGAAAGAGTTGGGTCCTTCGTTGATCGCCGGTGACCTGTGGGTGGACGTCGACACCTCGGAACTGGTCCGTTTGATGTTCGTGTTCGTCGG
>CAMYIJ010000182.1 GCA_947258375.1 uncultured Acidimicrobiaceae bacterium
AGAGCCAAGCCCCCAGTGACGATGCCGAACAGCAGCATCAAGAGAATCGGAAGAACGAGGGCAAACTCAACGAGAGAAGCTCCCCTTTCGGGTGCCTCCCCTACTGCCCTATATACCCGCTCGTGGAACACACGAGTCTTCCCAGCGCCCATCAACCGTGCCCCCTAAGCCACACCAGACGATCATAGCAATATTACTCTTCGCGCGTAAGCGAATACTCAGAGAAACTGCATTTCGCGTTCTCGTCACACCCGTAGCGCGCCCTACCACTGGGATCATACGGCGCCGGGGCGACTACTTGGGCACCATTTTCGACGAAGACCCCAGCGACGAGGACAGGAACCAAGCCGGCCTGCCGGCCAGGGGTTGGGTTTCGCAAGGTCACGTGGCGGCGACCGCGGCCCGAGGGATCACCGGATCAGTTGGTTCTCCAGCGCGTCGGGGAAACGCACGGCGCGGTCGAATTCGGGGGAGACGATGAGGAGGCCCTTCCCCCCGGCGGAGAGTTTGCGGGCTATGAACTGAGCGGCAGCCTGCTGCTGGACGCCCTGGCCCCGGTAGCTCACCGTGCCCAGCGGCACAAAGAACACGCCTTCGAGCTCGAGCAACGCTTGACCGGAAAAATCGTGGACCGACGAGCCCTCGGACCACAGCGCCAGGTCATCGAACTTGTACGAATCCAATTCCGGAGCGGTCCAGATCAGCTCACCCGAGCCGCCGCTCAGATCCAGGCTCGCCGTCTCCGACATGTACACCGTCGTCTGGTGCAGGTAGAGGTTGGCCTGACCTGCCTTACCGAGTTCGCCATCGCGCAGGTAGAAGACATGTGGATTGTCCGGCAGCCGCGGAGTGTTGAACGACAGGGTTCCGCTCGACTGGATCGACACCCCGTTTTCGATGATGAGGTCACCGTCGGTGACAATGAACTCTCCATTGATTCTCAGCCTCGGGGAACAGTCGACGTAGGTGTCGCCCGACAACGTGATCGTGGTGCTGGGGTTGATGACACACGGGCCGGTGTACGTCGTGAAGCCGCCGGGAACCGTTCCGGCGACCCCGTAGGCGGCGACCAGTTGGTCGATGTACGGAGGGGTCGGTGGCTGCTTGGTGCAAGGGTCTATCTCCCACCCGACCCCGAAGTTGTAGCCGCCGGGCTTGCAGTTGTAGCGGTGATCGACCGGGGCCCTCGTGATCCTCCTGTTGAGCCTTTCCGGCAGCGGGGCCACCGTGCCAGAGCTGGTACAGGCGGGCTGATTGCAGCCCGGGTACGGCTGCCCGTCTGCCAGCACCCGGATCTCCCCGCAGCCCTCGCCCGAGCCAGGAGTCAGCTCACCGGCGCAATTCGCCGGGCCGTCGGCACGAATGAAACCGTTGTGGCCGTCAACATCCAGCACCCCATCAGCCGAGCACCCTGAACCAGAGCCTTCCGAGTCAACAGCAATCCAACCCGGCTCCCAAACCCCGTCGACGGGGTTCCAGACGGCGTCGGTAACGATACCCCCGATTCCGCCACCAGAACCGGCTGCCGATATCGCGTCGCAGTCGTAGCGCTCCAGGATCAACAGGTTGAGCACGAAATCGGAAGAGTCGCTGAGATTAGAACGGGCCACTGCGTGCACCTCAGTGTCCCCAGAAGCCGCGCCAAGTATGTTGGCGAAGAAGAACTGGCGGGTGCCATCGATCTGCACCCCGAGGCGTTGACATCTGTCCCCGTCCTCGCCGTGGATCGCCTGAGTGGTCGCCCCGATCGCAGCCGGATCGAGCAGCGGGTGACCGTTGGGAACGGGATAGGTGATAGTTGCGGTCCACTGCCCCGAGGTCGCCTGAGTCGACACCGCCGGAGTGCCCGCATCACATGACGAAGGCAGTGACGTGCAGGCGGCACCGGTGAAGGGGCCGCCGTTCATATTCAGGTTGATATAGGCAAGCGCAGTGTCGCAAGCAGCCTGACCATCGCCACCCCACAACTCGACAGAACCGGCGGCTGCGGCCTGATCGCTCACCGTTCGCGACCGCGCCCGATCCGCCCGCAGCGCCGCCAAATCCAGAACCAGGGCAGCAATAGCCAGCAGCGCCACCACCGCGGCGGCCGCGATGATCAGCACCGCACCGCGCTCGGAGCTACGAAGTTCCTTCACTGCACACGCTCATAACGCGACACCGACTGCTCATCGAGAGTGAGAACTCTCGAGAACACCAACGCAAAGAAGTCAACCTCCCGAGTGACTCTCACCTGAACACGACGTTCATCGGGCGGCCGACCATCGTCGAAACACCGATTCGCGGAATACATTGGCGTCCCCGCGGCATCAATCCGCAGCGCAGCCGTGTGATCGGTCGGGGGAGAACCGTTGGGATGGACATACGCCACACACACCGTGCGCCCCGGAATACCGTTGTCGAGCTCACTCGTCGCCGAGCGAATCGCCACGTCCGCCACGTCGTCGAGATAGTCGTTCATCGAGGGATCAACCGGCAGCGTCGCTCCGTACCGGGCACCTTCGCGGGCGGCATTGTTCAGGGAGTTCTTGCTGTTGAGAGCCAAGCCCCCAGTGACGATGCCGAAC
>CAMYIJ010000183.1 GCA_947258375.1 uncultured Acidimicrobiaceae bacterium
GCACCACATCACACCCCGCAGCAAAGGTGGTAGCCATGATCCCGACGGGCTCACATTGTTGTGTTGGTTCCACCACCACATCGTGGTCCACCAACAAGGGTTCACTATCGACCCCCACTCTCCGCCGAAACGGAGACGATTCCTCGCCCCCGGCGTCACCCGAGCCCCACCCCCCAACTAGAGGCACATTGCCTCAACCCGCTCGACGACCGCCGAAGCCACCGATCGAACTCGGCTGAACCGACCCACACCCCCAACCGACAAGCGAATCGCTTGACGGGGAACCATTGACGCCCGAGCCTTCGCCCGCGCCTTCAACGAGTCGCTCGGCCTTACGAAATCAAGCGACACGCCCCGGTCTCAGGCGGAAGCGATGCGGCAAGCCCGGGCCTCAAGCGAAAGCCAACCCGCGGGTGGCAGCCACACTTGCACAATCCCCCTTTTCGCGGCCGCCGCACCAGGAGTCGCAACCATACCGACTCGTCACTACGTCCCTGGGAAGGACACCTAGTGTGGCTGCATGGATGAAGCAGCAACAGTCTTCCGCGACGTCGCCGCCGAGGTGCCCATCCCGAAGGAGGGCACCCTGAGCCGGGTGCTCTACAAGGATGAGCAGGTAAGGCTCGTGGTCTTCGCATTCGATGCCGGACAGGAGCTCACCGACCACACGGCGGCCATGGCTGCCATTGTCGAATTGGTCATAGGCCGCATCACTCTGGGGCTCGGTGAAGAGCAGGTGGAGATGATTCCGGGCTCCTGGGTCCACATGCCCGCCAACCTCAGTCACTCCGTCGTGGCCCTCGAGCCGAGTGTGATGCTCCTCACGATGCTGCGGGGCGGCTAGGACCAACCATTCGCACGGTTTCCGGCCAGACCGCAGGTCCCAATCAGACGGGGCTTACGGCCCTAAGCAAGTGAGTTGGGAACGACTACTTTCGCGAGGTGTGACAGGCAAGCGACGCTGACGGCAGAGCCGGGTACATGAATCACAGACGAAAAGGGTCAATCGGGGCCTGGCTGGTCGGCACAATCGCCGCCATCGCCTGCGCCTTCATCGCGGCCGGATGGGCAACCACGAGCTCAACGGCCGGCGCGCAGGAGACAACCGCCGAAGAGGGCCAGGACGAACTCCTATTCGACAACTTCTATTGCATGGGCTGCCATCTCCAGGAGAATATGAAGCTCACGTTGTCGGATGGTGAGGTCCTCGATCTCACTATCGACAGCGAGGCATTCAACTCCTCCGTACACGGCGAATTCGACATCCCGTGCGTGCTGTGCCACACCGAGATCACGCCGTATCCACACGCCCCTATCACCGCTCCCGACCTGAGGACGTTCGCGTTGGAGCGGGCGGACGCGTGCCGCGGCTGCCATCTCGACAAGTACACCGAGGTCGCGGACAACGTCCACGGAGCGGCTCGCGACAATGGCCACCCGGAAGCAGCAGTGTGCACCGACTGCCACGGCACCCACGATATCCAGAAGACGGTCGAGCACAGCCCCGAGGTGCAGCAAACCTGCCGCCAGTGCCACAGCGAGGTCTACCAGCTATACGCCGAGAGCGTGCACGGTGAGGCTCTCGTCACGGGGAACCGCGATGTCCCGACCTGCACGGACTGTCACGGGGTCCACAACCTCGAGGGCCCCACCGACTCGGCATTCCATCTGTTCTCGCCGCAGTTGTGTGCCGACTGCCACAACGACCCGGCGCTGATGGAACCGTACGATCTCAGCACCAACGTGCTCGAGTCTTATGTCGCCGACTTCCACGGATCGACCGTGATCCTCTTCGAGAAGCTGGCGCCCGACCAGGAGACCAACAAAGCGGTGTGTATCGACTGTCACGGAGTGCATGCCATCAAGAAGACAGATGATCCCGAGGGAACGGTCTTTCAGGCCAACCTGCTCCAGACCTGCCAGCGATGCCATCCCGACGCCACCGAGAACTTCTCGGCTGCCTGGCTGAGTCACTACTCGCCGGAGCCGGGCAAGGCTACGCTGGTGTGGCTCGCCACCTGGGCATATCGGATTCTCATTCCCGTGGTCATCGGGGCGATGGTGCTCTACGTGATCGCGCTGACGGTGCGGAAACGGCAGGCGGCCCGGATCGCTCCCGCATGACCATGACCACGGACGTCGTTCGTCGATTCTCAGTCTCTGATCGGATCGAGCACTGGGTGCAGATGATCTCGTTCGTTGCGCTGGCGATAACCGGCCTTGTCCAGCGCTACGACGGTGCCTGGCTGTCGGAGAAGCTCATCAGCGGGATGAGCGGCATCGAAGTAGTGCGCGATATTCATCGGGTATTTGCCACCCTCCTCATGCTGGCCGTGGTCTACCACTTCGGGTCGGCCCTCTACCGCAGATATGTCCTGGCCCGCCCGCGGTCGATGATCCCCGGAGCCGCCGACGCCCGCGCCTTTTCGGGATCACTCAAGTACATTCTCGGCCGGGCCGACAACCCGCCCCCCCAGGGCCGCTTCACTTGGGAGGAAAAGGTTGAGTCTTGGGCCTTCGTGTGGGGCACAGTGATCATGGTGATCAGCGGGTTCCTGCTGTGGAA
>CAMYIJ010000184.1 GCA_947258375.1 uncultured Acidimicrobiaceae bacterium
GCAGAGGTGGGGCCTCAAGTCCGGTCGACTGTTCTTGAGGAATTCGCCCAGCTGACCCAACGCATCTGGGGAGCGGCCATGCGGTTTTCGGCAGGAAGTTGCGAGAACCCTGAGGTCCTCGGGCACGCCTTCTGTCGTCGCCTTAGCGAGTTCGAATCCGGGGAGATCCTCCCCGCCGAAACCCAGGTCGGCATCCTCGGTCGCAAGGAAGAGGTTGAACTCACCCGACTCGCCGTGGAAGTCGAATAAGACGTCGTAGTTATACCGGACCCCGCGGTTCAACCGATCGTTGCCCGACAGCGTCAGCACGACGACGCCAACATGAACATGCTCGCCGACCTTGAGGCTGCTCGAAGGGGATCCCGTCTTATTCAATCCAGGACCGGTCACCCTGAGCTTCGCCGAGAAGGCCACGCGCGTACAGACCCACACTTGAACAAGGTCACGCTCGACCCGTCGGAGGATCGGCCCTGCGAGCACGTGGGGCAGGCTCGACGGATCGATTACGCCCGACACCCAGATCCTCCCGTAGCTTGGCGGCGAGCCTACCGGACTCGGCCCGACAGCGCCGGAGGAATGCGGCGGTGCAATTCGGCCGGGGATCTGCAGGGCGGCTGCTCACCTGAGCGCCTATCGCCCCGAGGGATAGCAGGCTCTTGACGGACCTCACCACCCGGCAACTGAGGCACACAAGAGGCCTCCCTCCTGGGCGAGCTGGCGCTGAGTCCCGGACCGGGAAGCAATACCGCTCCAACAGGACCCAGCCAAGATTTCGGGAAAATGTCACCCGCTACCAATAGGGTGCGGTGACATGCCAACCTTCGAAGATACCGCCGTCCAGCACCTCCGTGACCTCACCGCCAACCCATCCGCCGACTTCCGGGGGGGCCAACTCGAGGCGATCGGGGTGATCGCCGCCGACCGGGGCCGGGCCCTCGTGGTCCAGCGCACCGGCTGGGGCAAGTCGGCCGTCTACTTCATCGCCACCAAGATGCTGCGCGCCCAAGGCCTCGGCCCCACGGTGATCGTGTCTCCCCTACTGGTGCTGATGCGCAACCAGATGGAGATGGCGGACCGCCTCGGCATCCGCGCCGAAACGGTGAACTCGACCAACCGGGAGGCCTGGGATGAGATCTTCGAACGCATCGCCGCCGGTGAGGTTGATCTGCTGTTGATCTCACCGGAGCGACTCAACAACCTCCAGTTCCGCCAAGAAGTGATGCCACAGCTGCTGGAGAACATCGGCCTCCTGGTGATCGACGAGGTGCACTGCATCAGCGATTGGGGCCACGACTTCCGGCCCGACTATCGCCGGCTGCGCCAGGTCGTCGACTCCCTGCCACCGAATGTCCCGGTACTGGGCACCACCGCCACCGCCAACACCCGGGTCGTTGAGGACGTCCGCCAGCAGCTCGGCGAGAACCTGTTTGTGCTGCGAGGCCCGCTGGAGCGAGACAGCCTCAGCCTCCATGTACTCGCCATGCCCAACAAAGCGGAGCGAATGGCGTGGCTCGCCATGCACGTCCCGGAGCTGCCCGGCGCCGGCATCGTCTATTGCCTCACCGTCGCCGACGCCCTCCGGGTGGCCGAGTTTCTCCGCAGCCGGGGCATCGACGCCCGCGCCTACACCGGCCCGATGGACCACGAGCAGCGCCTAGCTATCGAAGAGCGACTCACCCTCGGCGACATCAAGGTTGTAGTCGCCACCTCGGCACTGGCCATGGGATACGACAATCCGAAGATCGAGTTCGTCATCCACTACCAGACGCCCGGGTCGCCGGTCGCCTACTACCAGCAGGTGGGTCGGGCAGGCCGGGCCGTCGAGAAGTCGTACGGCATTGCAATGAGCGGCCATGAGGACGCCGACATCCAGGATTGGTTCATCAACACCGCCTTCCCGCCCGAACACGCCACGACCGACGCTCTCAACGCACTCGGCAATGCGGACGGACTGCGCCTGATGGATCTCGAGGAGGTGGTCAACCTGCGGCGGGGCCGCCTCGACGCGATGCTCAAGACCCTCGAAGTTGAAGATGCGGTGTATCGGGAAGGTTCGCGGTGGTTCCGCTCGGCCCGCCCCTGGAGCTACCCGACGGAGCGCCTCGAGGCGGTCAACACCGCACGGCGTGCCGAGCAGGCCGCCATGGCGACCTACGTCGAGACCGACCAGTGCCTCATGGAGTTCCTGCGCCTCCAACTCGACGACGAGGAGGCGACCCGGTGTGGACGGTGCGCCAACTGCGTCGGCAGCACCTTTTCCACTGAGGTCGACCTCGAACTCGTTGAAGCGGCACTGCGAATTCTGCGTTCGGAAACCATCGAGATCATCCCCCGCCGCCAGGCACCGTCCGGCCTGAAGGACGAGCTCAACCTCAAGGAGCACAACATCGCCGGCGGGCGCTCCCTCACCCGCTGGGGCGACCCCGGCCTGGCCGCCCAGGTCGAGCTCGGCAAGTTCCGCGACGGCGAGTTCTCGGACGCTCTGGTCGATGCCATGGTCGCCATGA
>CAMYIJ010000185.1 GCA_947258375.1 uncultured Acidimicrobiaceae bacterium
GGGCCCACCTCCCCCAGACGTTTGCCACTTCGTGTCAAACGGGGGAGGAGACATGGCGGCCGCGAGTCACGCTCCCACGAGTTGGCGCAGCCAACTCGAAAGGAACGCCTGCGGCGTTCCCGCTAGCCTCGGTGGTATGAAGATCACTGAGACAATCGAGGTCGGTAGACCGGTCGACAAGGTTTGGGCGCTGTTTCAGGATGTGCCGGAGCTGGCGACTTGCCTTCCCGGTGCCGAACTCACCGAGGACATGGGAGATGGCAAGTACGCCGGTGCGATGTCTGTGAAGCTGGGCCCGATGACGGCGAACTTCGAGGGCCAGGCGACGGTGACTTCCGATGCCGATGCCCGAACCGGCGAAGTCTCCGGCAGGGGTGTCGACAAGCGTGGCGGCAGCCAGGGCCAGATCAAGGTCGACTACTCGCTCGAGTCGATGGAGTCCGGCGGCACCCGGGTTCTCGTGGAGGCCGACCTGGTGATGGCCGGAGCCGCGGCCCAATTCGGGCGCACCGGTCTTATCAAGGAAATCTCCAGGCGCTTGATCGGCGAGTTCGTCGACTGCATCGAAGGCAAACTGGCGGCCACGACCGCTGAGGAAGCTGCCGAGATCAGCGCAGGGGAGGTCAAGGGGATGTCCCTGTTCTTCGCCAGCCTCGGGTCGGCGATCGCCAGCTTCTTCAAGCGCCTATTCGGCGCCAAGAAGGCAGACGGGTAGGCGACCGATGGATGTCGAGTTTCCCGACGCTACTTCGGTGCGAATCTCCCACCAGGTGCCGGCATCGCCCGAGCGGGTGTGGCGAGCCTTCACGGACCCGGCTGACATGGCAGCGTGGATGTGGGCCGGCTGGGGAACCGACACGGCCGCTGAGTCCGATGTCCGGGTCGGTGGCCGGTACAGCGTCTACACCACGGCGCCGGGCCACGAAACCGGTTGGCCCACCGATCGGTGGGGGTTTGTCGGCTACTACACAGAGATCGTTCCGGGTCGCCGGCTCGGCTATACGATCCACTGGGATGGGCCGGTCGGCTACAACCAGACCGACGCCATGGTGGTTGACGAGGTCGTCATCGTCGACATGGTTGCCAACGGGACCGCAACGGACGTTGTGATGTGGCACATGGGTATCCCGGCCGACGACGTGTCTGCAGCCGAGCACGGCAGAGGAATCGTGGAGATGTTCGGCGCGCTCGATCGACTGGTGGCCGGGTAGCACGACAACGACAGGAGGCACCGTGGGGAACTACCGCAAGATCATGATCGGTGACGCCGAGCTGATCGCGTTGCAGGATTCGTGGACGAAAAAGGAGCCCGGCGGGTTTTTCGAGGGTGTGGACGCGGCCGCCTGGGAGCCGTATCGGGAATGGCTCGATGACGACGGCACGCTGGCCCACAACTTCGGCAGTTTCCTGATCCGCAGCCAGGGAAAGATCATGCTCGTCGACACCGGCCTCGGCCAATGGCCCACCGACGTGGAGCTGCAGCATCCGTCCGCCTTGCTCGAGGTCATGCTCGAAGCCGGCGTCTCACCGGGCGATATCGATCTCGTCCTATTCACCCATCTCCACTGGGACCACACCGGATGGAACACCCGCGGCGAGGACGGCGCCCTCGAACTGACCTTTCCCAACGCCAGCTACGTGGCTCAGCAGACGGAGTTCGACTACTGGACGAGCCCGGGTGAGAAGCCGAGCAATGGTCCCGACTACGACCGGGTGCTGGCGCCGATAATCGCCGCCGACCGTTTGGAGCTGGTGAGCGGGGAGTACGCCGCCACTCGAGAAGTGGTGGCGGTGCCCACTCCGGGCCACACCCCGGGGCACGTGTCGTTCGCAGTCATCAGCGGCGGCGAGAAGGCCTACATTCTCGGCGACGCCGCCCACAAGCCGGTGCAGCTGTCAGAGCCGGACTGGTACCCGGGCTTCGACATGGACCCGGTCGAGTCGACGAAGAGCCGCCGAATGCTGCTCGATCGCGCCGAGCAGGAGAACGCATTGCTCGCCGGCGGGCACTTCGCATTCCCCTCCATGGGTTACCCGACCCACGACGGCGTGCGCCGCAGCTTCCGCTACGTGGACTGAGCGCTCCGGCGGCTCTGGGTAGGACGCGGGGTCGCCGCCGAGCGCATGCGTTCCTCCGTTGGCGGCGGCCATCCATATGTGTTCCTCCGAAGGGGGGACGAGGGTGGTTTGGGTGAGGCCCCTGGCACGAGCGGCACTTGGGTCTTGCCGTAAGCCAAACGTCCCGAGCCGGGACCCGCCGGCGACGTAGTCGCCGAAGCGGGTAAGGGGGCGCGCGTCCTCCCGGCGCGGGTTCCCGCGACGATGGATCTCTTGCCCCTGGGGGATCGAGAGCCTATGGCCGGGAGCCAGCTCTGACTCGCGCCCCCCTTCCCGCCCTTCGGGCGGTGCCCCTCCGGCTCCGGGGGGAGCCATGCGCGATGTGTCGCTCCGGTCCGGGAGCCATGCGCGATGTGTCCCTCCAGGGGGGAAGG
>CAMYIJ010000186.1 GCA_947258375.1 uncultured Acidimicrobiaceae bacterium
AGAGCCAAGCCCCCAGTGACGATGCCGAACAGCAGCATCAAGAGAATCGGAAGAACGAGGGCAAACTCAACGAGAGAAGCTCCCCTTTCGGGTGCCTCCTTTATTGCCCTATATACCCGCTCGCGAATCGAACAGAGCTTCCCTGCGCCCATCTGCCTACCGTTCCCCCTGGGCCACACCCCATGATTACCACAGTGCGACGCTCCGCATGCAATGCGAATACTCAGAGTCGCAGATTCGCGTTCTCGTCACACCCGCAGCGCCCTACCACTGGGATCATACGGCGCCGGGGCGATCACGTGGGAACCATTTTCCACGCCCACAATGTGGGTAGTCAGCTCGGTACCCTCGGCCGCATAGTCGCGTTCGACGAGCGCCATCGCCAGGCTCTTGCCGACGGTATGGCCGTAGTCGCCGGAAGTGATGTAGCCAACCCGCCGCCCATCGGCCCACACCGGCTCATAACCCGATGCGTCGGCGTCGGTGGCTTCCACCTCCAGGGTCACCTGTCTGCGCACCGCACTGTCGGTGTCCCGCTCGCGCCGTGCGGCCTCGGCCCCGATGAAATCGGCCTTGTCCCAGTCGATCCAGCGGTCCATTCCGGTCATTCCCGGGGTGTACTCCTGCTTGAACTCCCGTGACCAGATCCCGTAGCTCTTCTCGAGACGGAGGGACACCAGCGCCTTGTAGCCGTACTCGATGGCGCCCAGGTCCGCGCCGGCCTCGACCAGCACGCGGCGCAGCGCGACATGCTCGGCGGCCGAGCAGTTGATCTCGTAGCCGAGCTCGCCGGTGACGGAGATCCGGCCAACCTTCGCCCGAATCAAGCCAACGTCCATCTCGCCACACGACATGAATTCCAGGGCAGAAACGTCATCTGTCGTCACCCGGGCCAACAGCTCCCGAGACTTGGGACCCGAAAGCGAGAAGCCGACAACGGAGTCGCTGATGTCGCGTACGGTCACGCCGTCGGTCAGGTGATCGTTGAACCAGCGCATGTGCCACGCGCGGAGGTAGTACGAGCCCATCAGCCACCAGGTGCCGTCACCCCAGTTGAGCAACGTCAGATCGCCCTTGAGCCGGCCGTCGTGACCGAGCATCACAGCGAGCTTGATCCGGCCCGGAGCCGGCAGCCCCGTCGAGAGCAGCCGATCGAGCCAGGCCTGCGCATTGGGCCCCGTGACCTCGTACCGGGAGAAACTCGAGATATCGAGGATGCCGACGTCGGATCGCACCCGGCGGCACTCCTCCCCGACGATGTCGAATGCGTTCGAACGGCGCAGCGTTGGCACCTCTTCGAAACCCGCCGGAGCAAAGTACAGCGGAGCTTCTAGGCCCCAGGAGACTCCCCATTGGGCACCGGCCTCTGTCATAGCGTCGTATGCCGGGGCCATTCGCAGCGGCCGCCCGCCCCACAGCTGCTCGTTGGGATAGGTCATCACGAAACGGCGCGAGTAGAACTGCCCCGTGGTCTGGCGGATGTACTCACGATTCTCCGCGTACGGGCCGAAGCGAGCCACGTCCATGCCGAAGACGTCCTCCTGCGGCTCACCATCGATTATCCACTCCGCCAGCGCCTTGCCGACCCCTCCCCCCTGCAGGAACCCGGCCATCACGGCACACGCCGACCAGTAATTGCGCAGCCCGGGCACCGGCCCCACCAGGGGATTGCCGTCCGGCGAGAACGTGAACGCCCCGTTCACCCACTGCTTGATGCCCACCTCATCGAGAACCGGGTAGCGCGACATGGCAAAGGTGAGCTCGTCGGCGATGCGATCGACATCGGGCGGGATCAACTCAACGCCGTAGTTCCAGGGCGCTCCGTCCATGTGCCAGTGCTTGTGGTCGAGCTCATAGATTCCCACCAGAAGCGCGTTGATCTCCTGGCGGGTGTAGGTGAACCCTTCGAGGTCGACGATCATCGGGATCTCGTAATCGAGAGCCTCGAGCTCGGGAATCGAATCCGTGATCAGGAAGTGGTGTTCCAGGGGCGAAACGGGAAGCTCGACACCGGCCATCCGACCCACCTGTTTCGCCCAGAGCCCGGCCGCGTTCACCACATGTTCGGCGGTGATCGTTCCCTGTTCGGTGACGACGTCCCACGAACCGTCGGTGCGCGGGTTCAGCTCCATCACCCGGTTGTGCTCGATGACGTCGGCGCCACGAAGCCGGGCCGCCTTGGCGTAGGCATGAACGACTGCCGACGGATCGATGTAGCCGTGGCGGTCGGCCCACAGCCCGCCGAGGACGCCGTCAACGCTGATGATCGGGCAGCGTTCCTCGATCTCGTCGGGCTCGATCAGCCGGACGTCGTCGATGCCCATAGTCTGGAATACGCGGTAGCTCGATTGCAGCCACTCCCACCGCTCGGGAGCCGAGGCCACAGAGATGCCGCCCGTCATGTGAAGACCGACGTCCTGGCCCGATTCCTGCTCGATGTCCTTCAGCAGATCGATCGTGTACGCCTGGAGGGCACGCCTGGAGGGCAGCGATGTTGGGGTCCGCATTGAGGGCATGAAAGCCCCCGGCAGCATGCCAGCTCGAACCTGCGGTCAAAACCTTGCGCTCGACGATGGCGACATCCGACCATCCGGCTTTCGCCAGGTGATAAAGGACACTGGCCCCGACGACGCCCCCGCCGATCACCACAACCCGGTACTGCGACTTCACCAGCTCTCCTCTCGACTCCATCCTGGAAACTAGCGGCCGGCTCCCCTTCGGGGAGCTTGCGAGTTTGGCTGCGCCAACTCGGGCTAGTTACTTGCTCCTGAAGAAGTTGGTGTCGTGGTTCGGTGGGCGGGTTGGTACTCGGATTGGTTGACGCTGAGGGTTGGTGGCGGGGGTTGGGGTTGGGTTGTCAGGTTTGGAGGCGGGCGATTTTGGTGAGGTTGTGGCTGAGGACGCCGTGGCCGCACCAGGTTCTGGCTCCGTCGATGCCGTCGAGGCGGGTTCGGGCCCAACCGTGTTGTCGTTTCAGCGCTGATATGCGTCCTTCGGCGCCGGTGCGCCATTTCACGAGTTCTCGGAAGTCTTCTTCTAGTTGACGTGCTTTGCGTTTCGGTGTTGGTTTGCCGGGTCGGGGGATGGCAACGGTGGCGACGCCGAGAGTTTCGAGTCGCCTGTCGACCGCGGCCTTTCCGTAGCCACGGTCGGCGGTCACCTGATCAGGTGAGCGTCCACAGCGTCTGGCGACGCGTTCGATCGCCGGGACCAGCTGTGGGGCGTCGGGTGGGTTCCCGATCTCGACGTTGTGGTCCAAGATGATGCCGTCTTCGTTGTCGACGACTTGGGCCTTGTAACCGAACTCGACGGGTTTACCGAGCCGGCCTTTCCGGATCGGCCTGGCATCAGGATCGTGTAGTGACACCAGCCTGGTCGACCCCGCCGGGGTGTCACCGCCAAGACGTTGCCGGGTCTGGTCGATCACTCGCCTGGCTCGGTCGA
>CAMYIJ010000187.1 GCA_947258375.1 uncultured Acidimicrobiaceae bacterium
ACCGGCCCGGTGTGACATGTTTCCCGTCGTCGTTGGGGGTAGCGCGCACAAATGGATGAATTACAAAATCGTCTTACCCGCGAAGACCGCGCGTAAGACGCCGTCAGCGGTGCTGTGCGGTCGAATCGGTCGAAGATCGATACGATGGGGCGCCGTGAATGAACGCCCCATCATCTTCGACCTCTTCCATACTCTGGTGGATCCGGACGATTTTCGGCCGGCGGGGTTCCGCCGCCTGGAGGCATCTGCGGCCGTACTCGGGGTGGATTACGCCGTGCTCGAAGCGGCCTGGAACGAAGCCCTGCCGGATCTGGTGCGGGGACGTGACTCGATCCGGGGAATGCTGCGGCGCGTAGCCCATGCCAACGGCCGTCCGGCGCGTACGCTCGACATCGCCCCCGCTGTCGAGCCGCTCGGGCGCTACCAGGATCTGGTCCTGCTTCACCCGCGGCCCGAGATACTCGCGCTGCTGGACGGCCTGGCGTCGCGTCCGATCGGTCTGCTCACCAATTGCCACGATCGCGACGTCGAAGCCTGGCGCCAATCGCCGCTCGAACGGAGAGTCGATCACGCCGTCTTTTCGACGCAGGCACACGTAGCCAAGCCGGATGTCGAAGCGTACGAAGCGATCCTCGAGGTCATGGACGTTGCCGCCGCCGACGTCGTTTACGTCGGCAACGGGGGCGACAATGAGTTGGCCGGAGCGGCCGAGGCTGGAATCGGCATGATCGTCCACTTCGCCGCCTTCGACGACGCCAGGTCCCGCACCGATGTCGCCGAGCGGCGCCGCCGTAGCGAACAGGCGCACGTCACGGCCGCAAGCGTTGCGGAACTCATCGACATCCTGGGCTGATGGCAAGATTACGTAGATCGCTCCTAGTCGAGCTGCACCGGCTTGGGGAGCGTGATGACGCCGTCTTCGTCTGCATACAGCCACCATCCGGACTGCACGTTCATGCGGCCGATCCACACCATGGTGCCGATCTGACCTTCGCCGCGTTTGTTGCTGCGCAACGGGTTCGAGCCGAGCGCCTTGACGCCGATCGGCAGGCTGCGCAGCGCGGTCACGTCGCGGACACAGCCCTCGATCACGATCCCGGTCCAGCCATTCTCTACCGCAAGGGCTCCCAACCGGCCGCCGAAGAGTGCACAGCGCATCGATCCGCCACCATCGACGACGAGCACCCGTCCCTCACCGGGGTCCTCGAGTGCGGCAGCGATCCTGCCGTTGTCCTCAAAACAGCGTACGGTCTCGACCGCGCCCGAGAACTGTGTCAAGGCGCCGTAGTCACGAAAAGCCAGGTCGGCGACCCCCGCCTGGGGGTAGGCGTCACAGATATCGGCGGTTGGTGGGGGCAAGCTCACCGGGCGAGACTAACGCGATCGACGTCCTTCCGGCCCGGCACCGCCTTGGGTCCACTAACTTCGGCCTGTGGATATCGCAGTCAACCTCGTTGAGAACTACCTGAGACTCAACGGCTATCTCACTCTGAGCGAATTCGAAGTCCAGCGCCGCGTCTCCAAGGGGTACTACAAGACCGTTACCGACGTGGACATCATGGCCGTGCGCTTCCCCGGCGATGTCTTCATTGCCGATCCGCACATCGAGAGCGAAGCCGAGCTGCTGCTCGTCCATGACCCGGTGCTGCAATTGGTGGACGACACGATCGACGTCGTGATCGGAGAGGTGAAGCAGGGACCCGCGGAACTGAACGCCAACATCAAGGACCACAGCGTTCTCCATACCATGCTGCACCGCATCGAGTGGCTCTACGGCCTGCCGCTCGACGATGTGATCACCGGCCTGCAGCGCAAGGCTATCCACACCGGCCCGTCCTGTGCTCAAGGCGACATCCGCACCCGGCTCGTAGCCTTCGGGCGTTCCGACACGCTAAGCCATGAGACCATCTCGCTGTCCCACATCGTGCGCACCATGATCGAGTTCATGGAATCCCACGAGGATGCACTCAAGCCGATCCAGTTCAAGGAACCGGCCCCCGCCATGCTGCGCCTATTGATGAAAGCCGGCTTCACTGTCGAGAAGTAGCGCCCTGGAGGTGGAGGTGGTCGAGTCGGTGGTGGTGCAGGACGCCGACGCACGGGGAGCATCAGCGCAAACGTCGGTGCCGTCGTCGCGGCCCGAGGCCTACAGGCGCTGCCGGGTTCAGCAACGCCACGGGTCTAGCTACGGCGCGCGACGACGCCCGCGCAGGCCGATTCGGTGTTGCGGTCGGTTCAGGTACTGATGTGGCTGTCGTTGGTTGGCGGTTGTCGAGCTGGGTTGAGGGCGTGTGCCTCTAGTTGGGGGGTGGGGCTCGGGTGACGCCGGGGGCGAGGAAGCGTCTCCGTTTCGGTGGAGAGTGGGGGTCGATGGTGAATCCTTGTAACACAACAGTGTCAACCCGTCGGGTTCATGGGTACCGCCCCGGCTGCGGGGTGTGATGTGGTGGGGTTCGAGCCGGTAACGGCTGCTACAGCCGTCTGCGGTGCAGGCTCCGTCTCTGAAGAAGAGATAGTCCCTCAGGCGGTTGGGTATGCGGTCCCCATCAGTCGGAACTGCCTTGAGCCCGTCTATGTCGATGAGAGTGGTTTCCGTTTCCCCGGTACAGAGGATCTCGTTGAGGGTGTTGGGCCCGACTTTGAGCCCCGAACGGGTGATAGCCCCAGATTCACCGTTGGTGCGGTGACATTGCTCAGCGTCTATGAAGATGTGAGCCTTTAACCGTCGCGGCGCCGGGGCCTCGGTCGACTCAGGAACTGGGACGTTGGCGTCTAGGGCCAACGAAACCAAAGCATCTAGACGGCGTTGCTCAAGAGCCGGCCGCATCGGGTCGTCGGGGTCAATGATCTCATCAGCCCTGGAGTCAATCGCGGTGATAAATGCCTCCATGTCGCCACCGGGCATAGTCCAAGTCCCAGTCGCCAATGTG
>CAMYIJ010000188.1 GCA_947258375.1 uncultured Acidimicrobiaceae bacterium
GCCGGCAGACTGACCTCTTGATCGCCGTGGGCCTTGCCGGCAAACCGGTGAATATCAAGAAGGGCCAGTGGATGTCGGCGAGCGCCAGGGCGGCCGCGGTGACGACAGTGGAGAGCACTCTGGGAAGTGGGCAAGAGAACGCCGTCACAGAGCGGGGATCGTGCTTCGGGTATGATGACTTGATTGTCGATATGCGAAATTTTGAGCGGCTCAAGGCCGCGGTGCCGGGCCCGGTGTTGTTCGACGGGACCCACGCCGTGCAGCGGCCGGGTTTGGCGGCGGACGGCGCCACCGGTGGGAACCGAATCCATGTCCCTGGTCTCATGGCCGCCGCCGCCGCCGCCGGCGCCGATGGATTTTTCGTCGAGACGCATCCGGCGCCGGACCGCGCCCCGAGTGATGGAGCCACCATGTGGCCCTTGGATGAAATGGAATGGCTGGTCGATCGTACCGTAGCCGTTTGGGAACGCGTGAGAGAATATGCCACCGTTGATACTTGAACCCATTACCGCGCGTCGGGTCCAGCTCGTCGGTCTCGATGTAGACGGGGTGCTCACCGATGCCGGCGTGTACATCGGTCGAGCAGGCGATGGGGCGGTGGAACTCAAGCGCTTCGACATTCAAGACCGCGTCGGCATCCGTATGCTTCGGGACGCAGGGCTCGATGTTGTGATCGTCAGCGGGCGTGTGTCCGAGGCGACGACGATCTTCGCCGCGGAGATGGGGATCGAAGACGTCGTGCAAGACGACCGTGCGCGAAAGCTCCCGGCGTTCGAGGCCATCCTCGAACGGAAGGGAATCCGGTTCGAGCACGCCGCGTTCGTTGGAGACGACCTTCCCGATCTACCGTTGCTCCGGCGGGTGGGATTGCCGGTAGCGGTCGGCAACGCCGTGCCCGAGGTGCTCGACACCACGCAATACGTGACGGCCAAGACGGGCGGTCGCGGGGCGGTGCGAGAGTTTGCGGAAGCATTGTTGCGGGCTCGGGGTGAATGGGATGCCGTCGTCGAGAACTACCTCGCCGATCGTGGCGACCCGTCTCCCCGAATGAGCGGAACGTATGCGAAGTCCTAGCGGCCGCTTCGGAGCGATCGGTGTCGCGCTGGGGCTCTTGGCCTGCGGCGAAGCACAGGGTCCGCCCACCATGGCGCAGCTCGGGGGGGATTGGGATCAGGTGATGTGGGGCCTCGAGTTCAATCTCACCGCCGACGGGGTGCTCCGTGCGCGTCTCGAGGCGGACACGGCCTATATCTACGAGGAGCGTCAGAACACGGAGCTGTTTCAGGTGAAGGTCAACTTCTTCAATAGTGTCGGCGAGCCCACGTCCACGCTCACCTCGGAGGAGGGGACCTATGAGATGCGCACGGGCGACATGCAAGCTCGCGGCAACGTCGTTGGCGTCTCGCCGGATGGTCGCCGCCTCACCACGACCGTGCTCGATTACATCAATGCCGCCGACCGATTGGAAGGCCCCGAGGCATTCGTGTTCGATGCACCCGATCAACATCTCGAGGGTTCGTCGTTCACCGCCAATCCGGATTTCACCGATGTCCGCGCCACCAACGTGCGGGGCACGCCCGGGCAGGTCGAGGTGAACAAATCATGACGACCCGGTGGCGTGTGGGATGGATCGCGTTCGAGGTGGCCATTCTCGTAACCGCCGGGGTGAACGCGTCGGAGGCCCAGAATTGCCTGGTGGAATTCGACAGCGTCGGGACCTACCATCAAACCACCCGTGTCAGCGGAGCGCGGATCCAACGGTTGGGTGGCGGCGTGTTCGCGCACTGCCGCGGTCAGTCAACACGTATGCGGGCGGACAGCGTCGAGTGGTTTTCCGCACGAAACCGCGTTGACCTCTTCGGGGCGGTCCGGTTCGAGGATTCGACGGTCACGCTCGATACCGATCGCGCCTTTTATTTTCTCGCCGACGAACGGCTCGAAGCGTACGGTTCGGTGAAGCTCGTGAATCTCGGCACCGGCTCCGAGCTGACCGGCCCGCGGCTCACCTACTACCGTGCGGCGCCTGGACTGCGGGACACCACGGCCCTGGAGGCCTCTGGCCGTCCAACCGTCGAGTACCGTAACGAAAGCGAAGCGCACTCTCCGGATCCGTACGTCATCGTCGGGAATGACGTCAAACTCGTCGGGAACGACGCGGCGTGGGCCTGGGGTGCCGTGACCATCGACCGGGCCGACTTCCACGCCACGGGAGACAGTGCGGAATTGCGTCTGGATCAGGGTGTGGGCACGTTGGTCGGGCATGCCAACGTCATGGGGGGCGATTCGACGTCCTATGCCATCGCCGGCCGAACCATCGCCTTTCGTCTGGAAGACAACGATCTCCGCTGGGTGCAGGCCCGCGGCCTC
>CAMYIJ010000189.1 GCA_947258375.1 uncultured Acidimicrobiaceae bacterium
GTTCGGCATCGTCACTGGGGGCTTGGCTCTCAACAGCAAGAACTCCCTGAACAATGCCGCCCGCGAAGGTGCCCGGTACGGAGCGACGCTGCCGGTTGACCCCTCGATGAACGACTATCTCGACGACGTGGCGGACGTGGCGATTCGCTCGGCGACGAGTGAGCTCGACAACGGTATTCCGGGGCGCACTGTGTGTGTGGCGTACATCCATCCCGCCGGGACCGTGGCGACCGATCAAACGAGAGTACTGAGAATCGATGCCGGCGGTGTCTCCACGTATTCAGCCAACCCATGTTTTGCTGATGGCCGGCCCAACACCGAACGCCGCGTTCAGGTGAGAGTCACCCGCGAGGTCGACTTCTTTGCGCTCGTATTCTCCAGAGTTCTCACCCTCGACGAACAGTCGGTCTCGCGTTATGAGCGTCTCCAATGAAGGAACTGCGCAACTCTGAGCGTGGTGCGGTGCTGATCATCGCGGCCGCCGCCATGGTGGCGCTGCTCGCTATTGCCGCCCTGGTGCTAGATCTCGCGGCGCTGCGCGCCGACCGGGCGCGGTCGCGAACGGTGAGCGACCAGGCCGCGGCAGCAGGGTCACTCGAGTTGTGGGCAGGCGACGGACAGGCGGCGTGCGAGGCCGCGCTCTCCTATATCAACTTGAATATGCATGGCGGCCCGTTCACCGGCGCCGACTGCACGTCACTTCCCTCATCATGCGGTCCGGCCACCGCGCCGCTGTCGACCCAGGCGACCTCGGGGCAGTGGACCGCGACCATCACCTATCCCGTTCCCAACGGCCACCCGCTCCTCGACCCGGCTGCGATAGGGGCGACGACTCAGGCGATCCACAGCGAGGACGGGGAGAGATGCGAGCGCCTCGGGGTGCAGATCGACGGTACCCGCCAATTCTTCTTCGCCAACGTGCTCGGTGCCGTCTCCGGCGACACGGAGGTGCACGCAGTGGCGCGGGCCAAGCCGAGCGACGACGCCAGCCTCGTCCTCAACCTCCTGATCCTCGAGCGTTACGACTGCGACGCGATATCGGCGTCGGGTGGCGGTTCTGGCGTCGGCGGGATCATCACCGCCGCCATAAACAACCCTGGCGAACCCGGACCTCCCTTTATCCCCCCTCACCTGGATCCGGGCTGGATCGCGGTCGATTCCGACGCTTCCTCCGGCGTCGGCTGCTCCTCCAAAGGAGTACTAGCTTTGTCCGGCTCCAACGCCCGCATCCGCGCCGACGGCCCGCCAGGTTGCCCTGGCGAGATCAACCCACCCAGCGGCGAAGGATGCGGCGAGATCCGGGTCCTGGCCGATTTCCCGCCATACCCCGGCTGCAATATGGACGCATGCAGCAATCCGGCGGGTGGCGAGCTGGCCCCGCTGCCTGAGAAGCTGCCGCGCCGGGTGACCCGCGCCCCGGTCGATCACCGCTACAACTGCAAGCCCGGTGGTTACAGCTGGCCCGCGCCGTTTGATGTGGGTTGGGACATCAGCGCGTGCAATAACGACCCGCTGACGCCTCCCCACATCGACCACCTCGTTTTCGGCGGCGGCGGCTATCCCGGCTACGCCGGCGGCGCCGGCTCTGTTCCCGGCAGCTTCCAGACTTGGTCGAACTTCCACCCGTGCACTGTTCCCCCGGCCACGACGATCACTGTTTCGGGGGATTGGTACATCGACTGTCATCCGCGGCTGGGCATCAACGGCGCCGTCGAGTTCACCGACGGAGATGTCATCGTCCAAAACAACATCAGCATCCAATCGGGGGCGACCCTCACGTTCAATACACCAGCCGGTAGCCCCAGGATCTTCTACATGCGCGATGGGGAATTGAATAAGGCCGGTAGTGCCAACCTATACCTCGAACAGACGACGGTCTTCATGTCGGCGACGTCAGATCTCAACCTGGGCGGCGGCACCGGTGAACTGAGATGGATTGCACCAGACGTTCCCGGCTACGATTTTGACGATCTTGCGTTGTGGTCCGAAGGCACCTCGGACCACAAGTTCGCCGGACAGGCGCTACTCGATCTCGAAGGCGTCTTCTTCGTCCCGTACGCCACGGTGGTCTACGCGGGCCAGGGCTACCAGCTTCAGGTTGCCGCGCAGTTCATAGCCCTGAAACTGGCCTCCACCGGCCAGGGTCTGCTTACCGTCGCTCCGGCCTTCACGCGAGCTGTTCTGTTCCCCGAGCTCTTGGATATTCAGCTGATTCGCTGATCGGGTTGATCGGGACCGGTGACGCGGTGGTCCTGCGAAAACCAACCCCTGGCTAGCATG
>CAMYIJ010000190.1 GCA_947258375.1 uncultured Acidimicrobiaceae bacterium
CCTCCCGCGCTTCCTGTGCGATCGACTTGCCCGACACATCGAGCTCTATCCCCCAAACGATGCCGGGATGGTCTTCGTCGGAGCGGAGGGTGCACCGCTGCGCCGGACTAACTTCCGCCGCCGGATCTGGCTCCCCGCGGTAGAGGCCGCCCATCTTGATGGTCTGCGATTTCACGAACTCCGCCATACGCACGCCGCGATGCTCATCGCTCAGGGAGAACACCCCAAAGTGATCCAGTCGCGGCTGGGGCACGCCTCAATCAAAACCACGCTCGACACGTACGGGCATCTCTTCGAGGGCCTCGACGAAGCCGCCGCGCAGCGTCTCGATGACCTCGCCCTGGACCGAATCGCGCACGAGACGCGCACCGAGGGCGATGGGCGGGTGTTTCACCTAGACCCATGACGCGACAGAACCGTTGCAGCGCAACGGTTTCGGGCGGTGGGCGCTACTGGGATCGAACCAGTGACCTCTTCCGTGTCAGGGAAGCGCTCTCCCGCTGAGCTAAGCGCCCGAGATATGTGAACCGCCCCCGATCGGGGCGGCCTGCCTGTCATCCTACGACGAGGCGACGCCGGGAATCGAACCCGGGTACAAGGTTTTGCAGACCTTTGCCTAACCACTCGGCCACGTCGCCGAAAAGGGCGGCCATAAGCCACCCTCTGGAGCGGACGACCGGGATCGAACCGGCGACCTCAACCTTGGCAAGGTTGCGCTCTACCAGCTGAGCTACGTCCGCACGAGCCGATAGTTTACCAGACCCGGGGGTGGTCCAAGGTACGCCCAGTATGCGTCAGCTTCCCGTCGATCCGAAGCCGCCCGCGCCGCGGTCACTGCCGGGCAACTCCGCGACGATCTCGTAGTCCTGGGTGGCAAAAGGCACGACCACGAGTTGGGCAATCCGGTCTCCGCGTTCGTAATCGAACGGCTCACTTCCCTCGTTGATGAGAACTGCGTGGATCTCTCCGCGGTACCCGGCGTCGAGGATGCCGGGCGAATTCAAGAGGCTGATGCCGTGACGCGCTGCCAGACCGGAGCGCGGAGCAATCAGACCCACGTACCCTTCCGGGACGGCAACGGCAACGCCGGTCGGCACAAGCGTGCGCTCTCCGGGCGCCAGCACTCCCCCGGTTCGGGCGTACAAATCCACACCGGCGTCACCGGGCTGCGCATGGCGCGGCAATGGGAGCTCGGAGTCAAGCTGCTCGACGAGTATCTTCAGGCTGTGCATGTGAGCGACAAGCGTACCGGAGTCCCCAAATGACCGGGCAGTCGACTGAACGACAGTCCGGCGACAAAGGCAGGTGGTATCTCGAGATGCTCGGGATAGAACCCGGAGACGGGCCACCGACCCTGCAACAGATCGCCGAGTCGAGGCAGACCACTAGCACGACGGAAACCGTCACCGAGATGTGGGACAAGACATCGGAGCTGCCGGTTGTCGAGACTGCCGATGACGCACTAGCTGATTGGGTGCCGACAGAGTTGAGCGCCACGGTCAGCTCCCGTCGCATGGTGCGCTGGCCGATCGTGATCGGCGCGGTGATTGTGGGCCTAGCGGCGGCTATTGCCCTCTGGTGGATGCCGCAGGAGTCGAACCACAGGGTGGCAACCCATGCCGACACGATGCGCGCCGCTCTGAGCGGTTTGCACGGTGACCTGGTCGAAACGCAGGCGGCCCTGGCGACTGCCACCGAACCGACGAGCACGGAACTCGATCTTGGATCCGTCGCCGTGAACCTTGCCGGCATCGCCGACAGCTCAGCCCGGCTTCTCGACGTGGCCAACCGACCTATCCCCTCGAGCCTGCCGTTGACTGCCCGCGAGCCTTTCGACGATCTCGACGCCTTCCGACAGACTTTGGAGCCGCTGGCGGCTGAGGCAACGGCGATTCGCAGCGAAGTCGCCGCCATCACCGACTACCGAAATGCGCTCGCCAGAGTGCTCGACCTTCCCGAGCTGCTGGTGGGTATCGCCGAGGCGGAAGGCGTGACGCCAAAGGACGTGACCCTGGAGGTCAACGAGATGCGCCTCCAGGCGCGCAGCGATGTGTCGCTGGTGATTACCGGTGGACTGAGATTACCTGCCGATTTTATCAAGGCCCTGGCATTGGGCGCCGACGCCATTGCAGTGTCCAACGCGGCGATCCAGGCGATCGGTTGCCTGGGTATGCGCGCGTGCCATACCAACAACTGCCCGGTGGGTATCGCCACCCAGAAGCCGCATCTG
>CAMYIJ010000191.1 GCA_947258375.1 uncultured Acidimicrobiaceae bacterium
TCTACAGCAAGGCCGATCTCTTGGACGACTTCATGCGGAGCTCCACCGGCCCGCTGTGGACGACGGCTTTCGAGGTGGTGTGCTCGCTCGACGCCGATATCGGTCACTTCGAGCCGTTCGGGTTTGCCGATGGCATAAGCCAGCCCAGGATCGATTGGGAACAGACGCGGCAGACACCGACGAGTCAAATGGAGTACACCAACCTCACCGCCCTCGGTGAGTTCCTGCTCGGATATCCCAACGAATACGGCAAGCTCACCGACCGGCCCCTGCTCGACCCCGACGATCGAAGCGCTCATCTTCCGTCCGCACCGGAGGCGCCGGAGAAGAAGGACCTCGGCCGGAACGGAACCTATCTCGTGTTGCGGCAACTGTCCCAGGACGTGCCAGGCTTCTGGCAGTTCGTCAGCCAGCAGTCGGGCGGGGATTTCGCCGCCGCCCAGAAGCTGGCGGAAGCGATGGTCGGGCGGAGGTTGAACGGCGATCCCCTCGTGCCGGGCCGCGAGAAGCCCATCCCGGGCGTCGGGCCGGGAAAGAAGGATGTCAATAAGAACCAGTTCACCTTTGCCGAGGATGCCTCCGGATCGCGTTGTCCGTTCGGATCGCATGTACGGCGAGCGAATCCGCGCAACGCGGATTTTCCCGTCCGCCCTGCCAACTTCTTGAAGAAGCTCATCATGATGCTCGGTTTCGGTCCGCGGGGATTTCGGGACGATCTGATGTCGTCGGTGCGTTTTCACCGCATTCTGCGCCGCGGGCGCAGATACGGCCCCGATCTGAAGCCTGAAGAGGCAGTGGGGCAGAGGTCCGAAAGCGAGCCGGAGCGCGGGCTGCAGTTCGTCTGCTTGAACGCGAATATCTCCCGGCAGTTCGAATTCTTACAGGAGGCGTGGATCTCGAGCACCAAGTTCGATGGAATGAGCGGTGAGAGCGATCCACTGCTGGGCAATCGGGAGCCAATCCCGGGTTGCCCGGTTACCAGCGACTTCAACATGCCACGAGAGGGCGGCCTGCGACAGAGGATCTCGGGGCTGCCACAGTTCGTCACCTTGCGCGGCGGCGCCTATTTCTTTCTGCCGGGCCTGAGGGCTCTCGAGTACATCGCCGGAGAAGACAGGGAATAGCGTCGAGTCCCGTGACGATTGCGAGCGCCGCAAACCACCCGTTGCCGTGATAACCACCGATGGCCTGAATCACCTCGCCTTGCCGGTGAAGGACCCGCAGCGATCGGCGGAGTTCTATGCCGACCTGTTCAACATGGAGATCACGCTCAGCTCTCCCGAGGTGGCTTTCGTGAGGACCGTTGGTGCCAGAGACATGATCGCGCTCAATCGGTCCGAAGTGGAGGTGGTGTCCAGCAGGGAATCGATGCACTTCGGCTTCATGGTCGAGCCGGACCAGTTCGACGCCGCCCTGCGCACGATCGAGGAGGCCTCGGTCAGAAAGGTCTCGGAGCCGAGCCGGCGGGAGATCGGGCGCTACATCTTCATCGAAGATCCGGACGGCTATGTGGTCGAGATCTTCGAGTGCCTGTCGCCGCCTTTTGCCTAACGCAGCCGCTGGTAGCCGCGGAGGACTGCGCCGACCTCGGTCGCGTGGCCTTACATCAGCAGACAGCTGAAGTGCCTAAGGTTCTTCGCCCACCGCGACCGGCAGCTTGTACGCCGCCACCACCGGCTTGACCGGCCGGATCAGCCACAGCGGCCGCCGGTTGCCGTCCGGTGAGTGCTCGACCGGCGAGCGGGTCTTGGCAAGCCACTCCTGGAACACCCGGTGGGACTTCTCGGTGTCGACCGCGATGTCGCCGTAGCGGTCGCCGCGCCTGGCCTTCACCACCCGTACCGCCTGATGCCAGCAGTGCATGGCCGACAGCGGGTCGGGATGCACCGGGAAGGTCATGTTCTGGTGCACGCCGGCGTCGGTCCACCAGATCCGTCTGGTGTCGGGGTCCGAGGACTCGAAGGGCTCGACGCCCTTCTTGCGCTGGATCGACCAGTCGGAGTCGTTGTGCCCCAGGGCGACGGTGTTCATCAGCTGGCGCTGGCCCTCACTGTGGCCTTCGAGCTTCCAGCGACCCATGTGATGCGAGCAGGCGACCACTCCCGGCTTGATTCCCTCGGTGACCCAGGTCTTGACCACGAAATGGCCGATCTCGGTCTCGACACGGACGAGGTCGCCGGTTCCTACACCCAGCTCCGCGGCGTCGCTGGTGTGCA
>CAMYIJ010000192.1 GCA_947258375.1 uncultured Acidimicrobiaceae bacterium
GACCGGATTCACGCGCATCCCCGCCAACTTGTGCATCGGCGCGGCCAGTTCGGAGAGCGGAGGATAGGTCACCGGATCGGCCAGCAGCAGGTGTTCGCCGGTGGGCGAGGTCCGGACCGAGGGAACCACCGGCGCGTGCAGCACCTCCAGTATTTCCTGGGAAGGCTGCTGCCAGCCGGCGAAAAGCGAGCCGGACAGGCAGAGGGTGACCGCTACAGCAAGCAACGAGAGTCGGCTCATCACAAATTCCTTTCTCACGGAGATCGCCGTGATTCTACCACCGGAGCGACCATTTGTTGCCCTTCGCCGTTTGTGAGAATGCCGCTTCAGGGAGGGGGCCGTCTCTCAAGTAGGTGTCTTGAGGCTTCTGCTCGGACGGTTCAAGGACAGGTGTCCATCTGGGTGTCCATAACCCTCGGACTGTAGAGCACTCCTCGTACTCCTCGTAAACGGGAAAGGGCAACGAATTGGAAAAAGCTTGATTCGTCGCCCTTTCCGTTTAGCACTTAAAAACCCCTGGGGGAAACCCCGTCCGAGTTACTCCGTGCGCCTTCGGCGTCGAGTCTCGGTTCCGGCGCCCTGGCTCGTTTCGGCCCATCAGCGGTTGCTTGGTCCTTCATCGCTCGAGAAACCGATCTGACGACGCTGCTGATCAAAGAGTGGGTTGTGCCGTCAGCTGTCGAATGGCGTCAAAGACAACGCGAAACTTCTCATTGAATCTTTGTTCGAGATCGGCGAGCTTGTCCGCCAAATCATTGTAAGTGGTGAGCATCTCCCTGAACGTGACGAAGGCGCTCATGATGGCAATGTTGACATGGATCGCCCGCTTGCTTCTCAGGAGCTCGAAAGCATGGCAACGCCCTGCTCGGTGAACGCTGGAGGGCGTCGGCACACACCCATTCTCAGGCCAGGATTGGATATCACAATTGCTCGAACCCGCGCACGGGCCGCGCCATGTTGGCTCGCAGGCTGATATGCGCAGGTATCCAGCGGCTATGAAGTTTCAGCCGCGTTTTTGGGAGCGATCGTCCGCTATCCCGCAGTTATGTGCGACCGTCGTGGGCAGAATGGCTCGATTCCGTCCCCTGCCGAATCGGATCAGTCGCGTTCGTCGTCCTCGTCGTCGTCCTCCTCGTCCTTCTTGCTCATGAACAGGTACTGCCCGCCCTCCACCAGGTTCTGGCTGCCGATCGCGCCGCCGCGCAGGCTGTGGGCCTGGACGTTGAAGAACAGCAGGCGTTCGCCTTCGGCGTCGAACACGTCGGTGACGTCGATAATCCCCGAGCTTTCCCAGTCGCCCACGTCGAACGGGTCGACGTCGAACTGACCTGACGGTACGCCCGCGCGGTTCATCTGCGCGACGCGGGTCGCCTGGCCGGTTTTCGGATCGAGTTGCCAGATCGAGGTTTCCTCGCCGCTGGCGGCTCCGAAACCGCCGAGCGAGCGGTCCTCCTGGATGTAGATCTGGCCGTCGTCGGCCCAGACCAGGTTGTCCGGGCTGCGAATGCCGAAGTCCCGTTTGCCGGCGTCATCGCCGTCGTACAGGATCGTGATCTCCGCGGTGATGTTGTGGGTGCGAATGCGACCGCGGCTGATCTTGACGTCGACCAGATAGGTCGTGCCCCAGAGGTCGGCGCCCTGATTGATCCGGGTATTGCGTCCGGTGGAAGCGTAGACGACCTCGTTGCCCTTGCCCCGTCTCGGGTTGGTATGCAGATCTTCCGGACGGCTGAAACGGAACGCCCCGAGGGTCGACCTCTGCCGGTCCAGTTCCGCCTGGGCGGCGAATCCGAGCTCGTCGAATCCGAAGCCCCACGGGTTGACCGCCGATCCGGCCTGGTCCGGGTCGTAGTGGACGACCTCGACGAAACGACCGGTGCGCGAGGTGCCGGTACCGTTCCAGTCTGCCGGACTCAGATCGCCGCTGTCGGATACCCACATGTAGAGCGTGCCGTGGCCAAGACCGTTTCGCTCGACGAAGTTGCCGTCGCGTGTCTTCCGTCCGACGTACAGCAGCAGGGGTGCGTCGCTGCGGTCGTCGCCGACGAGGATGGCGACGTGGGTGCGGTTGAGCTGCGGCACTTCCAGTGCGGCCACGCTCTCCCACGCGGCGCGCCCGAGCCACGGCAGGGCCCACAGCTCACCCGCGTGCACGTCGAGCGCAAACTCGGTGCCGCCGTGGGCTTCTTCACCGGCCAGGAAGACATCGTCGACG
>CAMYIJ010000193.1 GCA_947258375.1 uncultured Acidimicrobiaceae bacterium
CCCGGTCAATCGCCGCGACCTATCGTGCCAGCACCTGCTCACAGAATCGCTCGACAGCTACGACCGCGTCGGCCGCGACGACCGTTCGCTCGAGGTCGGGATGGTCGAGGAGCATCTGCTCGACGTATGCCATCGGACCCTGCGCGCCGGGAGCGGCGAAGTTCGCCCGGAGATCCTCGATCGCCGAGCGGGTGGAGCCCAAGATGTCGTCCCGGAATCGATCACGGACCGCGGCGACTGCCGCTTCTGGCCCTCCAGCGTCGTTGTGGAGGAGCACAAAGGCGATGTCGTACCAGTCCTTTTGTCTCCGCCTGGAGCGGGCGGCGTGGCTCTTTGCCAGGAGGAACCCGGCGAGACCGGAGACATTCACTTCGGCGACGTTCATCACACCACCGATCTTCGCCCTCAGCTCGCGCACTTCGAGATCGCGCGCCGCAAAACCCGTTCCCCGAAGATTGGCGGCGCCCAGCCGTTCACATCCATCGAACACCAGCGTCGACCCGTCGGGTTGGTCGTCGAGGTCCGCCAGCAACTCGAACTTGACCACTGCCGGCGATTCCAACCCCTCGGCAACCCACCGCCACACGTGCTCATCGTCCGGCACAAAGTCGGCATTGCGAAGCGCTCGCTCGAGCCTCGCCGCGCTGATCGATCCACCGGCTATCTCTAAGTCGACCTGCACATCTACGTCCGTGGTCCCGGCGTGCCGGTAGGAGCTAGCGGAACAGAGGAGTTCGGGAACGAGGCCACCAAGTACCACAAACTCGGGGCGCTCGCCGTAGTGATGCACGATCCGAACAAGCGCAGTCTCCGCCGCGACGCGAGCTACCCGAGAGCGCGGAACCTCATCGATCATGGACTGTCTCCCTCAGATGTTCCGCCGCCTCTTCGCCGCGCACACCTGATCTGCGCAGATCGGCCACCAGCCGCGGCCAGGGAGCTACCCGTAGGCCATCGGCCGCGGTTGCCATTTGGCGCGTCGTGGCGGTGGGGAACGGCGCCAGACTCAACCGCCCCCCTTCAATCGGGCTCAGGCCAACCTCAGCGGCTACTAGCTCCAGCTCTGGGATCCCGTCGGCGTCCACGTACAACTCGGCGGCTCCTATCGAGGTGACGAGAGGAGCGAGGACTGCGGCTGCTACGAGACCGGTGGCTACCCAGGCCACGCCGGCGGCGTCCCATCGGCGCCCGATCTCAGCGACACCATCAATGGGATCTCTCCAGACGACACCGACAGCCACGCTTTGCTGGGAGCCGATGTCGTGAGCCGCGGCGACATAGGCATCGAGCAGGGCGTCGGCATCGACTACTCGGCGAGCCGAACGGCGTCCGCGTTCGGCGTCGGCTTCCAGCAGACCGAGATCCGTCAGCGTCCGGAGTGCCTTCGTGCACGCACCAACCGAGAGCAGGGTCGCTTCATGGGTCGCCGCGACCGTCGGCTTGACCCCGACCAAGACCGCCTCGGCGACCCCCAGCACGGTCGATGTCCACCCGCGCGATGCTCTGTCGCCGATCCTGGCGCGGCCACCAGTTCTCGACACCACCAGAGAGCCGATCGCGATCTCGGCCGCACCGGTCGTCTCGACCCAGCCGATCCCAGCCTCGGTGAGGGCCAGCCGGGAACCCGGTGGCAGTCGCTCAGCGACCAGCACCTGAGGCAGATCCTCTCGATCCAGGATCTTCTCGATGGCGCTCAGCCACCCATTGCGAACCCATGTGACGCGCAACGATGTCCCGCTGATCACGACCCGGAAGTCGGAACTCGAATCACTGTGCTCGCGGGCAACCTCCAAGTCGACCGACTTGGGCAGCACACTTCGAAGCGCCGCATCGACACGACGCACGTCGGGACTGGTAGATGTAACCCTCATGGAGAGAGTATACCTCACGATATCGTGATCTATAGATTACTTTTGAGTATTTCTGTCTACTACTGCCCAATCATGACGTCGCAGCCATGACACTCGACATGTGGGAGGCACAGACGCAACACACAATCTGTAACCGATGGACGCGACAAAGCGAACCGGTGCTCCCCCGCGAGATCAGAAACCGTCGAACGGACTTCAACCGAAGCCTGTCGAGACTTGCCACGGTACGTGGCACCCGTT
>CAMYIJ010000194.1 GCA_947258375.1 uncultured Acidimicrobiaceae bacterium
TCACTCACGACATCGAGGATCGGCAGGATTCCCATCGCCCGCAGTTCGGGCAGAAGGGCATGCGCCGCGTTGCAGGCGATGACCGCGAAGTCGGCGCTGACCCCGCCGCCGGCACCTCCGGGGGCGCCCTCGAGAGCGCGCAGGCTGCGCTCGAGCCAGGGTAGCGGCGACGGGCCGCGCCCGAGCAGGTATTCGGTGCGGTCCGGTGTGCCGGGAAGCGCCGAGACCAGATACGGCGGATAGTCCTGGTCGCGGAAGACCTTCCCGGGAGCTCCGATCTCCGCTGCCCGCAACAACAGCTCCTCGAATCGAATGTGGGCGTGCGGGCCAAGGCCGCCGACGATGCCGATGACCTTCTTCCAGACGGCGTTTTCGGCAGCTCCGTCGTCGATTGCCATTCGGTATCCGAGTCTAGCCTGGCCTTCTCACCAAGCGTCTACGAAACGCCGCGGCGTTCCCTTTTCTTGTCGGCGGATTCGGCAATCGTGGCGCGTCCCGTAGAGCGCCGTGCCGGGCTAGCCTCCGTAGAGCGCTTTCCACTCCTCCTCGAACTCGTGTCCCGCGACCCAGCGCGGTTGCTGATCGGCGTTGGCGGCGCGCAGCGCGGACTCGAAAAGAACCTGCAGGTCCCGCGTGACTCCCGCCAGATCCCATTCGGGCAGGATCTCGTCCGTCACCTGATGGTAGTTGCGCAGCCGGAGTTCCTCCGGGTCGAAGCCGGGAGGGTTCACGAAGTCGGTGCCTCGCTGCAGGTAGAGCGCCGGGATTCCGGCCTTGGCGAAGTTGACCTGGTCCGAGCGATAGAAGCTGCCGGCATTGGGGTTGGGATCGCCCACGGCCCGGAAACCGCGCTCCGCCGCGACCTCGGCGAACGACGCGCCCAGACTGCTCATCTCGAGACCGATCGCCCCGATGTCGTGGGTGAGGCCGAACGACTGAGGGGAGTCGATGTTGTAGTTGGCGACGATCTGACGCAGGGGCACGGGAGGATTCTTCACGAAGGCGCTGCTGCCGAGCAGCCCGCCCTCCTCCGCGGTGGTGGCCACGAAGATCATCGAGCGCCGAGGGGGCGCCGCCGCCGCCGCATCGGCGGCCGCGAGCATGGCCGAGACACCCAGCGCATTGTCGAGCGCTCCGTTGAAGATCTCGTCGTCGCCCTCGGGGTTGGGATCGATGCCCAGGTGATCGTGGTGGGCGGTGAATACCAGGTACTCGTCGGCCAGCTCCGGATCGGACCCACGCACGACGCCGGCTACGTTCGCGTCCTCGATCCGCTCGATCGCCGTCTCGACATGCGCGGTGAGCCGGTACCCGGTATCCACCGGGCGGAAGTCGCGCCGGTTCGCCATTTCGAAGAGACCGGGCACGGTCGTGCCCATCGACGATGCCACGACCGAAGTCATGGCCGAATCCAGCCATCCCAGGAGATCGAGTCTGTAGGTGCGCTGCCAGATCCGGCGTGACCCGGTGTTCCCGATCACGCTGAATTGATAGCTGGCCGACTCGTCGGTGTGGACCACGATGGCGCCCGCCGCTCCCAGCTTCTCCGCCTGTTCGAACTTGTAGGTCCAGCGGCCGTAGTAGGTCCGCGCCTCTCCTCCAAAGAGCGCCTCTCCCTCTTCTTCGACCTGGGGATCGTTGTTGAGAAAGAGCAGCACCTTGCCTCGGACGTCCTCGTCCTTGAGGTCGTTCCAACCGTGCTCGGGAGCTTCGACCCCGTAGCCGACGAACACGATCGGCACATCCGCCAGGTCGACGAGCGGCTTTTCCGCTGTCGACCAGTAGGTGAAGTTGACATCGTTCTCGAGCGGCAGGGCGCCGTCCGGGCCGCTGATGCCGAGCGAGGATCTCCCGACGTCCTTCTTCAAGCCGACCAGTTCGACGGGCAGGAGATAGCCGTCGCCGAGGGGCTCGAGGCCTATCTGCTCGAAGCGATCAGCGATGTAGCCCGCCGCGCGCGCCGCGCCGGCCGTGCCTGCAGCACGGCCCTCCATGCTGTCTGCGGACAGCGCCTCGACATC
>CAMYIJ010000195.1 GCA_947258375.1 uncultured Acidimicrobiaceae bacterium
TTCAACGGCAGCATCATGCTACTGGCGATGGTCGTAACCCTGCCGTTCGCAATCTCCGGTCACGGTGGCCTCGATGCCGTTATCACGACCATTCAGCAAGCCGAGCCGAGTCATCTCTCTGTTATGGGAGGACATAATTTCTTTTGGGTGATCGGCATTGCGTTGCCCACGTTCCTGTTGTTGATGAGCGAAAGCAGCATGTACCAGAAATTCTCATCTGCGGATAATGCACGGAATGCGCGCAAGGCCGTCATGGGAATGTTCATCGGTGTCGTTGTTGTTGAGACCTTGATGATGTTGATCGCGCTGGTCGGCTTCGCGATCTATTCGGATGATCCACGTTTCTTCCTGGCAGATGGCGATGTTAATCGTGCGATGGCGGAAGAGATTATCCTACGGATCGGATTTGAGCAGTTGCCAGTCATCATCGGCTCCCTCTTGCTGGCGGCTGGTGCTGCAATTGTCATCTCAACGGGAAACACCTTCTTGATGGTGACTTCAACGAATGTAACCCGCGATATTTTCCAGGCGTTCTTCTACAAAGACGCGACACAGAGCCAGATCGTCTGGATACAACGGGCCTGCATTCTCGGTATTGGCTTGCTCGCTTACTTGATGATGAGTCAGTTCGAGACTATCTTGGAAATGGCGCTGATGTCATACACAATGATAGGCGCTTCGTTGGCGCCAGCCCTGCTGGCCGCCTTCTTCTGGAAGCGCGTGACCAGGACTGGCGGTGTCGCATCCATCGCGTCGGGCATGTTGACGGTTGTGATCATCGCAGTGCTCAACTCTGTCTATAAGGAAAGCGCCGAGAGCCTGGACGTTCTCGGGATTTCCTTCCCGATGGATACGGATTACATAGCGATTCCGGCCGTCATCGTCTCGGTCACGACTCTCATCGTTGTTAGTCTCCTGACGGCCGCACCCGCGCGAAGCGAGTGGGAGGAGTTTATTGAGGCGTAATCAAGTACGGGTTTGGAGCGGCGCTGCGGTCTCGACTCAGGCTGGTTGATCGGCCGGTTTTGATCTGGCGCTCGGCACCTCGACAGCCGATGCGAGAGCGGCAAGCGGAGATCGCCCAGGCGTGGGACTCGTTGTTCCCGGTCTTCCTCTGCTGCTCGGCGAGAGCTGCATGTACCAGAAGGTCATGGGCGCCAAGGACGCGCTGACGGCGCGCAAGGCGGTGATCGCGAGATCGGCCGCGGTGGGATGCGGCACTCGTGCGTCGTTTGGCACCGAGAGCACCCCAACCTGCCCGTCGAGCAGGCGCCGTGAACGAGGTGTAGGCCGGCCCGCCAGCCCGGCGGCCTAGCGAATATCTGCAGCCCGATGCTTGTTCTCAAGAGAGAACCGTCTGTTCCGGCCTGATGAGGAACGTGCGCCCGCCGGCAGTCGCCGGCATGTTCTATCCCGCCGACCCGTCGACCCTGCGGCGAGAGGTCGAGGGATATCTGGCGGCGGCCAGCCCCGGCGGCGCCGGCGCGGCCCGGGTCAAGGCGGTGATCGCGCCCCACGCAGGCTACGTCTACTCGGGGCCGACGGCCGGTTTCGCTTTCACTCAGCTGGCTGGGGACGCCGCCGAGATCCGCCGCATCGTGCTTCTCGGGCCGGCCCACCGGGTGGCGTTGCGCGGCCTCGGCCTGCCGGGCTCCGACGTCTTCGCCACCCCCCTGGGCGAGGTGCCGGTCGCCGTCGAGGCGGCTCGACGGGTGGCGTCGCTGCCGCAGGTCGCCGAGCATGCCGCTGCCCACGAGCCGGAGCACTCCCTCGAGGTGGAGCTGCCGTTCCTGCAGGTGGTGCTCGACGACTTCGAGGTTCTGCCGCTGGTGGTGGGCGAGGCCACGGGCGAGGAGGTGGCGGAGGTGCTGGAGGCGGTCTGGGGAGGGCCGGAGACACGCATTGTCATCAGCTCGGATCTGTCGCACTACCTGCCCTACGAGCGGGCGCGGGTCGTCGATGGCGACACCGCTCGGGCGATCGTCGCCCTGCAGGCGCCCCTCG
>CAMYIJ010000196.1 GCA_947258375.1 uncultured Acidimicrobiaceae bacterium
CGCCGCCCACGGGCCCGACTTCTACTATCGCTACGAGGTCGCCGGGTGGGAGATCTATGCGTTGAACAGCAACTGTGGCCATATAGGCGGTTGTGCCGCGGACGCACCACAGGTGGAGTGGCTGCGTTCCGAACTGGCGGCGTCGAGCAACGCCTGCACCATGGCGTTCTTCCACTTCCCGCGGTTTGTTGGCGAGACGCCGGTCGGTCATCCGCTTGAGTTCTGGAAGGCGCTCTATGACAACAGCGGGGATGTTGTCGTGAACGGCCACGCCCACTACTACGCAGAGGCCCTACCCCAGGACTGGCAGGGCAACCTCGATCCGGTCAACGGCATCCGCCAGTTCATTTCCGGGGCCGGCGGCAGGTCTCACTACAACCCGCCCGACCCTCAGCACCACAGCATCAACGCCTGGAACAACACCGATTACGGCGTCATGGTCTTCGAGCTGGCAGCGGACAGCTACACCTGGCACTTCATCAACGTCGACGGAGTTGCCCTCTTCTCGGGTTCCGCCAGCTGCAACTGAACTGGGACGCGCCGAGCGGGCGGCCCGAAGGGAAGGACCGCCCGCTCGATGGGTCTCTGGGCTAACCCTTTGACTGCTCCGTTTCGTGACGGAACTCGAACCGCAGCTCCTTGTTCTTGATCTCGACGGACACGAGCGTGCTGTCGGGATCCTCTTTGGCGCCCTCTTCGAGCTCCCTGGCGAGCTCCTCGTTCCACACCTCCACCATCGCCTGCGGGATGTCGATGTCATTCCACTTGGCGTCGCTGACTTCGGCTCCGAGGTGGCCGTCGACAACGAACAGCTCCATTCGGAAAGAGGCTTCGTCGAGAAGTGGATCCTCCTCGGTGGGGCCTTCGGCGGTGATCAAGGCATAGCCGTTTCTGAGATCGACGGTCACGTTGCCCTCGTCCGCCGCCATCCCGTGGGCGATCTCAGCCGCGATGTCGTCTTCTGAGATGACGGCCTCGATCTGGAGCGATCCGTCGGTGTTGCGTTCGACGTCGAGCTGGCAGGCTCCGGCGAATAGTCCGAGGACTGCCAGGCCGCTTGCGAGGAACACTCGGTTCTTCATGGTCCACCTCCATGGGTGTCTCGATTACGTCTCCATTGGACGACGGAACGGGGCTGTCGCGGTAGTAACGACCGCCACGTCGCGCCATGACGGAGCGCACGTCATGTCATGACAGCGATCACTAGGGCTGCACGGCCTAGTGGCCGATAATGCAGCCATGGCGGCGAAGAACCGGGCCCGCGCAGCTCGCGAGCAAGACAAGATCCAGCACCCCAATATCGAACCGGGCCTTCTGCGGATCTTCCGCTGGTATGTGGCGATCCGGCTCGGTTTCGGGGTGCTCGTGCTGTGGTCGGTGCGCGCCGAGCCCGACCCGACCAATCCCCGGTTCCCCGGCGGTGGCGTGTTCCTCTTCGGCCTTTTGATGATCCTGCTGGTGTGGCCATGGGCGCAGCGCAAGCTGGGTCGGATGTTCCTGCCGGTGGCGCTCGCGTTGGCCACCCTGGGGCCGATAGTCGAGAGCGCTCAGAACATCGTCGGCCGTCTCGACGCCGGGCTCAGCCCGAACGAGGCGTTGGCCGACTACTGGCAGCCTTTCTTTCTGCTGTGGGTCCCGCTGCTCCTGATCGCCTGGCACTCCGCTGGAGGAGGCGGGGGCCGACATGGCCGTCCTGTCCGCTGTCGTTCTGGCCCGAGGAGTGCTCTTTGCGTTCGTGGGACTGTTCGTGGTCAAGCTGGTCGGCGGCCAGCGGGAGGCTCGCGGCACTCTGGAAGCGCACGCCGCGATGCTCGAAGAGCTGGCAACGTCACGAGAGCGGAACCGGATGGCGCGCGAGCTGCACGACACTCTGGCTCACTCCCTCTCGGCGACGGCCGTGCAGCTCGAGGCGGTCAAGGCGCTGTGGGACGACGATCCGGACAAAGCGAAGGCGATGCTCGATCAGTCGCTCGAAGGAGCTCGCACCGGCCTCGGCGAGGCGCGCCGGGCCATCCAGGCCTTGCGGGCTTCTCCCCTCGAGGAGTGGGGATTGGCGGGAGCGCTGCAACACCTGGGATCGGCTGTGGAGGCCCGCTCTTCGCTGGCAGTCGACTTCGCCATCGATGATGATCTCGGTGAAATCGCACCTCATCTGGAGCAGGCCATCTACCGAATCGCCGATGAAGCCATAACCAATGCCGCCCGCCACAGCCGCGCCACGTCGGTGGACGTTCTTCTCAACGGCAGGGGGCGGCGTCTGGTGCTCGAGGTCGCCGACGACGGTGAGGGCTTCGACACATCGGCCGCGGTGCCCAACGGCCACGTGGGAATCGAAGGTATGCGGGAACGGGCTCAGATGGTCGGCGGCTCACTGGCCGTCGAATCGGTGCCCGGCACGGGAACCACCGTGCGGTTTGAGGTGGTGGCCGCCCGATGAGCGACCGACCGACCAAAGTCATGATCGTCGATGATCAGGAGGTGGTGCGGGAAGGGCTGCGGGCGATTCTCGGGACCGTGCCGAGCCTCGAGGTCGTCGGCGTGGCCGGCAACGGCGCCGAGGCCGTGGAGATCTTCCCGGGTTTGTTGCCCGAAGTGGTCCTGATGGACCTCAACATGCCGATCATGAACGGCGTCGAAGCCACCCGGGCCCTGCGCGCCGAGCACCCGGAAGTCAAGGTCCTGGTGTTGACCACCTATGACGCCGAAGAGTGGGTCCTCGACGCCATCCGCGCCGGAGCTTCGGGTTACTTGCTGAAAGACGCCCCGCGCGATCGGCTGATCGAGGCGATCAAGGGAACGGCGGACGGCGAGAGCCACGTTGACCCCGGGGTGGCGGGTGACCTGCT